>JAFIER010000170.1 GCA_020832465.1 Bernardetiaceae bacterium
TAAGGCTTGTTCTTCTTCGTACTCCTCTACGGGCAGGCAGCTGCACATCAAATTGCGATCGCCATAAGCATCATCTACACGGCGGACGGGTGCCCAATATTTGCGGACTCGTACCCATTCGAGAGGATAAGCGGCTTGCTCACGGGTGTAAGGTAATGTCCAATTTTCTGTAAGTAAGCAGGCAGCTGTATGCGGTGCATTTTTTAAGACATTATTCTCTTCATTCGCTTTACCGCTTTCAATTTCTGCAATTTCTGCACGTATCTGAATGAGTGCTTCACAAAAACGGTCGAGCTCGGCTTTGCTTTCGCTTTCGGTAGGTTCTACCATCATTGTGCCTGGCACGGGGAAGGAAACCGTAGGGGCGTGATAGCCATAGTCCATTAAACGCTTGGCAATATCTACGACTTCTATACCAGCGGTTTTCTTAAACTCACGGCAATCAAGAATAAACTCATGCGCTGAGAAACCATTTTTACCCAAATATAATATAGGAAAATGCCCTTCTATACGACTTTTGATATAATTAGCATTCAAAATTGCTCGCTCTGTAGCGCGTGTGAGTCCTTCGCCCCCCATCATAGCGATATAGGCATAGGAAATCAAAAGAATCGAGGCACTGCCATAAGGCGCAGCCGAAATAGGAAGTATTCCCTTATCACCACCGACTTTGAGCACTGGGTGTGATGGTAAGTAAGGGGCTAAATCTGCTGTAACACCGATAGGCCCCATACCTGGACCGCCACCACCGTGCGGGATGCAGAAGGTTTTGTGTAAGTTTAAATGGCATACATCTGCGCCGATGCGTGCGGGGCTTGTGAGCCCGACTTGGGCATTCATATTTGCTCCGTCCATATAGACTTTTCCGCCATGATCGTGAATAGTTTGGCAGATTTCTTGAATAGACTCTTCAAAAACGCCGTGCGTTGAAGGGTAAGTTACCATCAAAGCGGCGAGGTTATCGCTATGCTTTTCTGCTTTAGCTTTGAGGTCTTTGAGGTCTATATTGCCACGTTCATCGCATTTTACAATCACGACTTTCATACCAGCCATTACTGCGCTGGCGGGGTTTGTGCCGTGTGCTGATGACGGAATAAGTGCAATATTTCGATGCGTATCTCCTCTATCTAAATGATATGCACGGATAGTCATTAGTCCTGCATACTCGCCTTGGGCTCCCGAGTTAGGCTGCAAGGATACTTCTGCAAACCCTGTAACTTCGCAGAGCCATTTTTTGAGGTCTTGAATAATTTCGCTATATCCTTCGGCTTGTTTTTGAGGTGCAAAAGGGTGAATAGCCCCAAACTCTGACCACGTAACAGGAATCATTTCGGCAGTAGCATTGAGTTTCATGGTGCATGAGCCCAAAGAAATCATAGAATGAACAAGCGAAATATCTTTATTTTCTAATCGCTTCAAATAGCGTAACATTTCGTGCTCGGTGCGGTAGTCTTCAAAAATGGGGTGTTGCATATAAGGCGAAGTGCGTTGCAATGCTGTTTCTATGCCTAAATCCACATTTTCAGTATCCAAAGTTATTGTTTTTTTATTTTTGGCTTTTGCCAAAATTTCAATAATTTGGTTTACTTGCTCAATTTCGTGTGGTTCACCAAATGAAATACCGATGGCATTTTCGTTTTCGTAATAACGGAAATTGACTTTTTGAGCTTCGGCAATTTGCTTCAAATTTTCTTTTGAAACTTCACCTAAATCCATTTTGAGGGTATCAAAATACTGTTCGTGTAGGATTTTATAACCTAAATCAGTAGCGGCTTTCGCCGTAAGGCGTGCGAGTCCGTGCAAACGCAAAGCAATATCGCGCATACCATCAGCGCCGTGATACACGGCATAAGCACCTGCCATAACAGCGAGCAGTACTTGCGCTGTGCAAATATTAGAAGTTGCTTTTTCGCGTTTGATATGCTGCTCTCGGGTTTGCAATGCCATGCGATAGGCGGGGTTGCCTTCGGCATCTTTAGTAACGCCTATGATGCGCCCTGGAATGTGTCGTTTGTGCGCTTCTTTAGTAGCAAAAAAAGCAGCGTGCGGCCCGCCATATCCCATTGGAACGCCTAATCGCTGGGCAGAACCTAATACAACTTCTGCGCCCATTTCGCCGGGCGATTTGAGTAGAGTAAGTGCCAAGAGGTCTGTCGCTACGGCTACTTTGAGTTCGGCTTCGTTGGCAGCGGCGATAAAGGCTTCGGGGTTTTGGATATTTCCTTCGGTATCGGGGTATTGAATCAGTACACCAAATACGTCTTTTCTTGTGATATCGAGTTTTTGATAATCACCGATTTCGAGCTTAATGCCGACGGGTTCGGCTCTATTTTGCAACAGTGCAATCGTTTGGGGGTGGCACTTATCCGATACAAAAAATACATCGGCTTTTTTGCGGCTTTTGGCTACGGTAGCTTGCAAGAGGCGCATAGCTTCAGCAGCGGCTGTGGCTTCGTCGAGAAGCGAGGCGTTGGCGAGTTCCATGCCACAAAGCTCGGATACCATAGTTTGGTAATTGATTAAAGCCTCTAACCTACCTTGTGCAATTTCGGCTTGATAAGGCGTATAGGCAGTGTACCAGCCTGGATTTTCAAGGATATTACGTAAAATAACATTGGGCGTAACGGTTTCGTAGTATCCCATGCCTATGTAGGAAGTAAAAATTTGATTTTTGGCAGCTACTTTACGCAGGCTTTGCAAAAACGTAAACTCACTTTTTGACTCGGGCAGCGCGAGCTTATGCTCAAGGCGAATAGTTGGGGGAACGGTTTGATTAATCAGTGTCTCGAGGCTATCTACACCAATAATGGACAGCATTTCTTGAACATCTGTTTGATTCTGACCGTGATGACGGCTCTCAAAAGGGACTCGATTGTGCAAATTTATCTTCATGAATTATGGCTAAATTTTGGAAATGGAGAAATGTCTTTTTTGTAATACAAAGATGTAGAGAAACTCTGCATTTAGAAAATTATTACTTTTTTTGTTTGAATAATAATTGCTCTAACTCGCAAAAAAGAACATAAGTTCAAATCATAAAGTTTTGAAAATCAAAAATAACATGGCGTAAATATCTGTTATTCTTGATTTTTTTGTTGGCTTGCTTTGTGTTTTAAATTGCTTGAAAAGCCTTGCGCTTTACTATAATTTTGATAAAATCAAAATTATATATTTTTTCTACAAGGCTTACTGTTTACTTTTTTTGTGTTAGTGAGATAAAGGGATATTATATTTGATTTTAAAATTGATAACCTAATTTTACACATTCATGAAAAGTTTTAAAACATTGAACCTGATTTTCGTATTTTTAATTCTCTTTTTAGCGGCTTGCCAATCTGACAAAAAGAAAAAGACTGAAGAAACCGACACACCGACAGAAGAAGTCAATGCGTCTAATGAAGCCGAAAATGCTACGCCCAGCGCCCCTGATTATTTAGGCTATGGCGTAGATCTGCCCGATGCCAAACTTAATGCCGAAGCGGGTGATTATGTATTATGCCCGACAGAAGCTGCTTTGCGTAAATACGATACGACAAAGTCTGGTACTATTTTGTATTACGTGCAGGAGCTTAAAGAAGTAGGAGATAAAACCTCACTCGTTAAGTTTTCTATGAGCGAAGCAAGAGTAGCTAATAATATACTTGTGCCTATCCCTAAGGGACAGGAGGCTAAAAAAGGTGATATTGTACTGACTTGGTGGCAAACGGGATCTGGTCTTGAGCGCGGTTTAGTCGTTGATGATAGCAATCCTAAAGAACCGATAGTGAGATACCTTGGTTTAGAATGGGGAAATCCAGCTAAATACAAAGACAAACTCGTTGCGCAGCAAGATTATCAACTCAAGCCTAATAGTTTTCAGGTCATAAAAGATGATTTTGTCGCGGGACGCAATGTTTTGATAGATGGAAATACGGCAGCTACAGTACTTGCCCTACATGGCGATAAAGTGCTTATTTTGGGCTATGCCTCAAGAATGAGTGTAGTGGATAAAAGTCAATGTATGCTGTTGCCACTTAGCAGTGCAAAGTATAAGGCGGGCGACGAGGTGAATATTATCACGCGCATGAATGGCGTGGCAAAGGCTAAGGTTATCTCGAACGAACCCACTTTGGGTAGAGTAAAAGTTGATGTAGCGGGCAAAGAAGAAATGATTGCATACGGTAAAGTGTTTGATATAAATTAGTAGAAAGCAGCATACTACATACAATAGACCTGCTTGCTTTAAATCATTGTAGCACTAACCCTGCTTTGAGTCTAACCATCTAATATCTTTGACTGTACTAAGCAGTAAGTACGTGGTATATGGAAATTTTTTAGAAATAACATTTCTGCCAGAAATGTTATTTCTAAAAATTTACGCTTGAGTTATTAAAACGTCTGCTGACTGCACTAAAAGCACTGTGAGTGCTTCTTGACAGAGCAATTTTCAAATTCCTCTTCTGTTCCAAATAATCCAAATAACGGCAGGCGCACCGATAAGCGATGTAACGGCATTGATAGGTAATACTTGCTCTAAGAAGGGGAGCTGTGAAATAAGGTCGCAACAGAGCATCAAACCCGCACCAAGTAGGCAGACAAGCGGTAGCAGTTTGCGGTGATTGGCTGTATTGAAAAAGTATTTTGCAAAATGAGGTACGGCTAATCCTATAAAACCTATCGGACCGCAAAAAGCCGTAATAGCACCCGCCAATACGCCACTAACTAAAATAATTTGTAGCCTTATACGGTTAATATTCACACCCATACTCTCAGCATAACGCTCGCCTAAGAGTAAGGCATCTAAGGGTTTGTGCAATAGAAAAGAACCGATAACAGCAGCCAGCCAAACAGGAAAAAACAGACTGAGTTTTTTCCAAGTAAGGTCGCCTAAGTTGCCCATAGTCCAAAGCAGATACCGCTGTATGGCTTCTGCATCGCTAAAATACTGTAAAATTCCTACGAGTGCACTTGCACCGCTACCAAACATTAAGCCTACGATAAGCAAACTCATATTATCTTGTAAACGCCAAGCCGTCAGCATAATCAAAAACAAAACAGCAAGTGCACCCGCAATACTTGTAAGCAACAGCTGCCAATCTGGAACGTAGTACATACCCAGCCAATAACTCAAACCCATAACCCAAGAAGCCACGCCCAAACTTGCCCCCGAACTTACGCCCAATACAAAAGGACCAGCTAAAGGATTGGCAAAAAGCGTTTGCATCTGCAAGCCACTAAGCGCAAGCCCTGCACCAACAAGCACTGCCGTGAGTGCTTTAGGTAAGCGAAAATCTAAGATAATAAGTCTATTGGTAGGAGTACCTTCGCCTTTTAACAGTGCAAAAAGCTCTTCCCAAGGTATCCATACCGAGCCGAGAAGAAGGTCTAAGGCAAAGCTAAATAAGCAAAACAAAAGTAAAACTATGAGTTTGAGATAGAAGTGCATGCAAAAAAAGCCATACTTGGTTTAGGAACAGTACAAGCACATTAGCAATAATATTGCTTAGAGTCTAATGGTTTTGAACTCTAAGATATCTACTGAACTTAGCTGCTTCGTTCTTAGATTACTAAATTTTAGCACTAATAGTTCTGCCAGAACTATTAGTGCTAAAATTTAATTAAGCGTCTGCTTACAGCACGTAGAGACATATTATATAGCTAAGGTGATAATGTCTAAAGGATTTATACAATTTTTTTACAATCTAACGCACGTGCCCTGTACTGCTCAAATGCGACCAGAACCAACCTGAGGCAATTTTTTTAATTACATCTTTGTCCGTTTCTTTTTCAATGTCGTATTGATTATTGCCCAATCTATATTCTTGTACGGCTAAGGATACAATTAAATTGAAATAATTGTAATACAGTGAGTAGTCCACAAATTTATTGTCATCAGAAAAGCTTATGCTTGCACTTTGAGAACCTTTTTTACGTCTTTTAGGTGTTGTATCTTTCCATTTTTCGTATGCAGCCTTACCGTCTTTGACAAAAAGCTCAAAAGTAAAATCAGCAAGATTTTGAATAGCCTCTTCAGCGGGCGTTCCGTCGCGATAGGCTTTTACTGTTTTTTCAATTTCGCTTTCCATAGTGGTATCCACACTATTTACTTTAATTTGTGCTGTAGCTTGACAGCTAAAAAGCAGTACGAGCATAAAGGAAAAAAACGTCAGGTGCATAGTGCTGTGATATGTCATAAAATTTTGTAGCATTTTTTTTTGTTAGAGGGTTATTTAAAAGCAATAAAATAAAACACCCCATTACAAACTCGCTTGGCGCAATCTAAGAAGGGGGTATAAACTTTTCAAATATACACAAATTCGATACCATATAAAATGAGAAATCTATTTTTTGTGCTTTTATTGCAAATAAATACCTACATTTATTATGTAAGCATCATTTTTTTGATAACTTTGCTACAATGTTCATTTATTATATAGGTTTAATATGCTCAATCAAGAAAATCAAGATAATCAAGAAAAGCGCAAACGCTCACTTGATTTCGCTATAAAAGCCACTTGGCTATCCATTGCTAAGATGTATAATATGGTAGGTACAAGCCATGGAATTACACACTCTACGGGCTTTGTATTGCTGAATATCGATCCCGATAAAGGCTCTTTAGCTACCAAAATAGCCCCGCTTATGGGCATGGAAGCGCGTTCGCTTACGCGTATTCTCAAAAGCATGGAAGAGAATGATTTGATTTTTAGAAAAGAAGAACCTGCCGATCGCAGAAAGGTTATTATATGCTTGACAGAAGAGGGCAGAAAAAGGCGTGAAGCCGCACGGCAGGCTGTTAAAACATTTAATAATCAAGTCAAAGAACAGGTCTCGCCCCAAGAATTAGAAAACTTTTTTAAGGTAATTGCCAAAATCAACGAAGTCGCTGATAAGAATCTTACCGAAAAAAATAATTATGAAGCTATAGTTGCCGAAAAACTTGGCATCACTGACCTCGAGGCCGTCAGAAAACACAATAGCAAGTAAGTACTTGCATAAATTTAGTTTACATTATTATTTGCGTTTGGTGAGGACACCCAAAACGGCGATACTGCCTATCTACGGCTGAATTTCAGAACTAACAGTTTTCGAAAAACTGTTAGTTCTGAAACTATCTAAGCCGATTTACCAACTTGAGGTACACCTCTGAGCACTGTTAGTGCTTCAATGATTTTAAAGGAAGCAAGTCTCATAATATGCTAAAGCCTATAAATACAAAAAAACTGCTTTTTTGTATTTACCTTTTGGAGTTGGCAAACTACTTATACATAGAAACTCATTCACAAGCACTTGACTAAGGTATAGCTTAGTGTTAGTGAAGTCGTTTTGTTTAGTTTTTTGTTTTAAAATTCCAAAATCAAATCGAGTATGAAATACATAGTATTCCTCTTATGCTTTGCCGTATTGTGTCCGGCATTGCCAAAAGCCCAAGCCTCTAATGTAGATTATTATGACGGTAGCATTACACACAAAAATTTCCGTCAGTACGCTCCTTTTAAAGAAAAAATCGAGACGCACATCGATTATCAACGCCTGCACGCTTGTATTTTCTTTTTTATCAACGAAAAAAGAGCCGAGAAAGGCTTATATCCTTTTAAGCACCTCAAACCCTTAGAAGTTGAGGCTTGGCTACACGCCCAACATATAAGTGAACGCAACAAAGATAAAAAAAAATTAGAAAGACTTGATACAGACTTCATTAATAGGCACAACCCGAGCCGAAAAACACAAGAACAACGCTTACGACTTGCAGGGCTTACAGGCAAACTTCCTTACCTCGATCCCATCATGCCCAGCAATAATAGCTGTGGCGGTGGTCAGGGGAGTTATCAAGACCCAGACAAGCCGATTAGCCCCCGAACACTGAACAGGACTTATCTCGAGCTGGCAGAAGATTGCGGCGAATATGTATTTTTGCTTCATTGTAGTCAGGCTTGCAGCGGTGAGACCATCCCCAAAGGTTACTCTAAAAAATATAAATACATAGGTATAGGCATAGCCCTGAGGATAAGTCAGGAGATAAGACTTACCGCAGAGGGAGGCTATAAAGACTATGGCTGTAGGCTCGAGATTAAACAATTTAGTTTTTTGGGGGATATCAATGCTTCAAATCATATAAAACCAGTGGATACTTATGATAGCTTTGCGGGTAAGCATAAAATACTTTTTATAGATAAAAAAGAAGACCCCGCTTATCAAGAGGCTGCAAGAGCGATAAAAAACAAACAGGTAGCTTTTGATAACTTTAAAGAAGCTAACCGAAAGGCACAGCCTACAAAGGAAGAGTTGGGCATAGGCGTATCGCTATTTAACAAACCCAAATATCAGGGTGCATCACAATCGGTAGGTGTAGGTCGTTATCGCTGTGCTGATTTGCGTATCGGAGATAATAGCTTGGGTTCGTTTAAGCTCGAAGAGGGGTACAAAATAACTGTATTTGATAGCGATGACTTTACCGGACCTTATATGATTTTTACTAAGGATACCGATTTTGTAGGCTGGAAGCTACACAACAAAATATCAAGCCTTATTATCGAAAAATTAGAATAATAATGATGCTTACATTTGCTTTGCTACCCTGTACTGAATACTTGCAAGAAAAAGGACAACCACACTCTCGAGTGCGATATAAAGCCAACCATAATAGGTCAAAACACTATGGTGATATAAGGCTACCCCTATCGATAAAACAACATAGCCTATATTCATAAGTGAAATTCCTTGCAAAAAAGAACTAATATTTAGGGCTTTTGCTTTCGCAAAACAATAAAAATCGTAGGCTGCAAACATACAGGGTAGTAAGGCAAGAAAATACAATGCCGCAGGCGGAATACCAAAAATGTGCTCAAGCCTGACCAAAACCACAGCTAGTAAGAAAGCAGAGAGCCCTGCGCCTAAGCCATCTATCAAAAATAATTGCTTCGGATTTTTTCTGCCTATTTTTATGATTCGTGCGAAGAGCATTGTGTTTTATTTTAGTGTTTTTAAGCCTTAGCCATCATATTTCTGCCAGAAATGTTATTTCTAAGGCTTTTTTGAATATAGCCTATTTTTTATGAAGATGCCCTGTAAAAAGAAATTTATCGATAAAAAAATCCATAAAAGTTTGTAACTTTGTAACCTAAGCAAATCGCATAGAAGCGTGCTGAATAAAAGCAAGTAGAAGCAGCTCATCGAGAAGGTGTTTTCTGCAAAAAAATACTTTTCAGACAAAAAATACAAAAACTTAAAATATGAGCAAAAAATCGCTAACCAAGCGCAGCGAAGATTATTCTCTGTGGTATAACGAACTCGTCAAAAAGGCTGATTTAGCCGAAAACTCCGATGTACGTGGCTGTATGATTATCAAACCCCATGGTTTTGCTATCTGGGAAAAAATGCAGCGCAAACTCGATGATATGTTTAAAGAAACAGGACACGAAAATGCCTATTTTCCAATTTTTATTCCTAAATCTTATTTGAGCAAAGAGGCTTCACACGTCGAAGGATTTGCTAAGGAATGTGCTGTTGTTACGCACTACCGACTCAAAGCAAGCGAAGATGGTAAGTCTGTTGTTGTAGATCCAGAAGCCAAGCTCGAGGAGGAGCTCATTGTCCGACCCACGTCAGAAACAATTATATGGAGTTCGTATCGCAACTGGATTCAATCTTATCGCGATTTGCCGCTATTGCTCAATCAATGGGCAAATGTAGTGCGCTGGGAAATGCGCACACGGCTCTTTTTGCGCACTGCGGAGTTTCTTTGGCAAGAAGGACATACGGCACACGCCACAGCAGAAGAAGCAGTAGCCGAAACCGAACAAATGCTCGATGTATATGCTGATTTTGCTGAAAATTATTTGGCAATTCCCGTGCTCAAAGGCGTAAAAACCGAAAGCGAACGCTTCGCTGGCGCGCTCGATACCTACTGCATAGAGGCGTTGATGCAAGACGGAAAAGCTTTGCAAGCTGGAACTTCTCACTTTCTTGGGCAAAATTTTGCCAAAGCTTTTGATGTCAAGTTTGCTGATAAAGACGGAAAGCTTGAGTACGTATGGGGTACATCTTGGGGCGTAAGTACACGCCTTATGGGTGCGCTCATTATGGCTCATTCTGATGACAGCGGTCTGATACTGCCTCCTCGCCTTGCGCCTAAGCAGGTGGTTATTGTGCCGATTTATAGAAGCGATGAAGACCTTGAAAAAATCTCCGCTCGCGTGGAAGAAATTATGCAAGATTTGCGCAAAGCGGGCATTTCCGTGCACTACGATAAGCGAGATACGCAGCGTCCTGGTTTTAAATTTGCTGAATGGGAAATGAAAGGTGTGCCTTTGAGATTAGCTATCGGTATGCGAGACTTAGAAAATAACCAAATAGAGGTCGCACGCCGCGATACTTTCGAGAAAACTTCGCATAGCCTCGACGGACTTACCGAATATGTACAAGCACAGCTCGAAGCAATTCACGAAAATATATACCAAAAAGCCCTCGAGTTTAGAAAAGCAAATACCCATTATGTGGATTCTTACGAAGAGTTTAAGCAAATACTCGAGAAAGATGGTGGCTTTATTTATGCCCATTGGGACGGCACTGCCGAGACTGAAAATGCTATCAAAAATGAAACAAAAGCGACTATTCGCTGTATTCCTTTGGATAATCCGCAAGAAGAAGGCACTTGCATCTATAGCGGCAAGCCCTCGAAGCAGCGTGTTGTTTTTGCCAAAGCCTATTAGAATCATAAGCTCTTTGTTGGCTCGTTGGGATTTTGTAAAACCTCGAGCCAGCGCAGAGAGCAGTAAAACTGCAAACCTGCATACAACAGTATCGGTAGAGGGAAGTAAAAATCTTATGCGCAGTCCTCGGCTATATTTGTATATGAGTTGGGGTATTTAAAGAATCACAAAAAATGGAACTACCTGAAGTAAGCTATAAAACAAAGCCG
The DNA here is from genome assembly GCA_020832465.1 of Bernardetiaceae bacterium. Classification (GTDB taxonomy): domain Bacteria; phylum Bacteroidota; class Bacteroidia; order Cytophagales; family Bernardetiaceae; genus JAFIER01. Next base: position 10,901 of record JAFIER010000170.1, read on the forward strand.
CAGAAAATTCTAAAAAAAGCATTGGACAAACGTAAAAAATACGCTAATACCTTTGTAGTTTTTGTTGCTTTAATTTTTGCGATATTATGTGTAGCCTCCGTATTAGAAGAAGATACTGAAAAGGTGCGCTATCAGAATTTAAAAGCTCTATATGAATCGAACAAATTACACCCTGATTCTGTTAAAATCTTATGCTTGCTTGCTGCAAAGTTAAAGGTTGATATTCCTGATATATGCCAAATAGCTAATTTTAAAAAGAAAAGTGGAAAAAATGAAAAGCATATCAATGCGAACAAGATAAAAATAGCTCATTATAAAATGAGTTATTGGAAAACGCAGGTTGATAGTCTAAAGCAGACTCCTCAAAAAACACAAGAGCTTAAGAGCCAGCTCAAAAAGGCATTAAGTCAATACAAAAAATTCAAACAACAATATGAGAGTCGCGGCGAAGAACATAGTAGAAAAGAGAAGCGATAATAGCAAAGTTTACGAACTTGATTTAAATCAAGCTATTTTATTTGCAGCCCCTTTGTGGCTTTGTTTTAATGAATACAGGGCACAGCTCCGTGTTTTTGCTGTACCTCATGTTAGGGATTTAGAAACTGCTCGCTATCTATGGCAGCAGTATCGGTGCAAAGAGCGGCGGCGTTTTGGGAATCCGAACTGGTCGGTTCAAGGACTCGATGATCAACCTCTGCCTCTCAAAGAACGCAAAGGAATTTATTGCACGGTCTGGGAGCAGCAGGGTTTGTACCTGCAACATTGGCTTCGATACGACCCCAATTCAAACTTATTTACTTTTATTCATTACAATAAAAAAGGTTTTTTTACGGCTCAAAGCACGCAGCCACAGGTTAAAGATGACTACGAACAATTTGTTAAAGTGCATGCTGATAGCCCGAATCACTCCAATTACAACTTTATAATTCCTACATCTGCCTTAGTAGAAATACCAAACCAGAGCTAACATTTCTGAGAAAAATGTTAGTTCTAATGACTAACTTATTTCTCAAAATTTCGTATATTATAAAATTGTCAATTTTTTACAAAAATCAAAAACGATATGTATGCTATACAAAAAATAAGAAAGTTTTGGACTTTGGCACTGCTATCGCTATTTGCGGTAAGCCTTGCCGCTTGTGAGCTTTTAGACGATGTGTTAGAAGGCTCTAATCTGAGTGAATCAGAAATTATAGAGGGTTTAAAGACTGCCCTTAATGTAGGTACAGATGCCTCCGTAGCGCAGCTTTCGCAAGTCAATGGTTATTTTAATGACGCAGTGGTCAAGATTTTGCTACCCGCAGAGGCTCAGGACGTAGTTCGCCGTTTGAACAGTACTGCCATCGGTCGTGGTATTTATCAAAATGCACTACAACCTATCGCAGAAGATTTGATATTGAGTATCAATCGTGCGGCAGAAGATGCAGCGAGCGAAGCAGCCCCCGTTTTTAAAAGTGCCATTACAGGCATGACCATTCAAGACGGACGAGATATTCTTTTTGGTGTGGATACTGCGGCTACAGCTTACTTGCGACGCACAACTTATCAAGGACTTTTTAACGGTTTTCAACCGCGTATAGATACCTCTTTGCAGAAACCTTTAGTAGGAAATGAAAGTGCTAATCGTATTTGGCAGCGTTTTATCAATACTTACAACGATATTGCACGTAGCCCGGCCAATATTGCACTCAACCTCGACCCTATTCGTAACGAAAACCTTTCCGTGCATGCTACAACACGTGGATTAGAAGGACTCTTCTATAAAATAGCACTTGAAGAGAAAGAAATCCGTACAAACCCTCGTGCACGTATCAATGATATTTTAAGAAAAGTCTTTGGAGAATTGGATTAGGTATAGTGCCTATTAGTTCTAACCCCAGAAATAACGTTTCTCAAAGAAATGTTATTTCTGGGGTAATTTAGCAAAGCGGTCGTGCACGCCACTTTGAGTACTATTCAACGCCTACTTATTGCGGCAAGCCCTATAAAAGTGAGTAAACCATTGAGCAAAATTAGTTCATAGCCAAACTTATACCCAGCGAGCCATGCTTCTGAGTTTTGTGCAATAAAGAAACACAAAACGGGAGATGCTATAGCAATCCAAGGTACATATTTATCTAAAACTTTTCTTTTGGTTAGAATGCCAAAAGCATATAAGCCGAGTAGGGGCCCATAGGTATAACCTGCGGCAACGAAAAGCGCATCAATAACGCTTCTGTCATTTAGGTAATAAAAAAACAAAATAACAAAGAAAAGCAAAAGAGAAAATCCGATATGCACTTTGATACGTGTATTTTGCACCTCTTTTTCACTATCTTTTGTGCGAGCTATGCCCAAAAAATCTACACAAAAAGACGTTGTAAGCGCAGTAAGGGCAGAGTCCGCACTTGAGTAAGCAGCGGCTGTAATACCTATCAAAAATGTAATAGCTGCTGATATACTTAAATAATCCCGGGCTATAATCGGATAAAGGTCATCACTTCGCTCGGGCAAGCTAATGCCTTGCGATGCTACATACAAAAAGAGCAAAGCACCAAAACACAAAAACATGAGGTTGATAAAAACTAAAATTAAACTAAACCAAAACATATTTTTTTGAGATTCGCCAAGCGTGCGGCAGGCTAAATTTTTTTGCATCATATCTTGGTCTAAGCCCGTCATTGTAAGTGCTATAAATGCACCAGCTATAAATTGCTTAAAGAAGTTTTTGGGACTCTGCCAATCCCAAAAAAAAATTTGACTATGCTCGCTTTGCCATATTGCTAATACACTCTCTGAAAAGCTAAGTTCGAGCGCATCATTGATAAAAATAATGCTCATGAGAATGGCTAATACCATGAAAAAAGTTTGCAAAGCATCAGTCCAAACAATTGTTTTGATACCGCCCCGAAAAGTATAAAGCCAAACCAGTGCAATCGTAATAAGGGTGGTTATCTCGAAGGGAACGTCCCAAGCTGCAAAAACAAAAGCCTGCAAAACACCAGCTACCAAAAATAGCCGAAAAGCAGCACCAATTGTGCGAGATAGTAAGAAAAAACTCGCCCCTGTTTTATACGACCAAAAGCCAAAACGAGCTTCGAGGTATTGATAGATAGATAGCAAATTGAGCTTATAATAAATCGGCATAAGCACTGTAGCAATAATAAAATAACCCACAAGATAGCCCAAAACCACTTGCATATAGCTAAATTGCATCGTGCCTACAGCACCAGGAATAGATATAAATGTTACGCCAGAAAGCGATGCGCCAATCATACCAAAAGCCACTAAGTACCAAGAAGCATTGCCGCCAGCTTTAAAAAAATCTTTGTTGCTCGCCCCACGTCCCGTGTAGTTTGCAATTAGTAATACTACAAGAAAATAAACAAACAAAATACAAATAACCAGAATTGGAGACACAATAATAAGAAGGCTAAATGGTGGTCAAAAATTATCAACTAATACAATATTATCACGTTTGCTTTTCTACATCATTCATAAGTGTTTGGCGGGGACACCAAACATGGTAAGTTCTCTTATATTATTTAATCGTGATAATGTATAAGCAACTAAGATGTATGCAAGTTCGCAAAAAAAATAGAAAAATCTCTTAAACGAAAGCCTCAAATGTGATTTATTTGTCATAATTGTTCAAGATTCTCCGTTGATTCTGTATTCACAGGCAACCTTGCGGGCTAAATCTCTTCAGCCGTCTTTGAGGTCTTCGGCCATCAAAGAGGCGAGGGGAATCAGGACGCTTTTCAATAGTTTTACATTGGATAGACTTCTTTTTAATGCGATTGCCATCGTAGTCGTAAATAATTGCTGTGCCGTCTGATTTGCTAACCCTTGCTATTTTGCAGAATAATATATTTGATGATTCGTTTTATTGTCCTCCGCCGTCAAACGGTAACATTTTTAAAATAGCGTTTTTGGTTTTATATTTGCTGTATGAATACACTAAATTTTATTGATGTATCAATACACTAAACATGCAAAATGACTTTTTAAATATTTTACAAAACTCCGCTTCTAAACAGCAGGAACTCAATGTAGAGAAATTACAAAATCTTTATTTTGACTATTATCCTAAAAGAGGGCTATCTGATTTTTTCTGGGACTTACAAAAGTGGAAAGAAGAAAAAATATTACAAACCTTAGGTAACAAATACTATAAAGTCAGACGAATTTTTAATCCTTCGCTGTCTGATTTATCATACAAAGTGTATCAAAATTTAGCTCAAAATTTTGACTTAGAACCTTATTGTTTTTCTGAAAGCACTTGGTACAATCAATTTTCAAGGCATCAAAGTCCGCAGAGTTTGTACTTGATAGAACTTGAAAAAGAACTTTGCGAATCTGTATTTTATCACCTCAAAGGCGCAGGCTATGAAAATGTTTTTCTGCTGTTAGAAAAAAAAGATACCGCAGTTTTAGAACGCTACGCCTTCGAAGTGGAAAAGCCTATCATTATTCAAAAAATCGTGAGTAAAGCTCCTACACAAGATTACAAATCTAATCAAAACAACATCAAAATTCCTTATTTAGAAAAGATGTTGGTAGATTTGTTTGTCGACGAAAATCTTTTTCTTGCCTACAAAGGAGCAGAGCAAAACACAGTAATAGAAAATATGCTAAGAGATTATGTCATAAATTTAAAGAAACTTTTTGCCTATGCTCAAAGACGCAGAAAAGAAAAGGAATTGAAACAATACTTATTTGAGAACTTTGCCCAAGAGATAAACCAAATTATACGATGATTGACATTGA
>JAFIER010000283.1 GCA_020832465.1 Bernardetiaceae bacterium
AAATGTAAGTACTGACAGTACATTAAAAAATGCTGTCAGTATTTCTTTTAAGCGCTATCAGACCTTATCACATTGAGAAGCTACAAAGTAGGTAGCAAACAAATCAAAGGCAATAGTCTTTATTATGAACAAATAAAAAAAAAAAAGGGTCGTTTGTAGCTATGGCTGCAAACGACCCTTTACTATTTATTAGTTTTTTGTGCTTTTTGTCTGTATGTAATATGTTATATGCTTTTTTTATAAAAATAAACATATAAACAAAACTAAATCAAACTAAATTTCGTAATTTTGTATACATAGGCTATAATATATAAATTAAGCCAGCATTGTTGTGTGTGCTTTATCATTCTCACTCAAACGCCTTTTGATTAACAATTTTAAAATTTAATATAACTTACTTCCTTATGTATGTCACTTCTACAACGCTAAGAAAAGTATGCCTGCTTTTACTCCTCTTTTTAGTATGCTTTTATGAACAAAGCCAGGCGCAAACTGATAGTCAATTTTGGTTTGCAGCCCCAGAGGTTACCGCTGGTCATGGTGATGAACCTATTCTAATGCGTTATTCAGCAGGTGATAACCCTGCTACAGTAACCCTTAGTATGCCTTCTAACCCTGCCTTTGTGCCGATTGTAACCAACGTACCTGCGAATACTTCCGTAACAGTCAATCTTACGCCTTTTAAAGCGGATTTTGAAAGTTTTCCTTATAATGCAATCATCAATACGGGAGTCCTTGTGGAATCGACAGCAGATATTACCGCTTACTACGAAGTCAATCGCAACAATAACCCTGATATCTTTGCTCTTAAAGGCAATAATGCTTTAGGTACAGACTTTCATATTCCGATGCAGACCGATTGGGATCATCAACAAAATCTTAATCCAAGAGGGCATAGTGGTTTTATCATTGTAGCTACACAAAATAACACACAGGTTACGATTACGCCTTCACGTAATATTATAGGCAGACCTGCGGGAGTACCCTTTACGGTTATTCTTAACAGAGGGGAGGTCTATTGTGCTGCTACCAGTCAGCCCCAATCAGGCGATGCTGCACCCAACGGATTCCCCGCAGGTTCAATTGTTACCTCTGATAAGCCCGTAGCCATTACGCTGTATCATGATTCTATACGGTCTGGACAAGGTGGTTGCCACGATTTGGCAGGCGATCAGCTCGTACCTGATAACATTGTAGGTATAGAATATATCATTATGCGAGGCCAACTCGGTAATAATAATAATGCAAATGTAGAAAAAGTGTATGTGTTAGCTACTCAAGATAATACGGAGGTGTTTGTAGATGGTAATCCTATGGCAGTGGGTACTATTAATAAGGGTGAGCAACAGGTTATAAATATTCCTTGGGGAAAGCTTCGAACTTATATAACTACTACTAACCCTTGTTACGTAATTCACTTATCTGGTTTTGGCTGTGAAACGGGGCTTGCCATTCTGCCGCCTATTGAATGTACGGGGTCTAAAGATGTATTTTTTGTGCGTTCTACAAATGAAACCTTCTTTGTAAACATTATGGTGCCTAATGGCTACCAGCAGTACTTCAGATATAATGGCGGTCCTGAAAATGGTGTAATTGCTGCTACAGCATTTAATCCCGTACCTGGTACGGGCGGGGACTGGGTCTCTGCACAAATACCTTTTACAGGTGCCCCTAATCCTACATTAGCAGCAGGAGGGGTTGGGCGTATCCAAAACGACTCTATCCTGTTCCAAATGGGGCTTGTCAATGGAGGTGCGAGTAGCGGCTGTCGTTATGGCTATTTCTCTAATTTTAATGCCGTCAATCTCGGACCCGATATAAATGTAGATTATGGTGTTACGATTACTTTAGATGCTGGCACAGATGCTGTTTCTTATCTCTGGAGTACAGGTGAGGCTACAAGAACTATAGAAGTAGGGCTTTGGGCATGGGGAGACTATTGGGTCTCGGCTGATATTGGCGGCGGTTGTGTGCTAAGCGATTCTATCTGCGTAGGTACAAATCAGTACGTATGGCGTGGTGATATTAGTTTACCAACGCCTAACCCCAATGATCGTTTTTCTGTAGAAACGAACTGGAGCAAACGCTGTGATTTAGATGGCATTCCCGTATGTGGGCAAGATGTTGTACTTCCAGACCCCACGGGTGCTTTTCAAATCAATTATCCTTTGATTGTAGAAGGTGGAAGCTATGCTGTCCGTGATTTGATTATGGAAGCCAACACACATATCCTAATTCGCTCGGGTTCAACACTTGATATTTGTGGTGATTTTTATCATAATGGTATCCTTGAAATGGAGCCAGGAGCTACATTGCGTTTTACAGGTAGCGAAGGTAAACAACGTTATATCCGAACTGCGAATGCTGTAGGAGAATTTGAGAACGTAGTTATCAATAATACGTCATTGCCTTTGAGTGATGAGAACTGGGCGCACGTGGCAGTCGATGCTACTGAAGGTGTAGGCAACTTTGTGATTAGTGAGACTGGTACGCTTGTTTTCGAAACAGGTGCATTACTTACTGAAGGCAATTTAGAAGTTTTTCTTAAAAATCGTGCGCCTAATGCCCTTCGTTTTGGTACAAACTTACCACATACGCTTTCTCCAAATTGTGGTATCGAGACTTTCGTTATTGGTAAGTTGCGCCGAAATATCAATAGCTTAGGACGCTATGACTTTCCCGTAGGTTTAGCCTTGCTCACACCGCCTAATATTACCGACGATGCTACTAAAGTCGGTAACTTTGACCAACTTCCTAACACGGCTTGGACTCCACTCACAGATGCACAAGGCTACTGCGGCGAAGCCACTACAGTGCTTACCTTTGGTGGTGCTGGACACCGCATCAACCTACCCACTACCGTAGGTATTGGAGGCGCAGGCTCGCGTACGGTAGAAGTATGGGTAAATCTGGGTAATAACACCGAAAGGCAAGGTGTCTTCCAGTTAGGTCGAGATATGAATCTCCGAGATTTTGCCCTGACCAAACAAAATGGCAATAATGACCGTTGGGAGATGCGCTTCGGTGGTACGACAACACTTGTGAATATTCCCGGTTCGAGGACAGGCTGGCATCACTTTGCTATGACATACAACGGCACAGAAGCCAAACTTTATTACGACGGCACGCTCGTGAATACTACCATTATTTCACTCGCTACCGAACTAACTAATCGTAGAATCGGTAGATGGCAGGGCAACTCTTTTGTAGGGCAATTAGATAATTTCCGAGTGTGGAATTATGAGCGCACCGAAGCGCAGATTCAGGAAGGCATGTGCCGTGTATATAGCTGCCCCGTAGAGCCAGGCTTACAAGCGCAATACGACTTTGAGGAAGGCGCGGGCACAGAAGTTAATCACCAGATTTATGACTGCTTTCCGCCCGAGTTGCGTTACGAGCTCGCTCAGATTAACTTTACATTGCCAACAGATACTGACAACATTTTGGCAGAGTTTTTTCCTTATCCTGGTGCAACACCTGGACCCACAGGGCAAACGAATATTTGCGGCGTTGATTTTGATGTTTGTGATGCGCTAAATCACGGATTCTGGCAGATTGATGC
>JAFIER010000129.1 GCA_020832465.1 Bernardetiaceae bacterium
TTGATTTTGAAAATATGCGATACCCAACTCATCGGGGTTTGGAAATATCAATAAACCTGCATTAACATAAGTCAAACTCTCTGTTATAGAGTCAGCTTGTAGGTGCTTTCCTATCTTATAAAAAGGTTTATCTGCTCCAAACTCATAAATCAAACTATCCGTATCTCTTAAGATTATTTTTTTGTTTTTCCAAAAAGTAATTTTATGATCTAAAATATATTCTCGCAGATCGTATGAATTTTCTAATAGCTTAGGAATTAGAGTTTTGACAGGTTTTATTTGTTTAGTTTTTTCATCGATAACATGCGCTACTAAAATATCAGAATATTTATCTGATAGCTTGTTATTTTCTGTATAGTTTTGTGCATTATTTGTAGTCCATATTGTATCTTCTACTATCAATATGTCATCAAACGAAGGAAGTAGCCAACCTCCTCCTTGCTCTTCGGCGGGAAGCGGTACATAATAATTGTCTATTATTTCTAAATTTTTGTTACACTTAGCTATAAACCTATAGATATTATGCACAATTTTACCTTTTTTATCAACATAAGGTTTACCATCTTTATCCCTTCTTTTTATATCTTCTCTAAGTGCCTCTTTAACCTGAATTGCATATACGATGTAAATAGATTTTCCATCTGTATCTGTATATACATTGTACACGGGAATAGAAGGTCTATTATTTTCTTTGAGCCATGCTAATCCTTCTATTACTCTGGCAACTGCCTCAGCTGTGCTATCAATGTGTTGCGCATATAAATCTACTACCGATATTTCATTTTTATCAAAAACTTTAGAAAACGTACCTGTTTTTTTATTCACAAGTGCCACTCGCCCACCTTGCATATCTGACCATTGTATGATATGTGCATCATCAAGACTTTTTGTATAAAACGCAGCCATAGATTGGTAATAGTTACTATCTAAAAGTACATCAGAAACAAATTCTAATTTATATTTATCATAAGGAAAATTACGACAAATATTAGGGTCTGAATATTTTAGTATCGCATGATGATACTTACTTTTATTATAAAAATAAAGAAAATCAGTCATGCCTTTTTCTAAGGCTATTGCGTGATATAAGTCCCCATCTATCAAAATATTCTCTGCACCGATTTCGTCGTAAGGTACTCTTAAAAGTTCATTAAAAAATGCACGTACCTGACTTCGTGCAATATGTTTATCCAATACAAATAAAATATCTTGGCAGGCACTCTGATTGCGGATAGCCTTACATTGCTTATTGATAATATGCCCGATAGTGCTTGAACCTCCATTGGGATTGACCACAAAAACATGAAAACTTTCACGTTCTTCCGAAAGTTTAAACTTTTCCTTGAGCGTTTGGTAAAGCGTATCATCACTTGCAAAAGTTGCCAAAGTGCTGAAAATGAAAAGTATGAGTGTAAGAATGATTGTTTTTTGCATAATTCGTTTTTGTATAGTTCCAAATTAATATGCACTTCAAAATTGCATTAAAAAAAATACAAAAATTGAAGCGCATAATAATCAATAATAGTATTTTTTTGTAACTACTCAGGTCTTGGGGACTCAGTTTGTGTTTGGTGGAGACACCAAACACGGCGATAATAGATACTATGTACCAAATTTTAGAAATATCCTTTCTGTAACTTAATCGTTCTTCTTTATCAGTATCCCAATATCCGCATCATACCATCACTATCTTGCTCTTGACTAAATAGTTTGGTACTAATATTTCCGTTTTCATCTTTGTTGATAACTACGTGCTTGGCAGCAGGGACGAGGCAGTGCTGAATGCCGCCATATCCACTCAGGCTCTCTTGATAAGCGCCTGTATTGAAAAATCCTATATACATAGGTTCGTCTCGCTTAAATTTAGGTAACATAACCTTTCCAATATGCACTTCGGAGTTGTAATAATCCATACCATCACAAGTGATACCACCGATATGCACTTGGGTAAAGTTATTTTCCCAGTTATTTACAGCAAGCATAATAAACTTCTGCCCTGACGCCCAAATATCAGGCAGGTGCGTAATGATAGACCCATCTATCATATACCAAAGCTCTTTATCGTTTTGCTGCTTCTGCTCAAGCACCGAGAATATCATAGCCCCCGTTTCGCCTACAGTAAAACTACCAAATTCGCTAAAAACGTGTGGTGTTTCTACCCCCTCTTCATCACAAATTTCTTTTATGGCACGTATAATTTCACCTGCCATATACTCATAATCATACTCAAAACCGAGGGATGTCTTGATAGGAAAACCGCCACCAATATCTAAAATATTAAGTTCAGGACATATTTTTTTGAGTTCGCAATATTTATAAATAAACTTATTGAGTTCGCTCCAAAAATATACAGAATCTTTAATCCCCGAATTGACAAAGAAATGCAAGAGTCTGAGTTCAAACTTCTCATGGTGCTGAATTTTGTTTTTATAAAAATCCAGTGCATCTCTATATCTTATACCTAATCTTGAGGTATAAAACTCAAAATCAGGCTGCTCGTCGGTAGCGATTCTGATGCCAAGCGATACTTTATCAGCATTTGTATTTTCGTATGCTTCTATTTCAGAGCGTGTATCTAAAATTGGAATGCAATTGTGGAACCCCGCCTCTATTAAGCCCTTGAGATTTTCTTTATATACCTCTCTTTTAAATCCGTTACCGAGGATAAAAGTATTTTTATCAATAAGCTGCTTTTGATGCAATCTTTGTACAATCTCGACATCAAAAGAAGAAGATGTCTCTATATGAGCACCACTTTTAATGGCTTCTTCAACAACAAAACTAAAGTGAGATGATTTTGTACAATAGCAATATACATACTCACCTTTGTAGTTGAGTTTTTTCATAGGTTCGGAAAAATAACGCTTTGCACGCTCAATATTTTCCGAGATTTTGGGTAAATACGTCAAACGCAATGGCGTGCCATATTGCTCAATAATAGGCATAAGCGGAATGCCATGAAAAAGAAGCTCTTGGTTTTCAACTTGAAAGTCAGGCGTATCAAAATAAAATGTTTGCTTGACTAACTCTATGTATTTTCTCATAATGATGTGTAATTCTATGATTTTAATTAGCAACTTTGAAGTCTTGGGACTTATATACTACAAAACGGACTATAAAGCAAAAAGCCCCAAAGATACTAAAAATAACATTATAAACCGCCTTTTGTTAAGCTAAGAGTGTATGTCAAGTAGGTAAATTGACTCAAGTAGTTGCTGGGCTAACCATTTTTATAGTTTAACCATTTGATATATAAGTGCTTGCTTAAATTTAGTTTGCATTATTATGTGTGTTTGGTGGAGACACCAAACACGGCGATAGTAAGCTGTCTATGGCTTAATTTTAGCAATAACATTTCTTTGAGCAATGTTATTTCTCATTCAGCATCTGTTATTTTCGTACCCTTACTTACATAAGCTGCCAGATAATAAATACAATACCTACACTGACAAACATACCAATTGTAATTTTGATAAGATCTAAGAGTAAGACTTTAAAAATATAGGCAAGCGAAGGCGGTATAAGGGCGTGATGTTGGTCGGGAGTTCTGTTTCTTTTGAAAAAATCTTTATATACATCGCTTCTCCGCAAAGCTAAACTTATAGCTACCTCTCTGCCTGCGAGCAATCCTATAAATACCCAAGTCGTACTCATGGGTACATTACTAAACTCTTTAAAAAATAGTACGACCATACCATATACCAAATCAATAATTGTAGCGGAGCGTATATCCTGGGTATTGGTTTTGGTTTTGATAACTTTTTGAATTTTACCTCCTCCAATTTTAAAAATATAGGCTTGCAATGCAAGCAATACGGCAAGGGCCATCAAAACCTCGCTAAAACTTAACTGTCTTGGTAAATAGACAAAAATATTAGCTAAGTCTTGAATAAGCCACTGACTCCACAAAAAGCCCGTTGCCACCCATTGCGCTACTGTCCACATTTTGCTTCTATCCGATCGCCCTTCGGTTTCCGTACGCATAAAGCGCGCCTCTGTAAGCCTACTTATCAAAAGATAGATAATAATAGCCGTCAGAAAAGCTACGATATAGCCCGAGCCAGATTTGATAATCATTTTTCCTATGAGCTTATCAGTAGAAAATACGGAAAGCAAGTCATCAGGTACGCTAACGACCGAAAAAATGCTCAATACCATAAAAGTAGTACTTACTGGCAACCCCAAACGAGTGATAATAAGCAATACAAGAGGGGGCAGGATATACCACCAATGAAAAACAGCAGGCACGGGCACTTCCGTCAAACGCCCGTAAGAGGGGTCGTTGTGCATAAACCAGCCATAAAGCAATACAATACTTAGAATACTACCTGTATAAGCCCATAAAATATACCATTTTTTTTCTCGGTTAGAACTAATAAAAGTACCAAGTGTCTGAATAACATCGTTTCCTACTACTGAATAAGCAGCGAACAGAAAACCTAAAATCATAAATACAATTTGCCAATCCATTTTTAATCGGGTTTGGGTTTAAACTCTTCTTGCCCTGCCTGCGGCTTTATACTATCATTAGGGACATATTTTTTATCTTCTGTAATGATATTGAAAGGCATTTTTTCTTTTTCCTGCTCCGAAGCCCAGTTACCATTTTTAGAGCTATAAATCAGCAGGAAAGGAATAATAAAAAAAATGATTACGATATAAATAAGTCCTACAATGCGGTTTTGCATCGTGGCTATACCTAATTTTTTAGCCAAACGAATAGGGATATTACGCAATGCTGGTATCGGTAAAAATAGCAACACGCCTATAAGGTTAAATATCAGATGCACTAAGGCAATACTAATAGCCGCATCAGATTTATAAAAAGCTGCTAATAGACTTGTAAAAGTAGTACCAATATTTGCACCCATCAAAAAAGGAAATGCTTTTTTGAGTGAAATACGGCTCGTCGCTACTAATGGTACGACAAGCGTAGAAGTTACAGAACTCGATTGCACAGCAGCCGTCATGAGCGCCCCCCAAGATAAGGCTTTCAACGGACTGCCAAAAACAACATCTTGCAAATTCTGACGATAACGACCAATGAATATATTTTTGAGCAGATGAGAAAATATACGTATAGATGCTAAAAGACAGGTAATGGAAAATACAAGCAAAAGCACAACCTGCTGATCTAACAATAAAGCTACTGCAACAGCTAAGCGGCGTAAAATTGTATCGGGAAACGAAACCGCAGAGAAAAAACCAAGTCCTAAAGAGGCAAAAAAATGTGTAATTCCTAATGCCATAGCAGTCATAAAACCCGTATAGTACTCTAAGGGAAGTATAATAATCGTAACTAAAATATTAAAAAAATCGTGAAGTGTAGCCGCTGCCATTGCCTTACGAAACTCTTTTCGCTTTGTAATATGTGCCAAAGCGGCAATCGTACTCGTTATCGTAGTGCCGATATTTGCACCGATGATAATAGGCACTGCATGGCTCACTGAAATTGCACCAGAGGCTACCATAGCCACAACCATAGAAGTGGTAGTCGAGCTACTTTGAATAATCGAGGTTGCCAAAAGCCCTATAAAAAGACCGATAAAGGGGTTTGCTGTAATATAAAAAATGCCATGAATAATCTCTTGGCTCATAAAACCAAAAGCCATAGTCATTAATTCTATCGCAAAAAGAAACAATAGCAAAATTCCTAAAATCAGTACAATCCGAACCGCAATATGTGTTTTTTGATTATTGATAATAACTCTACTTGCGTTTAATAAGTATGGCATGCCAAGCTATTTTAAAGTTGGCTAATCTATTAAAAATCAATGTATTACAATATTTTTTATCCGTTTGTCGATAATTATTCTGACAAAAAACATTGCCAAATCTTTTAAATTTGCTTGACATGGGCACAAATGTAGCCATTTTGAAGGGGAGCTATACATTTTAAAAATTAACTTATTGTGAAGTTTGAAAAAAACTACCGATGTGGATTCGAAAATGCGGGATTTGTAATAAACTCACTATCAGTAAGTGTGTGTAAAAACAAAATAATATCTTGCTTTTCTTGCTCTGTCAAGTGCAATTTAATGGGCGCATCAAAATCTTCAATAACTTCATTGCTTGCCTCTATGATAAGAGGATCGAGGGTTTTGCTTCGCTGAATATGCTCGTTGTAATGATCTAAAACTTGCTCAAGTGTAGCGAAGCGTCCGTCGTGCATATAAGGTGCTGTAAGCGCAATGTTTCTCAAATGCGGTGCACGAAATTTTCCTTTGTCGTAGTCCATACCTGTAATGGCTTTCAGGCCGTCTTTAAGATTCTCATCGCTATCTAAGCCATTATTATGAAATCCATCAAAACCGCGTCGGCTGCCCGCAAGCAATGCACCTAAATGGCAGTCCCCACAATTACCACCACGCAAACCAATGCGAGGCTCTGGGTGCATAAAAAAAAGTTGCATACCGTTGCGCTCCCGCTCTGTGAGTGCCAGCTCGCCACGCAAATATTGATCATACTTTGAATTAGTACTGAGCAGTGTACGTTGAAATTGAGCTAAAGCCTTTGCTATACGCTCACCAGTAATTTTATCATCGCCAAAAGCCGCCTGAAAAAGTGGTGGATATAAATCCTTAGCCTCGAGCTTGCGTACGCTCTCTGCTATGGGTTGGTTCATCTCATCGGGGTGAGTAAGTGGCATAAAAGCCTGCTCCTCCAAAGATGTAGCACTGCCATTCCAATTAAGGTGATTAGTCCAGATTAAATTGGATAAACTCATGGCATTTAACCCCGTACTGCTACCAAGGACACCAGGGCTATGCGGTTTGTTATCAGCAAAAGCAAACTGCTGCTGATGACAAGAACCGCAGGAGATACTATTGTTAGAAGATAAGGCAGTCTCGTAAAAAAGCATACGCCCTAAACGAACTCCTTCGTGCGTAAGCGGATTATCCTCAGGGAGCCTTACATTGCTCATATAGGTTGGTAAATCTAATTCAAAAGCTCCTGTTTCTATGGGCTGAGGCTCTTCTTCAAGCCCAGCACTTTGACAAGAAAAAAATAGCATGGCAAGCAGTAAGCATTGCCCAAATAAAGAATATGAATACAGCATTTTGCTTCTCTGTCAGTGTTGGTTATAGGGTGTAGATCAAGCTGAAAAATCAAATTTAGGTAACTCGGGCAAAGATTGTGCAATAACGCAAAGAAGTAAACTTGCACAGGCTACTACACATTTTTCCATGAAATGTTATTTATTTCTGGGCGGGTGTACGTCAAGTTGGTAAATCGACTTAAGAATATTCAAAACTAACAGTTTTTCGAAAACTGTTAGTTATTGATAATTAGTCAATTATAGAAATAACATTTCTTTAAGAAATGTTATTTCTGGGCTAATTTAGCAACGTTGTTACCCCTCTCTTTTTATACACTCTTTGGTCTAATAAAATCTAATTGCTAAACCCAGCATGAGGTAAATAAGTTCAGATTTTTAGCTACAGCGCATCAAGTCCGGGTGTACGTCAAGTTGGTAAATCGACTTAGGAAGATTCAAAACTAACAGTTTTTCGAAAACTGTTAGTTATTGATAA
>JAFIER010000131.1 GCA_020832465.1 Bernardetiaceae bacterium
TAAAATGAATAAATCCCAAGTAGGACCTCATACGGAAAGTTATGCAGTGCATATCCTCCGCAATATCGAAGAAAAAGAACTCCCTGACTCCCTTTTCGAAATCAAAATAGCTAATTAAACCCCATATAATTATGAAACAAAATTGCATGATTTTTATTTTTCTTTTCTTATTCTCGAGTCCTCTCATCGCCCAAAAAGATTTTGAGGGCGTACTTACCTACGAAGCGGGTGATATAATGAAAGATGGAGCAGGCGACTGGGTATTTGGTGCGCTTGAAGCCTATAAAGTCTATATCAAAGGCGACAAAATAATCGTCAAATTTGCCTACGCTGATGCAGGTGTCCCCGAAGAGGAGGAGTTTATGTTTTATGAATACATGGACTTGAAAAGAAAAAAATACTACAAGGTCGCTGAGCCAAGAGTTAGTGATGGTGCGGACAAAAATCCCAAACTCAAAATTCTTCAAGAGCAGAAGCTCAAAAAAATACAGCCCAAAATCAAAGAAGTAAGCCTGATCCAAGCAGATACGACTACCTCCAAAGGCGAAGCCGCCTCGCTTTACCGTGTGGTTCTTGATTGTGAGGGTTGTCTTTCTCACGTTTGGGTAGCCAAGGAAAAGGACATAAAAATTAAGCGGTATCCTCTTATCGCCTATACCTACTCTGCGATAATAGATACTAATCCTGTTTCTGAAAGCGAATCCATAAGCATTCAGAACGAGAGCTTAACTGGTGGAATTTTAAGCCAAGAAGGTTTTTATTTTACAGATTTTTCCTCTCATTTTGAAGGTGTGATTTTGGAGTTGCAGGTATCGCTCGAGGGTTTTTATGAGGCAATGCGCCGACGCAATCCAGACTACCCAATTGATGAAGTCTATAATGGGGTGCGTCTCATCAGCATCGAAGAAAAAGAACTCCCCGATTCATTCTTTGAATTAGAACTCGAGTAGCGGCGAAGCTCCAGCTTCGCCTTTTATGTGCTGTCTGTTCCTCGCTAACCTCGGCAGTGGTCGAAGACCCTCCCGATGGTTACGCTAACCTCGGCAGTGGTCGAAGACCCTCCCGATGGTTGAACAAATAGCTTTATTCTTTGATGAGCTTAAAGACTTGCATTCCCTTATTGGTTTGTACTTGAATAAGGTACATTCCTTGAGCTTGATTTTGAATAGAAAATCTTTGCGCCTCGCCGTTATTGGCGCTGATATTTCTATCTAAGACCTTACTTCCAAGTGCATCAAATACGGTTACTCTTGCTTGGGTTGCTTGGGCAAATTCGATAAAAAATTCGCCTTTGCTCGGGTTAGGATAAAGTGTCATTTCACCATTACCCAGCCCTTCGAGTTTTGCATTTACAATACGACTGTACGAAGCATTTTCTTCTAAGATTTCAATAGAGCGCACTCTGTAGTAGTACATTTGATTGCGCTCTACATTTTTATCATCAAAAATATATTCACCGAAAGGATTGAGCGCTACTTTACCTATTTTTTCAAAATTGGTTTCATCAGTAGCTCTTAAAATTTCATATCCTTCGATATCTATTTCTTCGACAGCTGTCCACCCTATTTGTATAAAATCAGTTTTTGGTGTTGCCCAAATACCTGTAAAATCTACGGGTAGTATCATATCTTCTGCTTGTGCTACGCCAAAGTCTGAAAATCCTTGTACTAATCCCAATGTTGTTTGCGCAGGGTTATCATTGATACAAACAGCATCAGGAATAGGAATAGCCCAAGGATCGGCTTCTGTATTGCGTTTCATCACCATTGCGCCAAGCCCAAGGCAAAGATTGGTATAATCACAATTATAAAGCGTAATGCCATAACGTCCTATATTTGAAGGAAATTGTGTATAAGTATCGTCGTAAGCATTGATACGCCAGAATCCATGATTAAGGGCATCACAAACATCAAAATCAGTATTGCAAATATTAGTCTGGCCAGTAGGTCCTGGTACGGCATCATACTGAAAAAACTCTGCCATGAGATTATCAGCAGTAGTCCAAGAGTTTTGATAAAATTCTATTTCAGCAAGTTGATATTGCAGGACTGGCGGCGCACAGTCATAGACTTTATAGTTAGCTACTGTCCCTGACCCTTCCTCAAAATCGTACTGAACTTGCAAGCCCGTAGGCAGTTCGCACTCGAATAAGATACAACTACTTGCTTGAATTTCTTCTTGCGTGCGTGCTACACTCCATACTCTTACATTATCAATGCGTCCATTGAAATAATTATTACGCGACCTACCGATATACCTATTACCAAAAGTAGTATTAAGATTGATAATAATTTCTGCTGCTGCCGATACGATATTGCCGTCATAATACAAACGTACTGTTGTGCCGTCATAGGTCATAGCATAATGATGCCAACCTGCACTCGATCCTGGTAGGGTTACTACATTACTCGTACCGCCAAAGCGCATTTCCCAGTTGTCGTTATTACCATTTAATTTTTCGAGTGCAAAATCTCTTAAATTGGCATTTTCCCCCATTTGAAATAAACCACGTGGGTTTCCACCAGTGCCTCCTTCTAATAGTGCCCACATTTCAATGGTTCTTTCGTTATTAGAATTTACTCCTATGGTATTGGGCAAGTTTACAAAGTGATTATTATTTCTACGAAACTGCACCACTTCAGTATCTTCTCCACAATAGTTATCAGTTTGCCAAGTTACTCCATTTTGTAAGTTTGCGATTCTATCGGGATCATTCGTGATTACGGGTTCTTGTAAAATAGCGATACCTACGGGGAAGTTATAAATTCCTCTGGGGTTGATATGCCTACGCAGTCTTCCTATCACAAATGTTTCGATACCGCAGTTGGGCGATACTTCACTTGGCAGGTTTGCACCGAAGCGCAGGGCATTGGGTTCACGATTTTTAAGCAATACTTCGCGCTCTCCTTCTGTGAGTATAGCTCCGCTTTCGAATACCAATGAGCCTGTTTCGCTAATAATCATATCTTCGATACCTTGATTGTCATCTATGATAACATGCGCCCATTGGTTATTGCTTAAGGGAATAGTTGTGTTATTGATAACAACATTTTCAAATTCGCCAGTAGCAGTAGCAGTGCGTATATAGCGTTGCGCTCTTGTGCCTATAAATCGAATAATTGCCCCCTCATCCATAATTAAACTGCCTTCATGTATAAAGTCTCCGCATACATTGAGAATGCCAGTACTAGTAATGCGTAATATACTGTTATTTTCCATATACACATTATTGACACTCAACTCGCCATCTATACGCATTTCATAATTTACAATAGGATCATCAGGCAGTCGAATATCCACGGTACAGTCTGGCAATTCACTCAAACCGCAGGGCTTACTCCAGTTATCGGGGTCTAAAGCGGTTAAATCAGGATCTTTATCGCCTTTCCAAATAAACTGATTTGTACCTACACATACAGAATCGCGGAGCACACAGCTACCTACATCTACTTCAACCCAATACTCACCCCACTCCCAAAGCCCAACTTCTATAGTTTGGGTTGTCTCGCCCGTATTCCAAAGGTAAGATAAGCCGTCAGTTCCAGCATCTAAGGTTACGACAGTGCCATAATCTACGTTAATATCAGGACCTAAATCTAAGGCATTAAAGCTCGAGAAATAGCCATAGCGGCAGCCCGAACTTGCTCCCCCATTAACAAGCCCCATGTGGAATAGAGCACCATCGTTCTCAATAGTGCCAATAGCACCTGGTGCAAGTGTAGGTGTAGTAGCTACATCTGTAAAAGGAATTTGCGCAGAGTACCATTCCCCAGCTGTACCAGGTACTACATTAAAATCTGCTGCTGAAATAAGGGTATTAGGTGCTCCGCCATTATACCGAAACAAATCTTGAAATCCATCTCTTACCATTAAATTGACAAAAAATGTTTCATCAGTAGCACGTGCAAAAAATACTTTGCGCGACCCCGTACACTCAATAGGAGGGAGAATAGCTAATCCCGTTTCGCAACCAAAGCCTGATAAGTGAATGACATATACAGGTTTGTCTGTATTGATATAAAGTCTTGGAACGGTATTCGGAATATTTACTTGATGCTGTTCGCCTTTATTTATTGTAGCGACCGATACACCTGCTACAAAGACCTCTGTATTATCTTCTATTGCCAATACGTAAGCTATTTCATTACCAGCGAGTTGCCCTCTTAGGACAATATAATCTGTACCAATAATATTGTCAGGCACGAGCTGATCGCCTGCTAAGTCGTAACAGCCACCAGTACCTGTTCTTATCGAATCGTGATATAAGGTAATCGCAATGGGTTTGTTCGAAGTTACAACCGAGCCAGCCGGGAATCCATTTGGCGCAACTTGGGCAGCTGTCGGTTGCGATACGGCAGCGCAGTAGGATTCTCCACGATTAAGTACTATGGTATAAGGCACACCAGCAGGTCGCCCGATAACATTACGAGAGGGTGTAATTTCTACTTCGGTATTATTTTCAGTAGCTACGATAATGAACCCCGAATGTCCATTGGGGTTCAGCCCCTGCTGATGATCCCATTGGGTTTGCATAGGCACGTGGAAAGCAGTACCTAAGCCATTGCGCCCTTTCAAGGCAAAGATATCAGGGTTGTTATTTCTTCTGACTTCATAATAAGCAGTAATAGTAGCTGTTGCAGATACTAAAATTCCGGTGTTGAGGATTGCATTGTAGGGAAAGCTTTCAAAGTCATCTTTAAAGGCTGTAACATCAATGCACTCAGCATCATCAGCAGCGATATTCAAAATAATCGGCACAAAAGCAGCATTAGAAGGCATACTAATCGTAACCGTAGCAGCGACATCACTTGTAGAGAAGCACATAAAGATAGGCTCATCACCATGACCTGCTGTTACTTCTGGGGCAGCAAACCAAAACTCTGTATCGCTCTGCGCTTGCAACGGCGGGAGAGTATTACAAAGTAGCACTAAAAATAGCACTAAAAATAGGCTTTTTTTTGAATGTATTACACGTTTTATGGTAAATTCTTTTGTCATAATCAAGGGTATAAATAATAAGTGAGATGTCGCATTTTGGGTGTATCTTGGTAGCCATGAAAATAGTCAAAAATAAATCATGAAAAACAGCTTGAAAACACTTTGTTTCTTAAGCAAAAATAATTTTAGAATTGGGCGATATTAGTTTTTATGCTACTCAGCAAACTCGGTAAAGCTAACACATATCAATAAATACAAGCATTAACGTATTTGCTACTAACTATATATACAGCATTAAAAAAAAAAGGTTTCATTAAACAGCAAAAATACAGAGAATCCTGCGATAATTGCCATAATATCTAATTATACTACAATTTTTTAAGCTGCTCGAGCTGATAAATAAGTATTTTGTAAAAATCTGTTACTTCAAATTTTTGAATATGTGTATCTGTATTTTTTACACTCACTTGATTTTTTATAGCATTTGTAATAGCCATTTTTAATTGCCCTATATCCCCCCCTTCCATGATATATGCTTTTGGATATTCTTTCAAAAGCTGGGCTGCCTCGCCTTTGCCTATCAGAAAAATAGGAAGTCCTACTGCCATCGCTTCATAGAGTTTAGAAGGGACAGTGCCTATGATGTGCTTGCGTTGTGGAATTAACACTGCATCGTGCTTTGCTAATAATTGCGGGATTTGTTTTTTGCTAACAGGCTCGTGCAAATAAATTCCTTTGTGCTTATTATGCTTGACATATTGCGCTAATGCCGCACGCTCGCCACCACTGCCATAGATATGCAAGGCTGCGCCCAAATCAGAGAAATTAAGAGATTGACATAAATCTAATAGTCCTTGTGCATTGCCTATAAGCCCCGTGTATATAATTTGATAAATTTCTGTCTTTTCTTTGTAATCTAAATGGGTAAAATTTTGCGTATGAATTCCATTTCGGTAAAGCAAAATAGATTGTTTTTTATTTCTATAATCTTGGATATAATTGCAAATTTCTTGGGATTGTCCTATGGCTAAATCGGCATTTTTATATAAAAATATTTCTACTTTTCGCAATGCTTTAAACAATAAATGCGAATTTGAAAGCACACCAAAAACATTCAGTACTTCTGTCCATAAGTCTGAAATATTGAGTGCAAATGCTGCCTTTGCGAGTTTGGCACAACCAAAACCAAGCATAGCTATAGGTAGCGGTGGGCTTTGCGCCCAGACCCAATCAGGACGAAATCGCAGGAAAGTAGGCAGGCATAACAGCATTGCTAAGACAGAAAACAGCATTGCCACAGCGCGCTGCCACGCCTTGAGCGAATGGCTTGCCCAAGTGGGGTAGCGATATATTTCTACGCCTTTATGCACGGATTTATGAAATAATCTGTAACGATAGCCACGATAAACTTTGCCCTGCGGATAGTGAGGAAGATGCGTAAAAACCTTAACTTTATGCCCATCTTTAGCAAATGATTCTGCCATATAAGTTACTCGATGCGCACAAGCCCCCATCTCTGGGGCATAGTTGGGAGTGAAAATTGCAATTTTCATGGATTAAACCAACCTGTAAAATTTTGAGGGTAGTTTCAGAACGAACAGTTTTTCGAAAACTGTTCGTTTTTGATACTTATTAGCAATGTTATCTTACACCCAGTTTTGAAAATTTTATAGGTTTGATTATGATTAGCTTTTTTTATGGTTATTAAATCCATTTTAAAGTAAAATCAATGAAGGTCTGCACATCGTTATTATATGGCGGATAAGTGAGCTGTGCGGCACTTAGTCTTGTGGGTTGCTCGAGCACAGCACGTGCATTAGAAAATGCTTCAAAGCCATAAAAACCGTGCGACTTTCCAATGCCGCTTTGATTCACACCACCAAAAGGTAGATTGTGCTGAAAATAGTGCAAAAGCACATCGTTTATGCAAGTACCACCGGCTGTAGTATGTGCCATAATTTCTTCAATGCGATGCTTATCTTGGCTAAAAATATAAAGAGCCAATGGTTTACCTTTTTTACGAATACTATAAATTGCTTCGGCAACATTAGAATAGGTAATGATAGGGAGTACGGGTCCGAAAATCTCTTCTTTCATAATTTGACAATCTTCATTGACATTAGAGAGAATAGTAGGTGCAATATAACGCTGCTCGGCAATAGCCGTACCACCGATATGCACTTTTGCGCCCTTTCCTTTGGCATCAGCAATCAAGTTTTTGATACGCTCGAAGTGATGGTTGTTCACAATACGTGCATAATCTGGACTGAGCATGCGCTCCTTTGCCGACTCTCCATAAAACTTTTTAATTTGCTGAATAGTAAGGCTAATCAAATCATCAGCGATGCTATCCTCTACCAAAATATAATCAGGTGCGATACAAGTCTGCCCGCAGTTAGTAAATTTTCCCCATGCAATTTTTTTAGCTGTATCAGCTAAATTTGCTGTTTTATCTACGATAACAGGAGATTTTCCTCCTAATTCTAAGGTAACAGATGCCAAATTTTCGGCTGCGGCTTTCATTACAATTTTGCCCACGGCAGTGCTTCCGGTAAAGAAAATATGGTCAAAAGGCAATTTTAGCAAAGCTTGGGATACATCTACACCACCCTCAAATACGGCTACTTCATAGGGATTGAAAAGTTTTTCAATAAAAGTTTTGAGCAAAGCAGAGGTATGCGGTGTAAGCTCTGAAGGCTTTAAAATAACGCAGTTACCAGCTGCAATTGCCGAAACCAAAGGCATAAGCGTAAGATTTACAGGATAGTTCCAAGGGGCTATAATCAGCACTACGCCCTTAGCCTCGTAGCGTAAATGCGATTTTGTACCTAAAAGAACAGTCGGCGCACCTACTTTTTGCGGCTCGAGCCACTCCTCGAGATGCTTAATAACGTATTTAATTTCATTGACAACGGGATAGAGTTCAGTAAGGTCTGTCTCGGCAAAAGATTTTCTAAAATCTTTTTGCAAAGCAGCCCTAAAAGCATCTTTATGGGCATATAAAGCATCTTTGAGCTTCTCGAGCTTCTCAATGCGCTCTTTTGCCGTCGTAGTAGAAATATTATAACGATTATCTTGCTGTATATCAAATACTTCTAAAATTCTTGAAGTATCAACTGACTTATGCGTATCGCTATGTAACTTAGTCTCGGAGGTCTGTGTCGCTGCCATAGTATATGATTTAGTTCCGTGTATCAAAATGACGTTTTTACTTAATAAAACGAATGACAAATATACCTTTTTTTTATGCCATTCGCAAATCTATGCCTATAATCTTTTGATATACCAGAGCAAACAGTCCATAGTTTTTATATCAAAATTGTAACTTTTTTATCCACCTTTCCGTTTTTTAAAGCGAGTCTGAATTAATTTGAAACCGATAATTTTGCTAAACTATCTGCTCTCGTACTAAAATATATTTTTCCATAGCCTCAAGTTTGCAACCCCAGACCACACGCGCTATGGAAAAAAGAACTTAGAAGCAACATTATCTCGGAAATAACATTTCTGTCAGAAATGTTATTTCTAAAAATTTGACATCTAATATCTTTAATGCCCGTAGTACGAAGCCTCAGCTTCGTTATAAGCCACTTCCGAAGCTGGAGCTTAGGGCTACAGCTTTAAAAACTGTAAAGGCTAAAACTATCTAAACCGATTTACCAACTTGACGTACACCCCTACATTCTGAATCATGAGCAAATCTAAAAAAAATCTTATAGGCGTGTTAGCTATCGCCCCTCTGGGTGTTATGGCTTTCGCTGTTATTTTTGTTATTTTATTTTTCGTAAGTGCAATGGGCTTTTTAATGTCTGAAAATACAATCCCAATAGATCCCTCTGAAGACGGAGTTGCGATGTTCGTAGTTGCTATAGTTATGTTTGGACTTATCAGCTTATCAGCCCTGATTATCTATGGGCTTGCCATTTATTTTGTTATCCACTCTATACAAGATAAGTCAATCGCTGAGGAGACACGCATCATTTGGATTGCAATCCATATAGCTGGCTTATTTATGGGTTTTAGTGCCATCAGTAATATTATTTATTGGGTGATGCGCATACGACCCGAACACTATGACCAACACTCTGAAAATCAAATTATTTTAGACTAAAACCTTATGTACATACCGCAGCCTTATAAGCTCGAAGAACGAAGCAAAATCATTGAGTTTATCAAAACCTATCCTTTTGCTACGCTCTTATCTCATGAAAACAAAATACACGCCACACATCTGCCAGTGATGTTTGTAGCTTCTCAAACAGAAGGCGACTACTTACTTTCGCATTGGGCTACTGCCAATCCGCAAAGTCAAATCAAGAGCGAGGTTTTGTGTATTTTTCAATCGCCTCACGCCTATATCTCGCCTGCTTATTATACGCGCCCCAGCGTACCGACCTGGAACTACATTGCCGTACACGTGTATGGTACACTCGAGCCGCTCAATTCCGATAAAGAAAAAACAGAAGTGCTCATAAAAACCATTAAACACTTCGAACCCAACTATATCCAGGATTTTCATAACCTTTCAGAAACCTATAAAAATCAACTCCTTCCACATTTAAGCGCTTTCAAAATCCAAATTACAAATTGGGAAGCCGTAGCAAAGCTCAGTCAGGATAGAAATATCGAAGAGCAAAAAAATATTATAGAAGGCTTAGCACAAAGCCAAAATCAAGAAGCACAAAGCATTGCAACTTTTATGACAAAATGGAATACTTAAACGAGCTTTTGACAAAAATGATGAAAAATTGCCAAAAAAAATATTTTAAATGCCAATGTATTTGTTTTTTTATTCTAAAATGATTACATTGTTTTTGGATGCATTTCAAAACTACACGAGTTGGTATTTGGTGCGGAGACCAAACACAACGTAGCGACTTCAGCACTAACATGCATGTCAGAAATGTTAATGTTAAACTTATACCTGCGTAAATATGAATTGCACCCGTTTTTATTTTATTTTTCATACTCAAACCCCATATACATCATGAAAATTATAGCATGGATTGTTGGTATCTGTCTGCTTCCGCTTTCATTTTTAGCGCAAGCCCAAGAGTTACAGTTATACAAAAAAGCCGATAAGCAGGTTTTTGCAGAGGTTAAAAATGATTTTTTTATCCCTTTAAATGCGCAAAAGGCTGATTTTACCTATCGCATAGCCGATAAGTATGATGCGAAGTTGGTACTCGGCGAGTTAGAAGGCAATGTACAGCACATTTTTGTAGTTCCTAATCAAATGGGTGAGCTAATCGTAGAAGTATTCAAAGACGAGCAACCTTATCAAAACTTTACTTTTGAGGTTGTGCGTGCGCCCAAACCAGACATACAGTTGCGCTTAGGTAATAAAATTGCGAACTTAGGGCGTGGTGAGAAATTAGAAGATTTACGTGATATTTATCTTTATGCCGAGCCAAATGCTGTTTTTGCAGAAAATGCTCCCCAAGATGCAAAGTATAAAGTTTCTGAAGCAAAAGGAACACTTGTATTAGGACGAAGTGCGCTGACTACTTTTAAGTTTGTTGATGGAAAAATATCAAATGAAGACTTCGAAGCACTGAAAAAAGACATCGCAGAATACGAGGGTGAAGAGGATACGGCTTCAGGGTTTAGGCTTTATGTTGAAATAGATGAAGTACACCGAATCGATTATGCTGGCAATAGCAACAAGGTAAATATGCGAAACAGCTTTAATTTGGTGATAAAGTTGTAAGTTTAACGAAATATCAATATTATACTTTTTCCATAGCGTAGGCTTTGCCAATCCCAAAGCTATGGGGAAAAAAGTTCAGAAATAACATTTCTCAAAGAAATGTTATTTCTGAACTTTTTTATCAAGTAACTGACAGTTTTTCTAAAACTGTTAGTTCCTTGATATATGCACTGCACTCCTCCCTGAATCTGTTACTCTGCGATCAATTTTTGCTTTAAGAATTGCCCTGTATGATTATTTTCAAGTAGAGCAAGCTCTTCTGGAAGCCCTGCAAAACAAACTGTACCGCCATTTTTTCCGCCCTCGGGTCCCATATCTATAACCCAATCGGCAGATTTAATGACCTCCACATTATGCTCGATGATAATGGCAGAGTGCCCCTGCTCGATAAGTGCATTGATAGATTTAAGTAGCTTAGCAATATCGTGAAAATGCAATCCCGTCGTAGGTTCATCAAAAACAAACAAAATATTATCGCTTTTATTAGGATTATTCTTACCCAAAAATGAAGCTAATTTCACACGCTGCGCCTCCCCCCCCGAGAGTGTATTTGAGGACTGCCCCAGTCGTATATATCCTAAACCGACCTCCTGCAAAGGGCGTAAACGGTTGATAATAGGCTGTTGCTCGGCAAAAAAGTCGAGGCTTTCATCTACACTCATCGCCAGCACTTCGGAAATATCTTTATCCTTATACTTGATTTCTAACACCTCTTCTTTAAAACGCTTACCCTGACATTCTTCGCAGGTGAGATAAATATCAGCCATAAATTGCATTTCTATCTTGATCGTACCATCACCTTGACAGGTTTCGCAACGTCCGCCTTCCACATTAAAAGAAAACATACCCGGCTTATAAAGACGGTTTTGCTTTTCAGATTGCTGGCTATAGAGATCTCTAATGGCATCATAAGCCTTGATATAAGTAACAGGATTAGAGCGGGAAGACTTACCAATTGGATTTTGATCTACCATTTCTACCCTATGAATATGCATGAGCTTACCACCGATTTTGGTCATATCACCTGTTTCTTCATTGTGGTTTCCCAAATGCCGGCTCAGTGCGGGGTACAAAAGTTGGCGCACCAGCGTAGATTTTCCACTTCCAGAAACGCCTGTAACGGCAGTAAGTACACCTAAGGGAAATTTTACGTCGATATTTTTGAGGTTATTAGCGCGCGCGCCTTTTATCTCGATATAGTTTTTCCATTTGCGCCTTTGCTGCGGCACGGCTACCGATGCTGTCCCGTTCAGGTAGCGTGCTGTATGGCTGTGCGTATCTTTAAGAATTTGCTTGGGCGTACCTTGAAACATTAGATGACCGCCATAAATTCCCGCATCAGGCCCTATGTCTATGATTTGATCGGCTTCGCGCATAAGCTCTTCTTCGTGCTCTACGACAATGACCGTATTGCCCAAATCTCGTAACTTTTTGAGCACGCGAATCAAATTTTGTGTATCTCGAGGGTGAAGCCCAATGCTCGGCTCGTCCAGAATATACATAGAACCAACAAGTGCCGAGCCCAGTGAAGTTGCCAGCTTAATGCGCTGAAACTCACCACCAGAGAGCGTTGCCGTTTTACGATTGAGCGTAAGATAGCCCAAACCCACTTCCAAAAGATAATGCAAGCGGTTTTTTATTTCGATAAAAATACGCTTGGCTACGCCCTCTTGATACTTGCTCAAAGTAATCGTATCAAAAAAAACAGCCAGCTCATCTATGGGTTTGAGTACTAAATCGGTGATAGAGTGGTCTTGGATTTTTACATAAGAAGCATCTTTGCGAATGCGTGTCCCACGGCAATCGGGGCAGGTGCGTCGCCCTCTGTAACGGGCAAGCATAACGCGCGCCTGAATTTTGTGGCTATCGGCAGCAAGATGGGCAAAAAAATCATCTAAACCTTTGAAATATTCATTCCCCTCCCATAGCAGTTGCTGCTCGGCTTCGGTAAGATGCTCATAAGAGCGATGCACGGGAAAATCAAAATGAATACCGTTTTTGATTAACGGCTGTAGCCAATCTGATTGCATTTTGGGCGAACGCCAAGGCGCAATAGCCCCTTCATATACAGATAAACTCTGGTCTGGGATAACCAAATTAGGATCGATATCCAGCACCGTACCAAACCCCTCGCAGCGACGGCAAGCACCATAAGGACTATTAAAACTAAAAAAATTGATATTCGGCTCTTCGAATTGCATGCCATCGGCCTCAAAACGGTCAGAGAAATTCCGAAATTCAACTTCCTTATTGGCTAAATAAATTTCTATAAAAGCATCACCCTCCCCCTCAAAAAATGCAGTTTGTACGGAGTCTGCGATGCGGTACTGGTTCTGCTCATCTCCTTTTTTTACAATCCCCCTATCTATCAAAATTCGCACCTCACCTTTGATCGGTAGTGTAGCTTTTTTGCTTTTTTCTAATGCCTTTTCATGCTCCTCCAAAAGACTCTCTATAAAAATGATTTGCTTATCGCTCTGAATGCGTGTAAATCCTTTTTGTAATAAAACTTTTAACTCCTCGTGCAGGCTGCGCTCCTCCCTGATTTTGAGGGGGGCAAGTATCATAAACTTTGTATCGTCCTCATAGCTTTCAATATAATCTACTACGTCCGAAACGGTATCCTTCTTGACCATCTCGCCCGAAATTGGCGAGTAGGTAACGCCTATGCGTGCAAAAAGCAATTTCATGTAATCATAAATCTCGGTCGTAGTACCAACCGTAGAACGCGGATTGCGTGTATTGACCTTCTGCTCTACCGCAATCGCTGGCGAGATGCCTTTGATATATTCAACATCAGGCTTTTCCATTCTACCCAAAAACTGTCGTGCATAACTGCTCAAACTCTCGACATACATGCGCTGCCCCTCGGCAAATAGCGTATCAAAAGCAAGTGAGGACTTTCCACTGCCAGATACGCCCGTAACGACAATGAGTTTATTCCTCGGAATGGCTATGTCTATGTCCTTAAGGTTATTGACTTTTGCACCTTTGATAAAAATGTATTGTTTGCCCTCGTATGCTTTAGGATCGAGCTTATGTTTTTTAGGCTTAGAATTTTGGATAATTTCCATGCAAAGAGTTCTGGATATGAATGATATGAACAAATTTGTATCTTTGTGTGCACAAAGGCAGGGATACAACAATTTTTTTAGAATTAGAAAAGGCTAAATATAAGCATTTATTACTCAAGTTGCAAGATTTTTGTTTTCCTTTCCTATAAAAAACGCCAAGCACTTTGTAAATGTATCGCCGTGCATTATGTTTGCTACCCAGCCTTTTGCTTGCTTACTTAGTAAAAAACACAAAAAATTGCTATCTATTATCACTCTTTTTTTATATCGCATACTGACTTTTATTGTCTTAGTTTTTTTGTTTGTGCTACGCTTGCATAACACTATTCAACTACCACTCACAGATTACGATGCGGTAAAACTCTGGCGTGCCTCTCACCTTGCCCTTCATAATGACTGGAGTCAATTTTATGCACATGCCGCTCCTACCTTAAATGCTTTGAACTTACTGCTACTCGCCGTGCAAAATGAAACTTATATGCTTATTATTGCACAAGCATCTTTTGAAATCTTGGGATTATATTTACTCATAAAGTTATGTAAATCAGTATATAAACTCACATATATCGAAAGATTATGGTTGTGGATTTTTGTTGGTACCTCCTTTTATGCCGTGCATCAGTCGCGTTTCCTCTCCGTTGAGTTGCTCAGCCGTTTAGGGTTTATCATGGCTTTTTTTATAGCCTTCAGTTATATCAAAAAAAAGACAGATACAGCATGGCTTTTATGTGTCGCTGCCCTACTGGGGCTAACTTTTACAGTAAACTATAAAACACTACTTTTACTTCCCTTCTTTGTTTTTTTTGTAGTGGATATTAAGTACAAACCTTTAAATTTGCGTGCAAAGTTAAAATTCAAAGACACTGTTTTTGCTATTTTTATTTTTACATTGCCTTTTATTTTTTATAGCTTTATAGGTGGCAAATCCTATCTTTCGCAGGTTTATTACTTAGTTTTTGCTTCGAAGCTGCAAAGCCATACAGGTGCGCCACTCTACGATTGGAATTTAGATTTTTATCCCAAATATTTATTTTTTTATGAAAATCCTTTGCTTTGGTCTATTCCAATTTTGTATTTTATTAGCTATATTTTCATTGTATTTCGATTGAATCCTCGCCTTCAAAAACCTTTTGAGCCTTTGCTTTTGTGGCTAATTTTCTTGGGAGTTGGTATGTTTTTGCTTATGAGTTTTTTTCCGAAAGCGCCGAGAGCTTTGCAGTGGGTGTATCCTTTTTACTATCTGCTTAGCTTTATTTTGCTGAAAAAGTGGCTATTTATAATACTACCGCATTCAAAAAATGGGCGAGAGTGGATTATGGGCTTATTGATTTTGGCTTCTGTAAGTTTACAACTCTACCGTATAGATAAGGATATTTTGAGCTATAGCCATAAGAGTTATTATGCAAAAGCTGCTGATGAGATTAAGCAACGCAATATAAAAAAAATTGCACTTACAGTAGGCATCAATATTGTGCCTTATTTAGATTCAGATGTAGTTTATCGTGTAGTGCGTGATAGCGATGAGCTTGCAAGCGCGCAGGCTGAGGGCTATACTTGGGTTTTGTATGATAATTATTGTATGATAACAGACCATTTGTTTCCAGGTTTGCAATCTTGCCAAGCGGTTTGGGAAAGCAAAGAGCCTACACTATTGATGCCTATGCACTATCTTGAGCATGCGCAATATAGCAATTGGACTTTTGACGAAGCGATGGCACGGCAGCGTGCAGTAGCCTATAACAAGCAAGATTTAAGATTGATTTTTATGCCCACAAATCGCTGCCTATGATATTGCGCCCTCGTTGAATGTAAAGCATCACAAAGACTTGTTTTTTTGCTAAATTTTTAGGAGTTTTACATTTATAAACATCACAAGGGTATAGGGCAAGTTTGTTATTTTTAAAAAACCGCATTATTAGGTTTACGAACTTATCCTAAACCCCATCACACACACACACATATACCCAAATATACATGCACGAAATTCACACTTACGACCTGAAGCCTGAGGAATTTTTAGCTTTAGCTCAAAGCGATAAGAAAATCAAACTTTCAGAAGAGGTACGGCAAAAAGTAATACACTGCCGGAATTATTTAGATACGAGATTACAACAGAGCGATGAGCCAATTTATGGTATCAATACTGGTTTTGGTTTTCTTTGTAATACACAGATTTCAAAAGCAGATATTCAAACTTTGCAACGTAATTTAGTAGAATCCCACGCTTGCGGAACAGGCGCACGTGTGCCTAATCCGATTGTAAAGCTCATGCTACTACTCAAGATTCAGTCTTTGGCTTATGGACATTCAGGGATTTGCTTAGCTACGCTTGAGCGGCTTTGCGATTTTTATAATCATAATATGCTACCTGTTATTTTCGAACAAGGCTCGCTTGGTGCATCAGGAGATTTAGCACCGCTTGCGCACCTTGCGCTCCCCCTTTTAGGATTAGGCAAAATCTGGTACGAAGGTAAAGATTATGAAAGTGCGGCCATCTTAGCACAAAAAGGTTGGCAACCTCTTGATTTTCAAGCCAAAGAAGGCTTAGCTCTTATCAATGGCACACAATTTATGAATGCCTATGCACTACATATACTGCTTGAGGGGCGCAAGCTGCTGGATTGGGCAGATAAAATTGGTGCACTTTCGCTCGATGTATTTGATGGACGCATAGAACCTTTTTGGAAACATTCTCACCAAATTCGCAAGCAAAAAGGACAGGCTCAAACAGCTGCACGTATCCTCGAGTACCTCGAGGGTAGCGAGCTTATGCAACAGGATAAAATTCACGTACAAGATCCCTATTCTTTCCGCTGTATGCCACAGGTGCATGGGGCGAGCCGCGATGCGTTAAATTATTGCTATGAAATTATTGAGCGCGAACTCAACTCCGTTACAGATAATCCAAATATTTTTCCCGATGAAAACCTTATTCTTTCGGCTGGGAATTTTCATGGGCAGGCTTTGGCATTAAGCCTTGATTTTATGGCAATTGCTATGGCAGAAATTGCCAGTATTTCTGAAAGAAGGTTATATTTGCTTATCAATGGCGAGCGCAATTTGCCCACCATGCTTATCCAAAATTCGGGATTAAATTCAGGGCTAATGATTGCACAATATACAGCAGCTTCTATTGTGAGCCAAAACAAACAGCTCTGCACACCCGCTTCTGTTGATACAATTATTTCTTCGCGGGGTCAGGAAGACCACGTTAGCATGGGTGCAAATGCGGCTACAAAAGCCTATCGTGTGCTTGAAAACATTCGCAATGTATTAGCTATCGAGCTCATTGCAGCTACTCAAGCCTTAGATTTCTGCCGTCCTCACCGTACGTCTGCGGTCTTAGAACAACTGCACACAGCCTTTCGTAGCCAGGTCAGTATGATAGAAAAAGACCGTATTTTGAGTGAGGATATACATAAGGCAGCGAAATTTTTGCAAGTGCATGTGCCATAATGAGCAAGCACACGCGGTTTGTTTTAGCAATTTTCAACAAAGACAATACGTTATATAGTATGTGGCGAAAATGGCAAAAGTTTTATACAGATTATAAAGCCTACATTCGTGTGGATTTGATCATGTACATCGTTATGATTTTGATTATCATTGTATTTGTAGTTTTTTATCGGCGTTATTAGGCTTTTGCGATTCGCTATTTTTGTAAGCGTCCATAATTCTTGCTATTTTTTATAACTATTTGTTTATAAAGAACTTAGTCATTAAAGTTTTTTTTCTGGTTTCAGATTTATTTCAAAATGGCTGTCTATAATGCTAAATATTCAAATAAAAATCAAAAACTTAGCGAAAAAGTTGGAAAACAGCAAAAAAGTTTCTAATTTTGCCATTCCCTTTGGAAAACCTCCATAAGGGCTTGCTTTTTTATGTTTTAAAAATAATTATTTAACACAAATTTCAATGGACGCATTAAGTTACAAAACTGTGTCAGCAAAGAAATCAGAGGTCAAGAAAGAATGGCTTTTGATAGATGCTGAGGGCATGGTTCTCGGGCGTTTGGCGACAGAAGTGGCGAATCGTATTCGGGGCAAACATAAGCCTTGTTTTACCCCGCATGTAGATTGCGGCGACCACGTTGTCATTATCAACGCTGACAAAATCCGCTTGACGGGTAAAAAATGGACTGACAAACAAGTGATTCGCCATACGGGCTATCCAGGTGGTCAGCGCATTTTATCACCACGTGAGGTTATGGCAAAAAATCCTTGCAAATTAGTCGAAACAGCTGTTAAAGGTATGTTGCCTAAGTCTCGTTTGGGAAATGCTATTTTTCATAATTTGCACGTATATGCTGGTACTGAGCATAAACACGAAGCACAACAACCTAAAACTGTAGAACTATAATGGAGAGATTGCACACAATAGGACGTAGAAAAAAAGCCGTAGCTCGTATTTATATGAAGCCCGGTAGTGGTGTTATCAAAGTCAATGGACGCGAGTTAGAGGAGTATTTTCCTACACTAAGTCTTAAAAATGCTGTATTAGAGCCTTTTGAAGTAAGTGGCAAAGAAAATAGCTTTGACGTAGAGGCTAATGTATTCGGAGGCGGTGTAAAAGGACAAGCTGGTGCTATTCGCTTGGCTATTGCACGTGCACTCCAAACAGACGATCCAGAGGCACGCCCTGCACTCAAATCAGCAGGTCATCTTACTCGTGACCCTCGTATGGTTGAGCGTAAGAAATACGGTCGCCGTAAGGCACGTCGTCGCTTCCAGTTTAGCAAACGCTAATCAGGATTTTATACGGCAAAATTTTATTATTGATTATTTTTTTCTTTTTGAATATCTTATTACCCGGAATTATCGGTTTTCGCCCGAAGTCCTGCCATTAAGGACTATTAGAAAACCCAATAAAAACCGAACAAAAGACCTTTTTTATGCAAGTAGAATATAAAGAACTTTTGAGCGCGGGCGTACATTTCGGTCACTTAAAGCGCAAATGGAATCCAAAAATGGCTCCCTATATTTTTATGGAGCGCAACGGAATCCATATCGTTGACCTAAATAAAACACGTGTATCATTGGAAGCGGCGTGCAATGCAGCCCGTAATTTTTCAAAACGAGGCAACAAAATTCTTTTTGTAGCCACAAAAAAGCAAGCCCAAGAAGTAGTTCGTGAAGAAGCTAAAAGGCTTAATATGCCTTACGTAACTGACCGTTGGCTCGGCGGTATGCTCACCAACTTTGCTACCATCAGAAAGTCTATCAAAAAGATGCAATCTATGGACAAGATGATGAAAAGCGACAACTACAAAAACCTCGCTAAGCGTGAGCGTTTGATGGTTGAGCGTGAGCGAAATAAACTCGAGCGCGTACTTGGCGGTATTGCAGATATGAGCAAATTACCGTCTGCTATTTTTGTAGTTGATATTGTTAGAGAGCATATCGCTATCAAAGAAGCCCGAAAATTGAATATTCCTGTTATTGCTGTGGTTGATACTAACGGAGACCCTGACTTAGTGCAGTTCCCTATCCCTGGCAATGACGATGCTTATAAATCTATTAGTCTCTTGACTTCTACAATCGGACGCGCCATCGAAGAAGGTGCTATGGAAAGAAAACAAGAGAAGGAAGAAGCCAAACTTGCCGAAGAGGAAGAGAAAAAACGCCTCCTCGACGAGAAAAAGAATGCAGAAATGAGCGATGCTGAAGCGGCACGTGAAGTAGCTGCGGCTAAACAAGAAGAAACCGAAGAGGACGAAGAGTAATCTACCAGATTGCTAATGTCTTTAATTTTTCAAACCCTAAGTCATTTTTACCTAAACTTAATCATGCACTTGGGGTTTGATAATTTTCTTATACGATAAAATAAGCCTTTTGCAATAACTTTATAATGATTGCTTATCGCTATATTTATCTATTTTGTTTTTAATATCATTTTCCAAAAGCCCATTATTCATTATGGAAGCTAAATATAGCAAAGAGGCGAAACGCAAAATTGAAATCCGCCTCAGCGAACTCAAACAACAACAATCAGAGTTTTTTTCTAAGAAAAAAGAACTCATTGAGAAATGCAAACCGCGTGATACCGCAGCACTCGAACCCGTGCGCGAAGAGATGCAAACTTTGAAGGCTATCGCCGGCGCAATGAGCCGTGGTAAAGGCCTTACAGAAGAGCAACAACAGCTCGTCGACGAAAAATTTGCATAAGAGTCAATTATATAAAAAGCCTTACAATAAAATGCTGTAAGGCTTATATCTTATTTTCTTTTCAATACAATCTCAAAACGACCTTATAATCATGGCAATCTCGGCAAAAGAAGTAAATAAATTGCGCCAAATGACTGGTGCAGGTATGATGGACTGCAAAAAAGCCCTTACTGAATCTAACGGCGATTTTGATGCTGCTATAGACCTTTTGCGCAAACGCGGGCAGAAACTCTCTGCTAAACGTGCAGACCGCGATACTACCGAAGGTATGGTTTTTTCTAAAGTACTCAACGATGGCAAAGAAGCCATTATGGTAGCCTTAGGATGTGAAACTGACTTTGTAGCTAAAAATGATGACTTTATCAAACTCGGTGAAACGATATTGGAAAAAGCTATCGAGACTAAAGCCGCTGATAAAGACGCGCTTTTAGCTGTAAAAGTAAATAACCTCACACTTGAAGATCATATCACCGAAGCCGTTGGCAAAATTGGTGAAAAAATAGAACTCGTATCTTACGAACACCTTACAGGCGACCAAGTAGTCCCTTACATACATTCTAATAACAAACTCGGTGTGCTCGTATCGCTCGAGAGCGTAAGTGCTGGCGCTGATGCAGAGACGATAGGCAAAGACCTCGGTATGCAAATCGCCGCTATGAGTCCTATATCAGTTGATGAAAGCGATATAGACCCTAAAGTAGCTGAAAAAGAACTTGCACTCGGCAAAGAAAAGGCTTTGGAAGAAGGAAAACCCGCACACATCGTAGATAAAATTGCTGAAGGTTATCTCAAAAAATTCTACAAAGAAAATACGCTTTTAGAACAATCTTTTGTAAAAAATCCTTCGCAAACTATCAAAGAATATTTGGCTACTGATGGCAAAGGCATGAAAGTAAAATCTTTTAAGCGTATAGCACTTGGTGCATAAGCCAAAATTAAGTTAAGCGCATTTGGTTATTTTTCGTTTCTATTAAAAGTCCCTGCAAAGCAATTCATATTGTTTTGTAGGGCTTTTTTTCTTAGTGCCAACTAATCATAAATCATTTAAATACTTAGGCCTGCCTCTTTCCTAAGAGTTGTAATTATGTTATTTTTGTTGTAAATTTGTTTAGAAAAGTATCCGAGCGGTACAGCTCCGTCATAAAAAACAAAAAATAGCCATGATTATTTCGCACAAAGATATTATTCAACAACTTTCAGGTTCGCTATTAGAAGATGCGCAACGAGAGGCACAAATTCGTAATTTTTTTGATGCCCTTGAGCTCGAGTTGCGCGCCGCATCAGGTCTGACGCAAAGCATTCCGCCAGAAATTGTCAAAGATACCCAAAAAACGTATCCACTTTCACAATCCGTTATTGAAAAAGTTGAAAGTAATATCGAAAATAAGGATTTTAAACTCGCTTACAAACTTTTGGATTGTGCTGCACGCTTTAAACAAGCACTACCACAGTCATTCCTAAAATTGCATTTTCCGCACGATGTACTCCTTACCGTAACTTATTTAGATAAAACTTATCTTGTTGTTATTTCTTTTTCTACCTTAGAAACCGTATCGCCTACACTCGCAATTGCACTCCATGCTTTCGTGCAAGAGCTTATTTTTCGTCGCCGCTTCGTACGTGTATCTTTTATTTTAGAGCAGTTGCTGGCTTATATACATGATTTTGATAGCAAACTCGCCAAACTACAATCCGAGATAGCTGTCATCTGTATAGACAAAAAAACTTATAGCCTTAGCTATACATCTGAAAGTAATTTTTTTAGCTTTGAGTATAAAGATGGCAAAGCAGACATCAAAAAGGTAAGACAAGAAGCACAAGAAAGCACAAAAGAAAAAAGTTTTTTTGATACTTATCTCACTGAAAAATACAAAACTGCAAATATTCCCCTTTATCCCGAGCGCGAATTTATCCTACATCACTTGAATCTTGAAGATAGCACACTTTTTAATGACAAACTTGAACTATATCAACATAAACCTAAGGAAGACGAGCTACCTTCGTTTTTCCTGCGATTTCAAGTCTGAAAATTTCTTTATATCCTAACTCCCAAAAATTTCATCAAACTCCTCTTCTGAAAAAAGTTGCTGTTCGAGGAGTTCTTGCTTGAGTGCAAGGCGTTTCTCCTCTTCTTCCAAAGCCTCTTGCACTTTATTTATATCTTCAACTTCGACATCTAAAGCTATGGCAATCTGCTCATGAGAAAACATATCACGCTTGAGCATGCGAATAATCGTCTTAATCGTTTTACGCTTTTCGCCATTA
>JAFIER010000136.1 GCA_020832465.1 Bernardetiaceae bacterium
AAAATTAGACATGTAAACATTGGATACTTTTTTGTCTGAATCAAGATTTCACAGGATTTTAGGATTTGCAGGATTAAATTATAACCGCCCCTTTATCCCCTCCTTGAAAAGGTGGGGAGCTTTGGAAAGCCTTTTTTTGTCTGAATCAGGATTTACAGGATTTTGGGATTCACAGGATTAAAGGCGGTATCCCTCGTTTTTTTTCTACCAATATGAAACGCCTAATGGCGTATTTTGGTGATTTTATTTCGTTTTTTACCCAGTCGTTTGTGAGAAACAGGCAACGGCGAGTAGTCCGTTAGGACTTAAATATGGGTAGAAAACAAGAGGCATCATAGCATCTGTCCCGTAGGGACTGAACATTCTTACCATAACCTAAGGATTTTTGAAACCCTTAGGGGGTAATTTTTCTGTTTTTTTGTCTGAATCAGGATTTGCAGGATTATAACCGCCCCTTTATCCCCTCCTTGAAAAGGTGGGGAGCTTTAGAAAAACTTTTTTTGTCTGAATCAGGATTTACAGGATTTTAGGATTTGCAGGATTTCTGTAGCATAGCCTTTAGTCTGTGCAGAGCAAGGCACATACTAAGAAGTCTATGCTACAGACGTAGGGATTTTTAAAATCTTCTACAGACTTTCCTACCCAAAATCAAACAAAATCGGTATTTTTTTTTTATTTTTGTATGAATTGTAGGTAGCTGCATCGTAGTTACCTACAGAATTTTTATACATTGCATACCACACAACACAAAATATACCGAATAATATGACACAGGTTGCACAAGAAATCAAGCCTTACCAATCCAAACACAAAATTCGTATCGTTACAGCGGCTGCTCTTTTCGATGGGCACGATGCCGCTATCAACATCATGCGACGCATTATCCAAGCCTCAGGCGCAGAGGTTATCCACCTCGGCCATAACCGCTCGGTGCAGGAAGTCGTAGATTGCGCTATTCAAGAAGATGCCCAAGCGATTGCCATTACGTCTTATCAAGGCGGGCACGTCGAGTACTTCAAATATATGCACGATTTGCTCAAAGAACGAGGCTGCGGCCACGTCAAACTCTTCGGTGGTGGTGGTGGTGTTATCCTACCCGACGAAATGAAAGAACTTCACGAATACGGCATCACACGCATCTATCACCCCGATGACGGCAGAGAGATGGGACTACAAGGTATGATTAACGATCTTTTAGAAAAGTGCGATTTTGCTACGGGTGCAAACCTCAACGGTGAAGCTGATAAAGTCTCGGCACAAGATTATAAATCTATAGCTAGAGTTATCTCCGCTGCCGAAAACTACCCCGATGACAATCGTGCTCTGCTCAATACATTTAGAGAAGCCAATAAAGGCAAAAAAGCAGCTCCTGTATTAGGTATCACGGGCACGGGGGGTGCGGGCAAGTCTTCACTTGTCGATGAGCTGGTTCGGCGTTTTTTATTGGATTTTGAAGACAAAAAACTGGCTATTGTGTCTGTCGACCCCTCAAAAAGGCGCACTGGTGGCGCACTTTTG
Organism: Bernardetiaceae bacterium; assembly: GCA_020832465.1. GTDB lineage: Bacteria > Bacteroidota > Bacteroidia > Cytophagales > Bernardetiaceae > JAFIER01. The sequence goes on from JAFIER010000136.1 coordinate 1,519, forward strand.
GGCGACCGCATTCGTATGAATGCTATTTTTAATGAGCGTGTATATATGCGTTCGCTCGCTACACGGCAGTCTAACCTTGCGCTTTCGCGTTATGTGCAAGATGCCGTAGATATTCTCAAAGCGGCTGATTTTGATTTGATTATCCTCGAGACTTCGGGCATCGGACAGTCCGATACCGAAATCATAGACCATTCAGACCTTTCGCTTTACGTGATGACTCCCGAGTACGGGGCAGCCACACAGCTCGAGAAAATTGATATGATTGATTTTGCCGATTTAATCGCTATCAACAAATTTGATAAGCGCGGCGCACTCGATGCGATTCGCGATGTCAAGAAGCAATACAAACGCAATCGCAACCTTTGGAACGTACAAGATGATGATCTCCCCGTTTTTGGTACGATTGCCTCGCAGTTTAACGATCCAGGCATGAACGTCCTCTATGGTGAAATTGTAAAGCTCATCAACGAACGAAAAGATACGGGCTGGAAATCCTCTGCCGTACTTACAAGCGATAATGCTGAAAAACAGTTTATTATCCCACCCTCACGAGTGCGTTATCTCTCTGAAATTAGCGAAAATAACCGCCGTTATGATGCTTGGGCAAAGAGGCAAGCCGATATTGCTGACCGTTTGTACGGCATTCATCAAACCCTAAAAAGTCTCGAGGAGGACGAAAACCTCGACGAGCAGCGCAAATTGCAAACTACAGAAAGTTTGAAACAACTTTTTGAAGAAGTCAAACTTACGCTAGACGGCACAAACTGGAAAATTCTCGAAGAGTGGGAGGGCAAAGTTGCCGCTTATCAAGACGATATTTTTACCTATGAGGTAAGAGGCAGAAAAATCGAGATTCAAACGACTACAGAATCACTTTCGCATTCTAAAATTCCGAAAGTTGTATTGCCCAAATACAGAAGCTGGGGCGATATTTTGAAGTGGAGTTTACAAGAAAACGTACCGGGCGAATATCCTTATACAGCGGGTGTGTTTCCGTTTAAGCGCACAGGCGAAGACCCTACACGTATGTTTGCGGGCGAGGGCGGTCCTGAGCGCACGAACAAGCGTTTTCATTACCTTTCGCAAGATATGGATGCCGCACGCCTCTCTACCGCCTTCGATTCGGTTACGCTTTACGGCGAAGACCCCGACCACCGACCCGATATTTATGGCAAAGTGGGCAACTCGGGCGTAAGCGTCTGTTGCTTAGACGATGCGAAAAAACTCTACTCAGGTTTTGATTTGGCTTCGCCTACAACATCGGTTTCGATGACCATCAACGGACCTGCTGCTACGGTTTGCGCCTTTTTTATGAACGCTGCCATAGACCAGCAATGCGAAAAATACATCAAAGAAAATGGCTTAGAAGCCGAAGTGGAAGCTAAAATTGCCAAAATTTACGAAGGCAAAGAGCGACCCAAGTATCAAGGCGACCTGCCCGCCGGAAATAACGGCTTAGGTTTGATGCTTCTGGGCGTTACGGGCGACCAAGTGCTACCTCAAGAGGTTTACGAAAAAATAAAAGCACATACACTCTCACAGGTGCGCGGCACAGTACAAGCCGATATTTTGAAAGAAGACCAAGCGCAAAATACTTGTATTTTCAGCACAGAGTTTTCTTTGCGTTTGATGGGCGATATTCAGCAGTATTTTATCGATAATAAAGTTAGAAATTTTTATTCGGTATCGATTTCAGGCTACCACATTGCCGAAGCAGGTGCGAATCCCATTACACAGCTTGCGCTTACGCTTTCGAATGCTTTTACTTTCGTGGAATACTATCTCTCACGAGGCATGCATATCGATGATTTTGCACCGAACTTGTCGTTCTTCTTTTCTAACGGCATCGACCCCGAGTACGCTGTCATAGGCAGGGTCGCACGTCGCATTTGGGCTAAAGCCATGAAAAATAAATACGATGCCAACGAGCGTTCGCAAAAGCTCAAGTATCATATTCAAACTTCGGGACGTTCGTTGCATGCGCAAGAAATTGACTTTAATGACATTCGCACAACGCTACAAGCCCTTTATGCCATTTATGACAATTGCAACTCGCTACATACCAATGCTTATGATGAAGCTATCACGACTCCCACAGAGGATTCGGTGCGCCGTGCGGTAGCGATTCAGCTTATCATTAACAAAGAGTTGGGCTTAGCTAAAAATGAAAATCCTTTGCAAGGTTCATTTATCATTGAAGAACTTACAGACTTAGTAGAGGAGGCAGTACTCACGATGTTTGACCGCATCAATGAGCGTGGCGGTGTTTTGGGTGCAATGGAACGCCAATTTCAGCGTACACAAATCCAAGAGGAGAGTATGTATTATGAAATGCAAAAGCACACGGGTGAATACCCGATTATCGGCGTAAATACCTATCTTTCATCAAAAGGTTCGCCTACGGTTATTCCTGCGGAGGTGATTCGCTCTACCCAAGAAGAAAAAGAAGCACAGATTACCACACGCAATACCGTACAAAGTAATTATCCTGAAAAATCTAAAGAGTCTATTCTGACGCTACAAAAAGCTGCTTTGAAAAATGCAAATACTTTTGAAGCACTCATGGAAGCTACTAAATTTAGCACACTTGGGCAGATAACCCGTGCGCTTTTTGAAGTAGGTGGTCAGTATCGTCGGAATATGTAATTTTTTTGATGCAAATCAGAGGGTTAAAATTTTACAAAAAATTACACTACTTAGGCATTAATCATTTTATAACTAACAGTTCTTTGAGAACTGTTAGTTATAAAATTGACTTATTGCTTTTAATATAAACCATGGAGAGATTATACAAATCAATCTTAGAATTTATAATCTTGGAATAATTATACCTTGATTATTGGGTTGTTCTATGGCTATTTTATGAGTTTTAGCATATTCATAAGCCTCTTCATAGTTCTCAAAAATTTGCTCTATATCGATAACTTGACGGGTATGCTCTCTTCCGTCAAATACTAAAAATAAAACCTGTCGCTGTGTAGGTTTATCATTTTGAGGTGGACATGTCTGTATAAGTACATACTTAATGTCAGGTTGTTGCTCGTCTGAAATAGGTCTTTTAGAACGATTAGCTATATCAAGCGGATAGATAAGTCGGCAAGTAATGCTTTTTTCTTGTATTTTTTTTAGTTGAGCTTCAAGGTTTAATTTTTCATTGCTGTTCATATCCAAAAAAATTGTTTCTTTTATGGCTGTTTGCGCATTGATTTTTGAAAGCGTACCACATCCCATATTTCGGTGCTTGATTTGTGCATCTTTATTTTCAAAAGCATGCTCAAGTAGTATTTCCAATTTTTTATAATCGTCTTTTTCAATGCTTTCATTATGCCATGCCTGCCCTCCTGAGTAAGTACCAGATGAACTTTTTGTAGAACTTACAGGCTTATAGCGAATCATATTAGCACTAATGTCATAATAATTGTTGCTACCATCAGTATATTGATAGCTTGTAGTTGGCTGTTTTAGGCTCATACTTGTCATTGTATTATTTTGAGCGTGGAGCAACGAAGGCTTATTAAAATTGATTACAAACACGAAAAAACCTGCCAATAACAAAATGGCGATAAAAACAACGAGATAAACGGCTAATTTCATATTTGTAGCAAATAAAAGTGGTGGTATTTTTGTACATTAGGCAAAATCTATAAATTTTTAGTCTTTATAGGTTTGCCCCTCTTTTTGTAGGTACGTAAGTTATCTGCTTTAGGTTGTCTATTATCTTATTTTCGAGATTTATATGCAGCCTCTCATACTACTATACATTTTTCCATAAATGGGCTTAGAAATAGCATTTCTTTGAGAAATGTTATTTCTATATGGAGAATGTTCAGTAGTATGATGCAGCCTATGTCTTGTTTTTTTTGATTAGCTTTCCAACTTAGCAATACGTCGTTTATTGACAATACGAGAGATGAAGATGCTAATTTCATATAACAACATAATCGGTAGCGTAATAAAGCACTGACTGATAATATCTGGCGGTGTGATAAGTGCGGAGAAAAATAAGACTCCTATAATAGTGTGCCGTCGATATACTTTCATTAATGCGGGTGTTACAATGCCAAGCTGTGAGAGAAATAGCACTACCATAGGCAACTGAAAAATAATTCCACAAGCTAAAGTAAGCATAGCTACGGTCGTAACATAAGAGGAAATATCAAATTCATTGATAATACTCGGATCGACTTGATAGTTAGATAAAAAATTGATAGACAGTGGTGTAAGGATATAATAACCAAAAAGCACGCCCAGAGCAAAGAGTAAGGATACGAAAAAAGTAGCACCACGAGCCACCTGCTTTTCAGAAATATACAGCCCTGGACTGATAAAACGCCAAAATTCCCAAAAAACATAGGGAAAAGCACAAATAAATCCGAAAGTCAGTGAGGCGGCGATGTGCATCGTAAACTGCCCTGTGAGTTTTCGACTCTGAATCGTAAAAGGTAGCTTATCAATACAAATTTTATCGGAGATTTCGCAAAGGATTTGATAACTCCAAAAATCTGTACGTGAGGGTCCTAAAATAAGCACACCAAAAACGAACTCCGTAGCCATAAAAGCAACGGCAGTAAAAATAATAATTGCAATCATTGAGCGGATTACGCCCCAGCGGAGGTCTTCCAAATGGTCTATGACCGTCATTTCTTTTTCTTCTTCTTCCATGCTGCAAATGTAGCAAAAAAAGTAATTCAAACCTATAAATTGTGAGTATAAGCTCGAGCAAATACAGTAAATTAGTTTGTTTGCTCAAGTGCCATAAATCGGGAACTCGCTTAGGGTTTCATAACGCTTGGCTTCGCGATTATGTTTGAGAAAATAATGTTGCATACCATTAGTCAATGCCAGATAAGGCGCACCCACAACCTCATTATAAATTGCTACTTGCTCGAAAGTTGTTGCTGTAATCTTAACAGACGGAGATTTACATTCTACAAGAAGAAAAGGCTTACCCTCACGGTCATGGCAAATAATATCACTCCGACGCAAACGCTCATGTAAGCGATGTGCACGCTCAACACGCATCAAAGCCTTAGGATAGTTATGTTGAATCAAAAAATGAACAAAATGCTGCCTTACCCACTCCTCTGGATAAAGTAAAATATATTTTTTTCGTAGAATGTCATAAATATAAAACTCGCCCTTCTCGTCTTTTTGTAATCTATATTCAAACTTAGGAAGATTTAGTCTGGGCAACTCACGCATAAATATTGAAACGGTTTAAGTAATGAAAAAAATACTCATATAATAAACTTGAACATGCTCATAAAAGCCTAAAAAATGAAAGCGATAAGAATAACACAGATACTTCCTATCACTTTTTTTAGCAGAGTTGTTTTACACATAAAGCCAAACCCATAGCATCACAGAAATAAAAGCAGCTACCGGACCTGCCACAATAAAAAATACACCTCCTCGCCGAAACTCTCTTTGAGAAACCATGCCTGTAGCATAAGCAATAGCATTAGAAGGTGTAGAGACTGGCAACAGCAGCGCACAAGAACAACTAATAGCGACAATGACAGGCACGGCTACGCCAAAAGGCGCACTCAATGAAAGACCAAGCGGCACAAGAATTGAAGAAGCAGCCGTATTGCTCATTACATTAGACAAAAGCACACCTATTAAGCTAAAAACAATCGCCACACCCACCACTGCAATTGGCAAAGCATTGATTTGTTTCATAATAATATCTGCCAAACCTACATCTACTAAAGCAATACCCAATGCCAGACCGCCAGCCACCAGCATTAAAGTTTCCCAAGGCAATGCCCGCACCTGCTCGGCTGCGATGACCTGCGTAAGCGTCAGTAACACAATCGGCACGGCAGAAGTAGCCGCCACGGGCACGCCGTGCAAAGGTTCGGTAAGCCATAAAGCTACGGTAACAATAAGCGTAAATATAACAGCCCGTTTTTTGGCTTTAGGTGTATAATCTTTTGTATTTGAAATCTCGGAAAGATCTAAACTAATGTTTTTAATCTTGAGCCTATAAATCAAAAAACGCCAAAAAAGATAAACAAGTAAAATCCCTGTTGGAAATCCTACAACCATCCAATCTATAAACGTAATTTGAATGCCCTTTTCTTGTAATGCACCTACGGCAATCGCATTGGGCGTACTGCCGATAATCGTACCGATGCCGCCGACTGATGCCGCCGCTGGAATGCCCGTAAGTAAGGCTTTTGAAAAGGGCGAAGACTGCCCCAACAGGCGTACCAAAGGCAAGACCGACGAAATCATCATAGCCGTTGTAGCTGTATTCGACATAATCATACTGCCCAAAGCCGTTGTAAGCATTAAACCTAAGAGCAATTTTTCAGGTTGCTCTCCAAAGCGGCGTATCGTAAAGCGAAAAAGTGAGCGGTCTAACTTAGCCTCACGCATACCCTCTGCTAAGAAAAAACCTCCTAAAAGTAGCCATATCACATTACTTGTCCAAGTATCTACATAAATCTCGACGGGCGCACTCTCATCAATCAAAAAATCAGTACCAAAACCAAAAAGAAACATGGCTATTAAAAAAATACCCACAGCAAAAGGGGGAATCGCTTCTGTTATCCAAAGTCCGATAGCCAAAATACCCAAGAAAAATACATAATCTACGGCATCTCCATAACCCAGCTGCCTAAAAAAATAAGTAATCAACGCAGCGATAGCAGCATTGCCTAAAAAAGTTGATGTATTGAATATCCAGTTGAGTTTGAGCTTACGAAAAACCTTAGTAGCCGCTTTGCGCGAATCGTTGATAATCATAATTAGGGGTTAAGGGTTAGTCATACTACTATACATTTAACAGCCAGAAATAACATTTCTATACATTAGCAACCAGAAATAACATTTCTTTGAGACATGTTATTTCTAAGCCCACATTGTTGCATAGCGTGGCGTTTGCAAACCCTACGCTACTATGCAAAAATGTATAGCAGCATGGCTATAAATATCTAATTTCGTAAAAAAATTGCGCTTTGTCAAGTATTTTGTATTTTTGTAACTAAAGTTGCGCCATTTCATAACTCATATTCATGCTACTATTACATGCGCTAGCCAGAAATAACATTTCTTTGAGAAATGTTATTTCTAAGCCCATTTAAAAAAAAATGGTGAGTTATGGTCTATCAATAAATTTATTGAGCAATCATATTCATAGTTAGCATTTGGTGTGAATACCCAACACGGCGGGTGTACGCAAGTTGGTCAATCAACTTAGATAATTTGAGAACTGACAGTTTTTCGAAAACTTTTAGTTCTTGACAATTAGCAAGTTATAGAAATAACATTTCTTTGAGAAATGTTATTTATGGGCATATTTAGCAAAGTTGTCGTACACACAACACGGCGAGGAGCACTAATATTTATAGTAAAAATCTTAGTGTTATAAATTTTTTACCATCAAATTTTGGTAGTCTTAAAGATGTAATGCTCAAAGTCTTTCAAAACTAACAGTTCTCAAAGAACTGTTAGTTCTAAGCATTACTTGTTATACACTACCCAAATTTTATTACACCCAAACTTAATAGTTTTGTATCGTTATTTTTTAGAAATTGCTTACTGTGGCGCTGCCTATTCGGGTTGGCAACGGCAAAAGAATGCTACAAGTGTGCAAGCAAGCATTGAATTTTGCTTAGAAAAACTCTTACAAGCCCCTACCGAAATTATGGGTAGTGGGCGTACTGATGCTGGTGTGCATGCCACCCAACAGTTTGCGCATTTTGATACTATAAAGCCTATTGCAGAGCAAACAAAATTTTTGCATCGCCTTAATGCTTTCCTGCCTTCAGATATTGCCATTCGCAATATATACGCTGTAGCCACAGATGCACATGCGCGTTTTGATGCAAAAAGCCGTACCTATAGATATGAAATTGTGTTAGAAAAACCCATATTTAATGCTGATAATGTATATTATCTGACAAAAAAAGTAGATTTCAATTTGATGCAACAAGCTGCCATTTTTTTTGAAGGGAGGCAAAACTTTCAGTCTTTTAGTAAAGTGCATACAGAGGTAAATCATTTTTATTGCGAAGTATATCGCAGCGAGTGGGAGCAGGTCTCGCTCTCTCATTGGGTGTATCACGTCTGTGCAAATCGCTTTTTACGCGGCATGGTGCGTGCACTCGTCGGTACAATGCTCGATATAGGAAAAGGCAAAACCTCGCTCGAGGATATTAAAAACATTCTTGAAACACAAGACCGCAGGGCAGCAGGGGCAGCTGCCCCCGCCAAAGGACTTACACTCTCGAGCGTAAATTATGAGTTTCTGCCACCTATATAATAAATGACTCCCCCCCTATATTTCAAAAACTTGTGCTTGCTCGTTTGTAATACGAAAATTGAATTCCTCCTGCTCTGCTTTTGCCGTTAGAAAGGCTTGATAGGCTTCTTCAAAAAGATTAAAATTATCTATTTTTTCCCAGTTATCGTCTTTGCTATCTTCTTTTTTTTGTGATTCTAAGAAAAATGCTAATTCGAAAGGTTTGCCACTAAGTGGTTTTCTATCATAGAGTTTACCTTCTTTTTGAATACGTACTTGTGAGTGATTCGGGTGGTTTGTTCGACTAATTTTATCATAGGCTTCTTTAGCATCGGCGTAGTTATCGAGTTTGTTTACGGTTGTCCAGCCTTCGGCAGATTCATATATATCAAGGGTAAAAAACATATTTTGTAAGGTTTTAGATGTGAATAACTAAAAATTATCAACGAAACTATACATACAACATAAGATAATCATGTGCTTATGCCTGATTTTCCATCTCGTCTTTGAGTTTTTGCACCTGCTCTTCGCTCAAGCCTGTGAGTTCGGCAGTCATTTCTATAGAAAAACCTTTTGCTAAACAAGTTAAGGCAAATCTAATTTGAGCAGCTTGTTTTCCTTGCAAATAAACCTCATCTTGTTCGATGTCATATCCAATAGTTCCCATATTTCCTAATTCGTTTTGAATGATGTTTGTTTAAAGATAATCAAGATAATTCGTTTTTTTCATAATAGCAACCTATATTGTCTGAATCAGGATTAACAAGATTAAAGGATTAGTAGGATTGTGAAAATCAAGTAAATCTCCTCTACGAATTTATTTAAAAGCATCTCGCTTACAACCTTAGAAGGCAATCCCGTGTAGCCACGCCCTTGCATGCTAAAAAATATTATTCTTTATCATTCTAACGGCTCTGGCAGGGGCTGCTTAGGGCAGCTTCCCAATATTCGGATTTTATCTTGATGCTTTTCTACGACTTCTCTGATATCTGGGTTTTCGAGATGTCCGTCCATTTCAACATAAAACCAATTTCTAAATCGGCTGTCATCACGCAGAGGTCTGCTCTCGATTTTATTGAGGTTGATGCCCTTATCGCTAAAATCTTGTAGGAATGAGACTAAGCTACCTGCAATATCGGGGAGTTTGACAATCAAAATAGTTTGGTCATTTCCACTAATTTTATTCTCAAAGTGCTTGCTAATAACCCAAAAACGGGTACGATTTTCAGCACTATCTTCTATACGTTCAAAAAGAATCGGTACTTTATAAAGTTTAGCCGCTACGGCAGCGCATATAGCCGCACTTTGCGGTTCTTGTGCGGCGAGTTGGGCAGCTTTTGAAGTAGAATTAACAGGCACTAACCTCACGTCGGGATTAGAAAAATGATTTTGAATAAACTGCTCGGCTTGCCCAAAAGCAATTTCTTTAGAATAAATCTTTTTAATATCACTTAGCTTATCAGACTTACTTACAAAAGCTAAATGAATAGGCATGGCAATTTCTGCTACAATGCGCACCTCGTGCTCGTGTAGTAAATCAATGGTTTCGCGTACAAATCCTTCCTGATTATTTTCAATAGGCACAACCCCGAAGCGCACGTGCGAATGCACCACACTATCAAACACTGATGAAATGCTCGGCAAAGGCATATAATCGCTCAACGCACCAAAACGGCTCTCCGCCGCTTGATGCGTAAAACTACCCTCGGGTCCTAAATAAGCCACACGCTCGGGTAGCTCAAAGTTTCGGCTGGCGGCAAATATTTGCATAAAAATGGCTTCAATACTCGAGCGGTTAAGCAAAGTGCCTTCGCTTTTGCTCGCTAATCGTTCTAAAATTGCAATCTCTCGCTCGGGGCGATAGATTACGGTGTTATTCTTTTTTTTGGCTTGACCAATGGCACGCACGTGCATCATACGCTGCGCCAAAAGATTTACAATCTGATTATCAATCTCATCTATTTGCAAACGCAAATTATCTAACTCTAACTCTTGAATGGGCATGGAAGTTTTTTATATTTTAAATGCAAAATTCTATTTGAAAATTACACTGCAAAATTAGTAAATATATAGGCAAAACAAATCTAACTTTGTGTTTTTTTCAAAAAAATCAATTTTAATTGTAAATTTGCAAAAAAATAGCGCAAAGCTTAGGGATTTTGTTGCCTACCGCCTATGCTCGGAGTCAGAGCTTCAAGATATAGTATAGTTGCACCTTTATCTACTGGTTTGCTTTTTTTTTGCTATATTGCCATTCGAAAAAAACCTAAACTTTTACATAAAAATACTTCGTATGCAAAAAATTAAATCTTACGTATTGATTTTGCTACTTTTTGTAGCTTCTTTTTCTCTTTATGCCGATGGCGATGAGCCCAAAGGTGGCGGCATGTGGTTGCCTATGTTGCTCAAAGCTATGGGCAATGAAGCCGATATGCAAGCTATGGGTATGAAACTCTCAGCAGAAGATATTTATAGTATCAATCAGGCGAGCCTTAAAGATGCTGTAATGATTTTTGGCGGTGGCTGTACGGCAGAAGCCATTTCACCCGAGGGTCTAATTCTGACGAATCACCACTGCGGTTATGGTCAGATCCAGTCTCATAGCAGTGTAGAAAACGATTACCTTACCGATGGTTTTTGGGCAATGAGCCGCAAAGAAGAGCTTACTAATCCTGGGCTTAGCGTAACTTTTATTGTAAGAATGGAAGACGTAACAGACAAAGTTTTAGAAGGCGTAAGCGGTGATGATGCTGAAAGCGTGCGCAATCTGAAAATAGCCAACAACATCAGCAAAGTCGTAGAAGATAACATTAAAGACACGCATTACAAAGCACAAATTAAGCCTTTTTTCTACGGCAATGAATATTATATGATTGTAAGCGAAACCTTCGAAGATGTACGCTTAGTAGGTGCACCGCCCTCAGGTATTGGTAAGTTTGGTGGCGATACAGATAACTGGATGTGGCCTCGCCACACGGGCGATTTTATGCTTTTTAGAGTTTATGCTGACACAGATGGCAAACCCGCCGCTTACAGCGAAGACAACGTACCGCTCAAGCCACGCCATTTTTTTCCCGTCTCTATGCGAGGTGTAAAACAAGATGATTTTACTATGGTATTTGGCTTCCCAGGACGCACCCAACTTTACCTACCGAACCAAGCCGTAGAGACAATTATGAACGTCAATGATCCCATTCGTATTGCATTGCGAGATATTCGCCTATCAATTATGGACGAACACATGAAAAGTTCGGACAAAGTGCGCATTCAATACGCCTCTAAATATGCCGGCATTAGCAACGGCTATAAAAAATGGCAAGGCGAAATTCTCGGACTTACACGCACCAACGCCCTGCAAAAAAAGAAAGACTACGAAGCCCAGCTCACTCAAAGAATCAATCAAAATCCTGAATGGAAAGAAAAATACGGTACACTGCTCGAGGAGTTTGAATTGCTTTACAAAGAAATGAGACCCACAGAAAAGGAATACGAATATTTCATGGAGGCTTTATTTTCTATCGAGCCTATCGGATTCTCAAGGCGCGTAGAGGCTGCCCTTGGAAGTGCTTCTGAAGCCAAACAAACTCAAGTAAGCAGTGAAGAGTTGCAACCCTTAGTCGCTTACGCTACATATTTTTTCAAAAACTACCACCAACCGCTCGATAAGCAAATCACTATCGAGCTACTCAAAGCCTACAGAGAAGCCATACCGAAGGATAGAAGACCCTCGACCTTTAAAAAAATTGCCGATGTCTATAAAAACGATATTGAAGCATACGTCGATGCTTTATACAAAGGCTCGATGTTTACAAATGAAAATCTTTTCGAAGCTTGGGCTAAAAATCCAACAATAGAAAGTGCTATCAAAGACCCCATGATTGCGCTGAGTGGTGAACTTATCAACCATTATTTTTCTGCGATCAAAAACGATAAAGATAAGCAAAGTGATAAGCTCGACCGCCTCATGCGCGACTATATGCAAGTTCAGCGTTTGGCTTTTGCCGATGATAAGAAATTTTTTCCCGATGCTAATTTTACATTGCGCGTAACCTATGGAAGAGTAGAGGGCTATGAACCGCGCGATGGTGTGGTCTATGATTATTATACCACTATCGAAGGCATTATAGAAAAACACGATCCCGATGAAGCAGAGTTTAATACCCCCAAACGCCTACTTGAACTTTACGAAAATAAAGACTATGGCGGTTATGCCGATGAAAATGGAGAGCTTCGCATTTGCTTTGCTGCTTCCAATCACACCACAGGAGGCAACTCTGGTAGCCCCGTTATCGATGGCGAAGGCAATCTTATCGGTATAAACTTCGATAGAGGCTGGGAAGGCACAATGAGCGACATCAATTATGACCGCTCCCTATGCCGAAATATCGCTACTGATGCACGTTATATCCTTTTTGTAATTGATAAGTTTGCAGGGGCAGGCTATCTTTTAGAAGAGATGACGATTGTAAAATAGGGGGAAAGGCACACAATATGGCTAAGTATAAAGAACTAACAGTTTTTTGAAAACTGTTAGTTCTAAATTTTTTTTCAACTAATCGAGTTGCGCACTTTCTGTGTGTATTCCCGAAGAGCTTTTTTGAGGTCTTCACCTTCATTTTCTACTTTTTCTTTGATAAAAGCAGCGGCAAATGCGTGGGTAAGTTGCTCACCTTCGTCATCACCAGGGATTTCTATGGCGGGTTTTTCGCCTTCTTCAATGGCACTTTCAGCGGCCCTGAGCTCGGCTGCGCTGTATGTCTCGGCTAATTTTTTGATAACAGGAACTTTCATAAAAAATTAAATTTTGAAAAAATATATGGTCTTATTTCAGGTTGCATAGACTTATTTTGTAAGCCTTACTTATAGTTTTGAAAATCTTTAAGTAGAATCATACTACATAGCCATTTTCTATCTATCGCCGTGTTTGTTGTCTCCACCAAACACATATAATCATGTAAACTAAATTTATGCAAGTACTTACATATATATTTAGTTTATAAGCCGTACAGACAGTTTGGTAAGACTTTCCGTAGGGGTTGCAAAATACCTATGCGTTCAAGGATAATAATCTTTTTTTTTAATAGTTGTTTGCTCAAAGTTGTTTTTTTTGCGTATTTGACAATTTATTTTGAGGTTTGTTTGTCTTTTTTTTTGTTTTTTACGACCAAATCTGTGTATATTGCATCTTTAAATTTAGATAAACCCATCGTTTTCATAGCATTTATTCTTTATGAACAATTTTTGTTATTCTATATACATTTTTCTAACTCTTTTTATTTTCACTTCTTGCAGCAACAACAGCAAAGAGGAGGCTTTGAGTGAATCTCGTAATATTATTCATGAGCAAGATAGGGAAATAGATCGTTTTAAAAGCCGAATTGATACCTTAGAGCAAACAATCCGCGCTTTAGGGCAGCTCCGTTCGCTCTCTGATAAGCAAAAACAAGAACTCAAAGAAAAAGCTGATGAGCTCGAAGAAGCAATAAAAAATTATCAAGCAAGGTTGGAAGCAAAAGAAAAGGAGTTTCGTTCTTATCGCAATTTAGCCCTTGAGCAAAAAAAAATAGATGAGATTCGAGAGCAAAAACGAAAACTCGAGGAAGATAACGAATTTATTGTAACGCATATCAAACAAATCAAACAAATGCGTGAAGTCAATGAAGTCATGAACGGACTGAGTAGCATTATAGAAAAAATTCCGCATTTCAATAAATTTGATTGCTATTATAGAGATAAAAAAGACCAAGAAAAAGCAGCCAGTGGCAATACTTCTTTTAGCCCTAAGCTATTGCTCATAGAGCAGGAAGGAGTCTATCCTATAGAAGATGTAGGGCGCATTTTGATAGACTTAGACCTTAATTTTTTCAAATTAGAGGGCAACCCCTCGCAGGCAACGCTTACAATTTGCTTGCACGAAGAAGGCAAAACTACGCCTATTTTTTGTCAAGATGAACTTTTTGATAGCGAGTATAAGCGTGTAGAATGGAAACAAAATATTTCAGAGTTTGCACCTAAAAGTTACTTTTTTCAAGTCAAATACGGAGACCAAATTCTTACAGACCGTTACCAATTTAAAATGAGCAAGTAAAAGCTATGTCTAATATCAAATTTTTAGTTTGTTTAATCATTACTATTATCTTGTGCACAATAAACTATAGCAAAGCGCAAGATGATTTTTTGATTACGCATTTTGATAAAGAGAACACTTCGCTTTCTCAAAATTTTATCAATGACATTCTGATCGATAAGCGTGAAAACCTTTGGATAGCCACAAGCGCAGGGCTAAATTGTTGGAACATAGCATCTAACACACCAGAAAACGTTTTAATACCTAATGAAATAAGCCAAAAATCTTTGAGTGCAATGGCTATTTACGGTACAGAAGAGTTATATTTAGCAAGCTTTGCGGGCGAAATATACCGCTATCATATCGAAGAACAAAGCATTCAAAATACTTATACCTTCAATGCAGACATAGCGCAAGCACCTAAAATTACCTGCCTAAAAGTAGATAAAAAAGATTGCCTATGGATAGGCACCGAAGCACAAGGACTTTGGATATTGCCTAAAGGCAAGCATAAAGTGCGCAGATTTGTACAATCTGAATTTACAAGAGTCTTTGATATGGCTCGAGACCGCAATAATGACATCTTTATAGGCACAGAAAAGGGGCTTTTTAAAGTTGAATATACACAAGAATCAGTCAATATCAAAGCTATTAAAGAGGTAAAAACAACTGTGAATAGCCTTGTTTTTGATAGCGAAAATACAATGTATTTTAGCCTTACAGACAAGCTAACCTCCAGCTTTTATAAAGACAAAACTCCTATAAATAGCCACGCTACCGTGCATTTTCAGTTTAGAGATATGGCAGTAGATATCGATGACAACATCTGGGTGAGTGCAATGAGCGGCTTAGCTACCTATAGCCATCGAGGCGAATGGCAACTTTTTACCCCAGAAAACTCAATGCTCAGTAGCAGGGCAGTAAATAAAATTTTGTGTGATAGCCATAATCGCATTTGGGTATCGACGCTCGGGCGTGGTATTTTTAGCATAAGCAGTAAGGCGCAAAGCAATAATGATGCTTTTGAACTCGATGAGCAGGCTTTGCTTGCTGGCGAAGCTGTGGACTTACGCGTACAGTTTGCCCGCGCTCGTGCTTTGATTATCAATTATCAGCCTATTGATGCGATTGCCGACTTTTTAAAGCGCAACGAAAATCTTAAAGTACGGCTCTCTGGGCATACAGACAACGTAGGCAACCCCCAAATAAATCTTGAGCTTTCACGCGAACGCGCCCTTGCTGTGCAAAAAGAACTCAATAAAAGAGGCATTCATATAGAGCGCATAGAGGTCAAGTTTTTTGGTGGCGAAATTCCAATAGCACCTAATAGCAGCGAAGCAGGACGCAAAAAAAATCGCCGAGTAGAAATCCAAATTATACAAGACTAACGCACAGTTGCGCTGATTTGTATAGTCTGGCTTGCCGCTCGGGGATCGTTACAAATCAAAATTAAATTTGAAGTTTGCTTACCTCTTGTCGTATTTGTATATCTGATACGCAACTCACGACGCTCGCCCGGCTCGATATGGCGCAGGCTTTCCAAATCAGTAAACAACTCACAGCCCTGCCCAAGTATAATTTTCAAAATTTCTAAGCGTGCAAATCCTTTATTTTTTAGCTCAAAAACCGCTTCAATCGTATCAGATTCTATTTTCTGATGATAAAGATAGCCCAAATTGATATGCCGCTCTGCAATATCTAAATGAGGATACTCCGCTAATGTCTCTTCTGTAATAGGCGCAAAATGCGGCTCTATATTTGCCGAAACAATAGTGTGTATGCGTGGCATTGGGCTATAATTCGTAAAAATTATCAAGCTATCTTCAACATTACCATAATCTGCCTTAGCTACGGCATCATAGGTTAGATAAATATTAGCCGTAGATTTAGGTTCTATTTTATGAAGCGTATCAAACATAACTTTGATATGCGAAGGACTCTCGACCTCACCTGTAAAGGCAATAAGCGTATCCGTAGGATTAAAAAAAACAAACTTTTTCGTAACAGCAGCCTGCGTATTGATGCGCCCAAAATGCAATAGTTTCGAGCTCGTGCGTAGCGGTCCTTGCAAATGGCGATACAGCCTTTTATAATCTTGAAAAGGAACAATCTCGCCCAGCAATTCTAACTCCTCTTTATGACCATCACTGGTATGCACCTCAAATTTTTTATGAAACTCGCCTACTTTATAAGGCAAATAACTAATAGATATAAAACCCGTAGCCTGCGCCCCAATATCGGATTCTGGATAGCGAATAATCGCACAAGCACAGTCTGTTTTTACCTCTTTAATCCGTATAATTTTTTCTGTATTATTCCTAAACTCAAAGCGGTGCAACAGTGTATCTTGCATCGCTACAGCAGCAAAATCATGCACGCTATTCACAAAAGTAAGACCCTGCTGTCCCTTTGCAAAAGGAAGCATAACCAACAGCAATAGCGAGGTTAGTACGTATTTTTTTATCATAAATATCGTTCTTAATCAGCCAATTAAGCAGTGCCTAATCAATATGGCTACACATAAAATTAAGTAAAATAACAATCCTTAGCATCGGCTATACCACAACTTTGCTAAAAATATGCCCAGAAATAACATTTCTCAAAGAAATGTTATTTCTGGAGCGTTAGAGCTGATACTCAATCAAACATAATTTACTCTACCCATTCAATTTCAATGAGAGTATCTCCTGTCTTCACTGTGGAAAATTTTGCACCTTTGGCTTTTTTAAACTCGTACTTATTTTTCTTTGATTCTTTCAAGTATTCTTGCGATACTACATTTCGCTCGTCAGATTTGTGAAAAACAAGCACATAGTCATTTTCATCAGCAGTTTTATACTTAAAATCATAGGTACTGCCACTTACTTTGATGTGTTCTACTTTATTTTTTACGTCCTTACCTTCTAAAAGTGCAAGTGCGCGCGTTGCACTCGGTATGCCGTATCCGATGTAATTGTTTCCAAGGGGATAAAAAGAAGCAGATTTTTCTATAACTTCAAAAATTTCTTTGCCCGTAGCCTCGGGTTTTCGTTGCATCAAGCAAGCCGCAAATCCTGTAACATTAGGTGCAGAAAACGATGTTCCAAACAAGGAGAAACAACTAACATTAGGTTTCAGATAGGGGAGGTGTGCTGGTCCTATGCTGCTATAGCCCATTTTTAAACCTGAGGTATTGGTAGCACCTATCGAGAGTACGCCCTGCGCATCAGCTGGTGCGGAGACAATGCGCCAGTTTTTATCAGAGCCTTCATTGCCTGCCGAGACGACAAGAAGCAATCCTTTTTCCTCTACGGCTGTTTGTGCGCCACGTGTGATAAGAGCTGTTTTTCCGTCCATTTCTTCGGTTTTATAATTTTCTTCGGGGTCTGTAAAGCTACTTGAGTAGCCCAAAGAAGTATTGATAAGGCGCACACCAAGGCTATCCATCCATTCGATAGCACTAATCCAATAGTCTTCTTCTTTACGATATTCCTTAGCAGCGTCTTCTGATCGTGCGAGGTAAAATTTAGCGTGTGTTGCTGCACCTTGTATGTAGGATTTCTCATCATAACCTGTTACCATCTCGAGGACGGTTTTGCCGTGGTCTGAGCCTCCTTTGTCAAAATGTTGGGTTTTTTCAGGTTCGACAATATCTCGCATACCTAAAATGCGTTCTTCTTGAAATACGTGCTTCAGGTATTTGCTATCCGTAGCGCCGTGAAATCCGGCATCAATAATTCCTATGATAATGCCTTCTCCATTTAAGCCTTCCGACCGCAATACTTCTACTTCCATTTGCTTCATTGCTGGTCCGTAGTTGATGTCCTCCTCTGTAGGTATTTGTGTACTCATGATTTGATAGCGTGTATCTATGCTACGTGTTGAGCTTACAAAATCGAGTTGTTCAATAGCATTTTTTTGAGCATCTGATGCTGTTACAGAAACGGCATTGAACCATTTAGACAGCACGTGCACTTTCGCGCCTGTAGCTGCAATGGCTTTTACATAATCGGCTTTGACAGGTATATCGCTATATTGCCATAGCGGAATAGATTGTAGCTGGCGTTTTTGAATCGCAGCGGCACTTAAGTGTGCGTGGTAGTCATATCCTTCGCTATCTTTGCCTTCGAGAAAAACCCAATAGCGATTATCTTGTGCTTGCAAAGACAAAAAAGTAGCCCCCAAAAAGAGGCTTAAAAAAAGTGTTCTAATCATTTTGTTTTTTGTTGATAAAGTAAAAGAGTGATTTTGAGGTTTTAAAAAGATTTGCTTGTATCAGCCATAAAATCGTGCTATAATGCTGTTTATTCTAAATCAAATTCTGCTTTGGTTTGTTTGGAAAGTGTGGCAATATGTTGCTTGCTTAGCCATTCGGAAATATGAGGGAATCCAACAGGTAGCACCTCTATATGATCTTGAAAAAAGAGTGCCATAAGTTTTTCATCTGCGGATACTTTTATTTTTTTAAGACCTTGCTGGGGAATATTGACAATCTGCCTACCTTGCTGATTGCGAATATTGAGCATGTAGTCTGTAACTGAAAGCAGTAAATCTTGCCCTTTCAGATAATAGGGTGCACGCCCCGCAAAGGTTTCTTTACGGTTGCCATACATATCCCAAAAATGAATGCGATTATTGATTTCTGTAATCAAAAAATTGCCATCGGCACTAAACTCTGCATAGCTCACGGCTGGGCGTTTGAGCTGGGGATTGAGTAGTGTTACTTTTGCATTTTGCACTTTAAAAATTGCTTTGTGCTCGAGCAGCCCTTGCTTTGTATCACGATAAAGCAGTATGGCTTCATCATTAGCAGCAAATTTGATTTGCAGGGGCAGTCCATCTGGTGTTTCGAAGCCGGAGATGCGCTCGCCTTGTGTGCTATAAATGGCATAATTTTTATAATCAGAAGTGCCGATAATAAAACTCCCTTGGGGTGAAAATCTAAGCCATTGATAAGCAATATTTATATGTGCAAGTGTATCATTTCTATCCAAATCCAAGAGCAGGCTATTCGTAGCTTGTTGTAAAAGCAAACTATTTTCGTAGGGGTGAAACTCGCCATAGCTCACCTTCCACTCTCGCTCACTTCGCTGTGTGAGGTCTTTGATAATCAATTTGTTGCTGTATTGTAGGCGCAAAAAATTGTGGTGGTAAGAGAGCGAGTAGTCTTGTAAGTCTTTCGCCTCTTCTGGCGAGATTAAATTGACTAAGCTATAATTTTCAGCATTCCAAAGCAATACTTCACCGTTATGGGTTTCTACGGCAAAACGCCCTTGTTGTAGGCTATGCACTTGTCGCACGGCAGCCTCGCCGAGCGAATCTATTTGATTGAGTAGCTTGCCATCGGTGCTGTAAAGTTTGAGCACAGCAGGAGTTTTATCTTTTTGATAATGTACAAAATAGGGTGCATCGTTAGCAAAACAAATATCAGCGGCGGGAGTACCAAAATAGGCTGCTTTGCGATGCGATGACCACAGCACAACGCACTTGCTGTGATGCGTAAGCAGTGTATTTCCGTTTTCGCTAAATTGAGGCACGACCTCTGCGTTGAAACCTGCGAGGTCTATTTTGCCTATATATCCTTCGTTAGGGCTATAAATACGAATTTGTCCGTCTTGATTTTGTACAAATATACTTTGCTCATTAGCCGAAAATCCGATGCGCACAGCTTGCCAAGGTAGCTCAAGCGCAAGGCTATCGGTTTGTAGGTTGTTGATAAGTAGTTGCTTATCATTAATTTGCAGGCTGTATCCTTCTGCCTTATATGTAAAAATGGCATTTGTTTTTGGCTCGAGCGCAAAAGTAAGTTGTTTGGATTGCTGTGGGAGCTGTTTGGCTTCTCTAAACTGCTCGGTCTTTTTGAGCATGCCTTCATTATCCCAATAGGTGAGTACGCTATCTGCCGAAAGGCTAAGGATTTGATTTTTACCTAAAAAATATGCCTCTTGAACGCCGCTACTACTACCCTCGAGGGCAGTAGTTTGTTTATCCGCAATTTGTACGAGCTGGACAAGACTATCTTGCGCTGCGGAGAGCAGATACTTACCGTCGGGCGAAAATCTCAAACTATTGATTTGTGCTTTGTGCAAGGCGAGTATGCCCATGTTTTTGCCTGAGGCTTCATAGAGCAGTACATTGCCATCGGCTTGGGCAATGGCAATATTTTTTCCATCAGGCGAGTAGCTTATAACACGAGCTGGCGCATCGAGGCTATGCTCCCAAAGGAGTTCGTTTTTGTTATTATAGACTTGTAGGAGTTCTTTATCAGTAGCTAAGACGAGAAATTGCATACCGTTAGGACTGATATAAGCACGGTTAAATTCGCCATTTACACGTGTGTGATAGAAGAGGTAGTCGTTATAAAAAAAGTCGTATAAGCTGCGCTGTGCTGCAAATGTAGGTTGGTATAAACAGGCTGCTTCTGCCAATCTGACTGATTCTGTAGCGTCTTTATCGACTACACGCTCGGCGATATAAGCGAGGAAGTCTGACTTTTGAGCTTTGCTATAAACGAGTTGTGCTTCGAGTTTTGTTTTGAAGGCTAGCCACTCTGTGTAGGCGAAAAGTCCGAAAATGAAGAGTATAAAAGTAAGTACAAAAATCAATAAATTTCGTCTATTTTGCCTTGATTTTTTTGCATTGAGCGCGCGCCTACTTTTTTGTATGAGTTTTTGCTCGTCGGTTGTCCAATCTTCGAAACCTTTGGCAGTGAGTTGTTCTGCTATGGCGAGTTCTTTTTCTTGTAGTAATACTTTCTTTTTGGATATTTCGGTAAGCCTTCGCTTTTTGATAAAAATATCCTTCATTAAGCTGAGCAAGGTAAGGTCTATGCCTTGGTCTTTATTTTGTGTATGTTTTGCTGCGCTACTTTCTGCGTTATGGATTGTATCGCTTTCATCGGGTTTTTCGAGGGTTGTAAGTGTGGCTTTAAGGAGTTTTTCAGCCCCACCTTTGACAAACATTTTTGCTTCTGCGTGAGGCACTTTTTTGGCTGCTTGGTTATATGCAGCTTTAAAGGTGCTATTTTCGTTGATATATTTGAAAAAGAGGGCTGGAAATTGCGTTTCTTCTTTGGGCATTTCAAGGCATTCTATGAGTAGTAGGCTTTGATTTTTTGCCCATGCTATACGTTCGGCTTCGAGGTTTCCTTGATGCGATAATATACTGATTTTTAGATTTGGGCATTTACCCAAATTAGCTGCAAGGCGTGCCATTTGCTTATCGTCGAGGTCGCTTATAGGAATGTATAAAAAAGCCAATCTGTAGCTAAAATCAGTCTCTTCCAAATAAGCCAAAAGCATCTCTATCCAGTCGTAAGTACCGACAATAAGTTCTACCTCCTCACGTTCAGCAATTTGATTGAGGGCGGCTTGGGCAGCTACATCATACTCGGAAAGTACAGCAAAAAAAATCCATTTATTTTGATTCATAACTCAATGTAGGAAGACAGGAATAACCGCTAAATATATAGGGGAGTCTTGTATGTAATAATATTGCTAAATTTAATCATATTTCAGTTCGAAGCCTAAAGTAAAAAAAAATAAACCAAATTTACAAGGATTCGAGCGTTTAGTTTTTTTATCTGTCAATAAATTGTGCTTTTTAGTCTTTGCTTGGCGCAAAAAGGGTAGAAAACCCAATAATTAGATTAAAAAAAAAATTAGGGCTATGAAATGGCAGTATAGTTGTGGCTTATTAAAAAAACATTTATAAAATCTTAAATTTGTTTAATTATGAGACATTGTGTAGTACTTTTCAGTTTTGTAGTCTTTTTTATGTCTGTTCAAACTTTATTTGCACAGACACAAGCTAAAAAAGAGTTTGCTGACCTTTTTTGCAATTGTGGCCAGCAGGTATATGGCGGTTTAGATAAGCAGTCTAAACAAGTTTTGATAGATGTTGTGGGGCAGGCTAATGATTTTGATAAAATGGTTGCCAATTTATCAAAACTATCCCAAGCGGATAAAGATAGGGTTGATGAGGTCATGGCGTGGTTGGATAATCCTAAATCAGATGCTGAGTTTTCAGCTTGTCTTGATGCGGGCTTGGAAAACTTTCAAAGTTCGATGGAGCAAGTAACCGAGTTTAGCAACAAAATGGAATCAAATCATATAGAGGCTTTCAAACTTATGGTAGGCTATATGGAATATGATGCCAATGATACGGGCTGTAGGTTCATAAAAGCAGTCATACAAATGGCTATTCTTAGTGAGGGAAATGATTAAAGCTCTGTCGTAGTGCCATAAATTTTCATCAGGCTTGCACTAATATTTCTTTGAGACATGTTATTTCTAAGTCCATTTTTCCATAGCGTTGGGTTTGCAACCCCACGCTATGGAAAAATGTATAGGAAGGAGTATGATAATGGTTAGACTATGCGCACTGTTAGTGCTAAGTTATTTTTTTGAAGCCAAAGGCTAAGGTTTTTTATTTATTGAGTATATCTTTTTCAGAGAGTTCGATAATTTCGGCATATTTTCGTAGTTTTTCCATATCAATTTTGCGTCCGTCTCCGACAATGCTAATGAGTATGGGTCTATGCTTCAATTGTTTTTGATAAAAATCTGTGATTTGCTCAAATTCGAGGGCTTTATATGCGTTGATATAACCTTCGTTAGGGTCTTTTTCATATCCTCTTTCCTTCCAAGTAAATACTGTAACAGGTAGCTGGCGTGCCGAAGGGCGATAGCTATATGCACTATATATGAGCTGCTGGCGTATGGCTTCGTTTCGTTGTGGTTTTTCGGGCATGCTATCTATCAAACTCATCATGACTTCGATGGCTTCGTTTGTTTTATCGCTTTGGCAACCGATGTATCCATAAAATGAAATGGGATTACCTTCGTTTTGCGGTGCTTGGAAAACGCCATAAACACTGTAGGCTAAAGAGCGAAACTCACGAATTTCTTGAAATACTAAAGCAGCCATATCACCACCAAAATATTGATTAAAAGCAGCAATTTGAGGATAGTTGCCTCTTTTATAATCATCGCCTAAGCTATGAAAATAAATTTGGCTTTGCACTGCATCTTTGCGGTCTATCCAAAGAATTTGTGGCTTTTTATAGGCTTGTTTTACACGCTCTTTTGGGGTTTGGTTTTGCTTGTACTCTCCATTATTATTTTGCCATTTGATCATAGCAAAGGCTTCTTGTAATTTGCTTTCAGGGAGGTTGCCTACATAAAAAATTTGTGGTTGATAAGTCATTGCTTTTTGAAAAACCTCAATAAGTGTGGCAGCCTCGAGTTTTTTGATTTCTTTAATGCCTAAGCGATTAATGTAGTCAGATTTTTCGCCATAAATTCCGTATTCTATTAAGGCTTTACCAATTTCAGGTGTTTCGCTGCGCTCTACTTTGCGTTCTGCTTTTGCATTTTGATACAAATTTTTTACTTTTTTGGGTTCTGAAAGTGGCATTGCCAAAAGCTCTTGCAAAAGCGCAAGGGCTTCTGTGAGGGCTTTATCATAACCATTGAGCGTGAGATAAGTATAACTCTCGGAGCTATATATATTGTAAGTGCAAGCAATATCGGCAAAATCAGCACGCAATTCGCTTGCACTGCGCTTCTTCGTACCGATAAGCCCCATATACTCTGTTGCATAGGCGAGCATGGGCTCATCAATCTCTCCAATATCAAAGCGAATCGTGAGTGTAAAAATATCATTATAAGGATTTTTAGCTGTATGTACGGCTAAGTTGTCGGATAAAGCGAGTGTTTTTACTTCATTATCAAAATCTACAAAACGGGCTTGAGGCTTTGTCGCAGGGATTTGCTCAAAATATTCTGCGTACTCAGATTTGCTTTCATTATCGTTTTGTAGGGATTTAAAATTGGGTTTTTCGAGTTTTTCTTTTTGGGGTTTACCTTTTTTGGAGTGCATAACCAGCATATTATTTCCAAAATACTGTCGGGCTACGCGCTGCACTTCCGAGCGCACTACGCTATTGATTTGAGCTTCATAACTAATAACATCCTCCCAGTTTTGCTTTGCTGCAAAGGCTTGGGCGGCAGTAATGGCTTTGCTATAATTGCTTTCTAATTCCATTTGATAGGTTTTGAGCAAATTGAGCTTGGCAGCGTATAGCTCTTCATCAGTAAAATCGCCTTTTTTAAGTGCCCCGATTTCAGCAAAAATAAGCTCTTCGGCTCTTCCAAAAGATTGCCCTATGATTTTGGGTACGAACAAAAAAATACCTGCTGCGTGGTCGTTGTAGCGCATATCTAAATATTCTGCGGCTAAGAGTTGGTTATCTCTGATGAGCTTATCGAATCGCCCTGATTCATTGTCGTTGGATAGCAAATAACTTATCACATCAAACACAGGCGCATCTTTGTGCCCATTAGGTACGGTTCTAAATCCGATAAGTCCGATTTTGATAGGGGAATATTTTACTTTAACAAACTCGCGTCCTTCAAATTCAGCTTCTTCGTAGCGGGGGAATGCTGGAATTTCACCAGCTTTGAGCCTACCAAATTTTTCTTTGATAAGCGGTAGAATTTCTTCAGACTCAAAATTTCCACTTAGAATGAGTGCCATATTATTGGCCACGTAATAAGTATTGAAATATTCATACATTTTGATAAGTGAAGGATTTTTGAGGTGCTCAGTTTCGCCGAGAATAGTTTGTGTGCCGTAGGGGTGGTTTTTGAAAAAGTTTTTGCTATAGGTATTAAAAATATGCGTAAAAAACTGGTCTTCGCTGCTGTTTTTTTCTTCATATACGGTTTCAAGTTCGGATTGAAACAATCTAAAAACAGGATTGATAAGCCTTTCGCTATAAATATCGAGCCATTTTTCTACTTGAGAAGGGGGAAAAGAGTTGTGGTAGGCAATCAACTCTTCGGAGGTAAAGGCGTTCAAACCCTCACCGCCTATGGCACTGATGAGCCTATCAAATTCATTAGGAATGGCAAATTTTGCCGCTTCAAGTCCTATATCATTGATTTGTTTTTGCAAATGCTGACGTTCGATTTCTATGCGGGTCTTGCCTAAGAGTTCATAGAGTGAATCGATTTGTTGGAGATAGCGTTTTTCAGCGTTGTAGTCAGATGTACCGATGCGCTGTGTGCCTTTAAATAGCATGTGCTCGAGGTAGTGCCCCATACCAGTAGCATCTTTGGGGTCATATTTTCCACCCGCACGCACACCGACTAAGCCAAATATATCCTTAGCGTTGGGGTCTTCAAATAGATAAACTTCTAAGCCGTTATCGAGAATTGTTTTTTTCAATTTTGTGGGGTCGTTTGTAAAAGTAGTAAACTGTCCATAGACTTGCTCAAGCCCTAAAAAAAGACATAAAAAAAATATTAAGTATTTCATTGTCAATGAGTTTTGTTTATGTATTTGCACAAAGGTATAATTGGGTATTATCAAGTTTAGCAATTAGAAATAAGCAATGTCTTTTGTAATTGCTGATGCTAGAATACGATAATTTTTAATTTTTGTGAAGTTATGACTTTAATTTTTAATAACAAAAAATTGTAAGGGGCATAATGATAAAAAATCGTAGTATTTTTGCTATTATTGCATGGCAGAGATGCTAAGGGTGTACGCCAAGCTGGAAAATAGGTTTAGAAATAACATTTCTTTGAGAAATGTTATTTCTGGAGCGAGAATGGCACTTGCTATAAAAAAAGCCACAATCAGAAATTGTGGCTTTTTAGGGATAATGTATAATTATGTACAACTACTTAATTACTTAGGTATTCAAGTTATTTGAGTTCGTAGTTTTTTTCAACCTCAAGTGCGTCTTGTAAAACGTTCAATGTATAAG
Organism: Bernardetiaceae bacterium; assembly: GCA_020832465.1. GTDB lineage: Bacteria > Bacteroidota > Bacteroidia > Cytophagales > Bernardetiaceae > JAFIER01. The sequence continues at coordinate 27,592 of JAFIER010000136.1, forward strand.
TACCTTCTGGCAGCTCTTTCAGGTCTATAGTGCGCATATAGGTCTTTTCGTTAGTAAAATCGCTAAATACGATACTGCCTGATGTGTTTTTTATGGCTACATAGATACCAGGATTTACACTCTCTATGCTAAGCTCTACTGTACGCTGCTCGAGCTTGCTCTCTACTTGTAAACCGCTTTTATCAGGCTCGATAGTTGTAGTAGTAGCGTAAGTAAAGCCTGTGCTAAGAAGCAATATAAAAGCAAAAAATGCGATAAGATTTTTCAAATTGTTTTTCATGATTTTCGTAATTTTGATTTTTGTAATTTTTGTTTTGATTTACTTATTTTATAGCCAAAGCTATGCCAAATACATAAAACACTCATTACTAATAAATTAAAACCAAATAATATTTGGTATCTGTTCGCTCTCGATACAATATGCTGTTCGTTAGCGAACACTTGGACAATGCATTAGGGCTGCGAATGTTTTGTATTTAGGCAACTATCTTACTAATCATTCTCTTTGGATTTCACTTTTATGTTATGCTACTGCAAATGTTTATCTGCTTGCTGCCCATCTATTTAATCACATTCTACTATGCGACATATCTTTTCTCTTTGTTTTTTGATTTTGATTTTTGGACTAAGTCCCTTTGAAGATGCACAAGCACAAGATTTTGAAGGCAACAAAAGATTTGAGCTTGTGGAAGTCGAGGGTCGGATAGATACTGTAGATATAGATTTGCGTGCACGGCGTACTCGGCGCACGGTGCTTGGTGCATCTGCGGCTTATGTAGCGGGTATGAGTGCGCTGTATTTTTTGTGGTATCACGATCAGGGGCTTTCGGGTTTTCGTTTGTATAATGACAATAGCCATTGGCAGCAAATGGATAAGTTTGGTCATGGTTTTTCAGCATACCGCATCAGTATGGCAAGCAATCGCATTTTGAATGTTGCACTCAAGCACCCCCAAAATCGTTCGATGCTAATTGGCTCGGCAGTGGGCTTTGGTGCGCTATTTCCGATAGAAGTATTTGATGGCTTCTCCCCTGCTTATGGCTCGAGTTGGGGCGATTTGTTGGCTAATGCAGGCGGTTCATTGTTTTTTCTATCGCAACAGTATTTTTGGCGCGAGCAGCGCATTGCTTATAAGTTTTCATTTTTCCCTTCGCCTTATGCTTCGCAGCGTCCTGAAATGCTGGGTAATAATATTTTAGAAAGTTTTTTGAAAGATTATAATGCCCAAACTTACTGGTTTTCTATAAACCCGAACAGCTTTATGAAAAACAAAAACAGTTTTTTACCTGATTGGCTTAATATTGCTTTTGGCTACAGCGCCAATGAAATGCTCTACGGCGACCCTCGTGATAATCGTATGAATGGATTTCATAGCTATAGGCAATACTTTTTTTCCCTTGATGTTGATTTTACACGCATTCGCACGCACAGCAAAGTTTTACAAAATTTATTTTTTGCCCTCAACGCCATTAAATTTCCATTCCCTGCACTCGAGTGGAATCCCCGAGAGAAATGGACGTTCAGACCTATTTATTTTTAAACACCAAGCACAAAAAAACACCTCTTGCATAATAAGTAAGAGGTGTTTCACAATGACTTTTTCAATTTTTGTTGGCTGAATATCGTGCAAATTTTGTATAAAAAAGAACAACTACTATTTTTTGTCAGTTTTAATTGAGCTTACCAAGTCTGGCTGTTGTCTTGACTGTGGTAGTTTTCATAAGAAATCCTAATCCCAAAAGAGGTCTTACAACTTTTGTCTCATACTGCGGATAGAAAATAACATCATAACCTTGATTGCTATTCAGCAATTCATACAATGCGTATCCCGATGTTTTATCACCTAATACATTGCCTATAACAGGAAGCGTAGCGAGGCTAATTCCAGAAGAACCTACTTCAGAATTTGCAGTTTGTTTCATAAAAAGACGCTCGAAGTCAATGCCTAAAATTGTAGTAGCTGTAGCTTCAGCGGATACTTGTGGCGAAAGTGAAAAATCAGCTTTGTAAAATTCAACTCTTAAGTTGGGTTCTTTCATTGTTTTGTGTACGCTCGTACAGCTTGAAAAACCAACTACCATAATTACCAAACATACTAACTTGAAAATAACACTCTTAATCATAATTTACTTGGGGTTTTTATTTACAATTTTCTACTCGTATGGCTTTTCGAACTCCGCCCTGTTTTTTTGTAGTGGTTGCTTGTCTCCACACTTTGATATGGCAATAATAAGCATTGCAAATGTGTGTTGAAAAAGATAAAAAACAGACGTTACAAAAAATAGAATGAACGTAAAGTAAAACATACCGCTATACATTTTTTCATAACTGAAAAAATGAGCCGTCTAGCCCAAAGGTAACATAAAAGAGGATAAATTAGCTGTTAAATGCACCTAATAAGTTTGTAAAAGATTTCTCCTTTTGTGCTGTGCTGTGGAATATCTTAAAATCAAAATTATCAAAATTTTCGATGCGCAACATTTCGCTTTCGTCTTGATTGAAATAGACCCATACTTTGACGGGGAAAAACGGATTTTTGGGTTCAGAAAGCAGGAATTTATTTCCTCGCAATGACTGCTCACGCCAATAGGTTTGATTTTTGTAAGATAGCGAAGGGGGAGGCAGTTCGTCTTTTAACTGCTGCTCTAAATCAGGAAAGATGCGATTAAGGCTTATTCTATTTTCTGCGAATATTAAGAGTTTTGCTCCTTTGCGTATCATGTAAAGTAGATGCTTTTGTTGCTTATCTGAAATTTGAACTTGCCTATGACTTTCACTATTTTCCCAATCATATTGCACTTCACGTATAACTTTAAACGTTTTATTTTTCCAATCTAAAAGATCGTCTTTGATTAAATCGTAGCAGGTGAGGTGTATAAATGCATCTTCTTTTTTTAATTGTGGATTGTGCCTGGCATGCCTATTGTTAATCCTTTTGGCTTTTAGTTTTTGTGCGGCTTCGTACTCAACTTCTATAGTTTTATCTTCTATACCTAAAAAATCCTCTATAAGATGTTCTAACATTTGCAATCCTTCTACTCCACCTCCTATTGCTGTAGAATCGAGAATTTTATGTTGGTGAGCTTTATCGTCAATATAATGTAATTCATAATAAGAATCATTATGTTTTAAATTTTCATAGACAAAAACCTGCTTAATTTTAGTTGCGTCTATGCGTTTTCCTCCAAACCAAGGTAAGGGACGATGCGTAATAAGCAAAGTTTGCTTTGAAATTTCGATATAGGTAGTATTTAAGAATCCACAGGCTATTAGATAAGTCATTAAAAGACCTAGTGCACCCGTTACCAAAGTAATCCCAATAAACCAATCAAAAAAATAGGATAACAGCACAAAAGAATTCCAAATGACCACCCCAAAAGCAAAAACAATATAAACACAAGAATACCATTTTTTTCTAACCAGGATTTTGTCATCTTGCTTGCTAATCGTAAAAGGTTCCATTTCTTTTTTTATGAGTTTTAAATTTTATGAGTTTTAAATTTATATAAATGAGCATCAATATATATCTTATTTTTTAGAATTACAAATCTCGCCTTACTCAGAGGGACGAGGCAGACAGTAAGTTTTGGAAATTGTCCGCAGGTACGATTTTACCATAGGCGAGTTTGAAGTCAAAACTATCAAAGTTTTCGATGCGTAGCATTT
>JAFIER010000155.1 GCA_020832465.1 Bernardetiaceae bacterium
TTATAATCATATCATCCCTTCGGGATTTTTTTATTTGATTGTCATTTTTTCTATAATCTTGTCATCCCTACGGGATTTTTCAGTTTTCAATTCTCCTGCAAATGCTTTTTGCAAGATTGATTTTTTCAGTTCTTCCAAATCCGCTATTTTCTTTTGATACACCGCTTCCAACTTTTGCGTTTCTGCTCGAAGGGCATCTAATTGGCGAACTATGGTTTGTTGGTCTTTGAATTTTGGCTATAATCATAACAGCCCTTCGGGCTTGATTTACAACTGGCATTTTGGCTATAATCATTGCAACCTTTCGGGCTTGATTTACAACTGGCATTTTGGCTATAATCATTGCAACCCTTCGGGCTTGATTTACAACTGGCATTTTGGCTATAATCATTGCAACCCCTCGGGCTTGTTCTTTTGATTTCTTTCATATCAATTCCAAAATTGAGTTTAGGATTTCAGCACTTTCATCATCCAATGCTTTCATTTCTTCCAAAATAGCTTGTGGTTGCCGTAGGGCAGCTTCTTCTTTTTTGTTCGGGTTCTTTACGCTTAAATCAAAAGTATTTTGGTCAATGTCTTTTACATTCACCGTCCAAGAGTTTTCGCTATCGGCAAAGTTTTTTTGCAGTTCTAAAAATTCTGCCAAATCGTTTTCGTTCAGTGGATTGGTCTTACCCAAATTGCGGCCTGGGTTCAAGGAGTAAAACCAAGTCTTTTGTGTTGGCTTTCCTTTTTCAAAAAACAGCACTACAGTTTTTACGCCTGCACCGGTAAAAGTTCCCCCAGGCAGATCTAACACGGTGTGCAGGTTGCAGTTTTCCAATAAAGTTTTCCGTATGGCAACGGTGGCATTGTCGGTATTGCTCAAAAAGGTGTTTTTAATTACTACACCTGCTTTGCCACCTGCTTTCAAAATTTTTATAAAGTGCTGCAAAAAAAGTGAAGCGGTTTCGCCTGTTTTTATAGGGAAGTTTTGTTGCACTTCGGCTCTTTCTTTTCCACCAAAAGGCGGATTGGCAAGCACTACATCATAGCGGTCTTTTTCCTGTATGTCGGCAAGGTTTTCGGCAAGTGTGTTGGTGTGTATAATGTTGGGAGCTTCCACACCGTGCAAAATCATATTCATAATGCCAATGATGTAGGCTAATGATTTTTTCTCTTTGCCGTAAAACGTGCGTTTTTGTAAAATTTCCCAGTCTTTGGTAGAAAGTCCGGGTTTATTGAGATAAGCAAACGCTTCGCACAAGAAGCCCGCAGAACCCACAGCACCGTCATAAATTTTGTCGCCAATTTTTGGGGCAACCACTTTTACAATGGTAGTAATGAGCGGTCGGGGGGTATAGTATTCACCACCGTTTCGCCCTGCGTTGCCCATATTTTTGATTTTGTCTTCATACAGATGGCTCATTTCGTGCTTCTCGGCGTGGGTGCGGAAACGCAATTCGTCAATCAGGTTGATGACTTCACGTATATTGTAGCCACTTTGCAAGCGGTTTTTCAGTTCGCTGAAAATCTCACCAATCTTGTATTCAATGGTGTCGGCACTGTCGGCACTTAGCTTAAACTTTTTGAGGTAAGGGAAAAGTTTGTTGTTTACAAAGTCCAAGAGGTCGTCACCTGTTAGGGCGTTATGGTAGTCAATTTTTCCGTCATTGCCTTTTGGTGTTGCCCAAACTGTCCATTGATATGCTGCGTCAATGATAGGCGTGTAACTCTTGCCTGTTAGTTCAGCTGCTGTGGCACGGTCGCGCTCCAAGTCGTCCAAATATTTCAGGAACAGCACCCAAGAGGTCTGTTCTACATAATCCAATTCACTGCTACAGCCTGCGTCTTTGTGGAGTATGTCGTCTATATTTTTAAAAGTCTGCTCGAACATTATTTATTTCTGTTTTAATCCACTCATGATTTATCGCTTTTATCGTTGCACTGTCAAAAAAATGGATCTTTTGGTTTTGCCGCAGGGTCGGCTTTATTTTTAGCACGGTTATGTCTTAAAAGGGATACCCAGTTTATACAGATAAGTGGCTAAAATAGTTCAATAGTCCTCGCCTTACATCTAATTTTTAAACACAGTTTACGCTAAGGAAAACTATACTACTTTGCCTCCAAACGTGCACTATTGTAGCACCCAAAGAACAAATATACAAATCTTTTTTCAAACTCAGCAGCTAAATAGCAAATCTTTTTGGCGATACTTCAGCGTACTGCCTAAAAGTCCGTATAAACTCGGCGTGGTTATAGTCTGTAATAATCCAAGTTTGAGTGTTTGCTTTCAGTTTTGTGCCCCATTCGCCTTTTTCTCTGTAGAGTTCTACTTCTGCCCAAGTCGCTATTTCAGGATTCAAAGCACAGCAGGCAGCCAGTGGGTCGTGTAGTTTTTTACCTTCTTTATTTTTGATTAGGTAAAAATCCATTCCCCTGTAAATCAGTTGCAAAGAGAGGCTTTTGTCCTTTACAGTTGCTACCTCTTGGTGTATGGCTTCATCATAAACCACGCCATGGCAGACATTTTTAGATACAAAAAAACGCTTTGCAATTTGCGCACTTTCCAAGGCTTTGAAAGCCGAAGGCACATCACCATTGAGGTTGAAAGTAGGGCAGGTGTATCTACCTTTGAATTTGTCTAACTGCTTTTCGGTAGGCACTACCCCCTCACCAGCAAAGCCCCCTTGTGCTACTAACCTTCCCAATAGGAACGAAGGTTCATCAAGCACCCTGCCCAAGTTTTTGAGGGCTGCCCCCGTAACAAGCGTAGTGTTTTCATCGCACTGCTCCAGCAGCACTTTCCAACCTTCGTCTGCTTCGTTGCTTGGCTTGATTTTACCATACACTTTCTCGTGCCAGCCCGAAACGCAAGTTTTTTCGTGGCTTAAATTATATGCACCAATAGGTATTTTTTGGTCAAACAGCTCAAGTGTGCGTGCAACCAAGCCTACTTGGTATTGTGAACCGGGCATCAGGGTTACTGCTTTCAGGTTCACTTGTGGGTGTCCTAAAAGCAGTAGAAGTGTAATGTAATCGTCTGGGTCGTTGGTTTCCATATCGAAAACGATGTCGTAGATTTTTTGTGTTTGCATGGTTTTGATTAGTTTTAATTACTCCATAGCGAAGAATTTGCAAACCCTTCGCTATGGAAAGGAAACACGATACCCAAAATACCTGTCCAAAGCCTGCTCTCTATCCAAGCCCTGATTTTTGATGTCCCAAGCGATGTCCAATAATTTGCCGATGCTTGCTATTGCCAAAGCCCGCTCATCTGAGGGAAATAACGCTATTTTTTGTATGATTACCCAAGGCTTGCCCATATCTTCCAAGCTAACGCAAAGATGGGGGGTAGCATTTGCCCCTGAGTCTGCCATACTACGCTCGTAGTTCCATCGCTCACTGTCTGTGGCAAATATTTTGATAAAGGTGTCGTCTATATGAATGCTATTGACAATCAAGTGATTGCTTGCTTGGTAGATTTCCCTTGCTGTGAGAGCATAACCAAAATACTTTTCCTTAGCTTGCCCCATATCCAAGCCTTGTGTTTTAATTTCCCAAGCAATTTCGCAGAGTTCGGCAATGCCCGAAAGTGCCAATTCGTAAATATCTTCGGTTCTGCCTGCAAACAAGCCTACTTCTTCGGTGGGGGCGGAGCGTCCTTGGTTTTTGGTAATCGTTACCCAAACGTGTGTTTTAGCATCTACCCCTGAGTGTGTCCCCGTAGAACGCTCGTCTGCCCAACGGAAGCTGTCTGTAGCTCCTACGATGATTTCTTGCTCGTTTACCTGAATCGAATTGATGATAAGATGTCGCATATTCTGTAGTGCGAAGCTCCAGCTTCGCATAAGTTTGCTTATTTTTTCCGAAGCTGGAGCTTCGGAGTACTGTAGTTCGAAGCTCAAGGTTTGTTTTGTATGCTATCTTTTAGCAACTCCAAAAATGTCAAAACCTCCTCAAGGTTACGGAAAGGTTTTATCCTGCCAAAACCTTTGGGTAGGCTGCGAATTTGACTGGTGATTTCGCCTTGGTTTAGGTCATTTGCCCCTGCTAAGATTGCATTAATTTCTTGTAATAAAGCCAAAGCCTGCTCAGGAGAAGTAGTTTGATAGTCTTTGATGAGTGCCGTTTCGTCTTCAAATTGTTTGTGCTGAAGGTAGAAAAGGTAATAATGCGTAAAAAAATCGTTGAGGGCTTCGTATTGGAAATACATCATGGCAGTAATGTTATGTCCCATAAAAAGAATCTAGATATTGATAAAATAATCTATAAAGCAACTTTTATGCTATTTTTTTTGTATTTTTGTAAAGAACCCTAAAGCCTGATTTTTATGAAATACATCACCGACATCAACGATTTAGACCTTGACGGTACTTATACTTACGCGGATTATCTGACCTGGCGTTTCGAGCAGAGCGTCGAGCTTATCAAAGGCAAGATTTTTAAAATGTCGCCTGCACCGAGCTCGAGACATCAAAAGATATCAGGAAAACTTTACGTCAAAATATTTATGGCTTTCCAAAAAAACACTTGTGATATTTACTCCGCACCCTTTGATGTACGCCTATTGGATAAGAAAAAATCAAAAAAAGCCAATAAAGAAATTTATACCGTAGTGCAACCTGATATTTGTGTAATTTGTGATAAAAATAAAATTGACAAACGAGGTGCTATCGGCGCACCTGATTTGATTATTGAGATTCTATCACCTGGCAATTCTAAAAAGGAAATGAAAACCAAGTATGCTCTTTATGAAGAGGCAGGCGTAAAAGAGTATTGGATAGTGTTTCCTTCTGAACACGTTTTGCAGCAGTTTATCTTGAAAGAACAAGGCAAATACGAACTCAAAAATAGTTTCACAGAAGACGAAGTTTTCAACGCCCATATTTTTCCCGATTTACAGATTGATTTATCTGAAATTTTTGAAGACTAAGAAATTATGAAATACGTCACCGACATCAACGACTTAGACCTTGACGGCACTTATACTTATGCCGACTACCTCACCTGGCGTTTTGAGCAAAGCGTAGAACTCATCAAAGGCAAAATATTTAAAATGTCGCCTGCACCGAGTACAAAACATCAGCGCATATCAGGCAGACTATATGGCAATTTATATCAATTTTTCAGGTATAATCCATGTGAGCTTTTTTCTGCTCCTTTCGATGTACGCCTATTGGACAAGAAAAAATCAAAAAAAGCCAATAAAGAAATTTATACCGTAGTGCAGCCTGATATTTGTGTAATTTGTGATAAAAATAAAATTGACAAACGAGGTGCTATCGGCGCGCCTGATTTGATTATTGAGATTCTATCACCTGGCAATTCTAAAAAGGAAATGAAAACCAAGTATGCTCTTTATGAAGAGGCTGGTGTGCAAGAGTATTGGATAGTGTTTCCTTCTGAACACGTTTTGCAGCAGTTTATCTTGAATGAGCAAGGCAAATACGAACTCAAAAACAGCTTTACAGAAGATGAAGTGTTCAATGCACATATTTTCCCTGATTTGCAGATAGATTTAGCTGAAATTTTTGAAGAATAAGTAGTGCGAAGCTAAAGGTTTGTTTTGTATGCTCTCCCGAAGCTGGAGCTTCAGGCTACTTAAAAATCAATTTTCCACTGTTTCTTAATTCATCTGAAACCTTCAAGTCAGGATTGCCGGCTACATAGACTTTCAAAAATCGAAAATCAATGATAGCATCAGGCAGTGTCTTCAGGCGATTATACCGTAGGTCTAAAGTCTTTAAAAATTCATCTGCATATTCAAAAAAATCGCTTGGCAGGCTTTCTATCAAATTATGACTCAAAAATATATCCCAACAAACAGATTTTGCAAGTTCTTTGGGAATATTTTTAATTTTATTGTTGCAAAACCAAAATTGCCAAAGGCTCTTTTCGCAAACTTCTATCGGAAAAGTTTTGAAAAAAGGATTGTTGCTGAGGCTGAGATATCGCAGCTTTTTCAAATTCGCAATCTCAGGTGGAATGGAACTGAGTCGATTTTGATTTAAGTACAAACTTGTCAAAAAACTGTGTTTGATGTTTGTAGGAATTTCTTTGATTTGATTGTTGCACAAGCGAAGAGTGCTTAAATATTCTAATTCAACAATTCTTTCGGGAAATTCGGTAATTTGGTTGGCATTGAAGCTCAGAACGGACAGGTTTTTTATTAAAAACAAAAACGAAGGCACTTTCTGAAGTGCTGTATGACTGATATAAACTTGTGTACCTTGCAGATGAAGGTTAAACTGCCCGTATTCTAAGTAGCGAAGTAATCGCTTAGAAAACGAAGAAGGTGCGTATCTGAAAAGTTCTCGAAATTCACTGATGTGATTTTCAGCCATTTGCAAGGCTTTCAGCACTTGTTCTGTTTGGTTGCTTTCCAAAAGTTCTATGATTTTTTGAAATTTCATGTTTGTAGTGTGAAGCTCCAGCTTCGCAGAGTTGTTAGTCAAAAATAAGTTTTCCACTATTGCGTAATTCATCTGAAATTTTTAAATCGGGATTACCCACTACATAAATTTTGATACGAGGAATCTCCAACAACGATTCAGGCAGCGTTTTGAACTGGTTATAGCTTAAATTCAATGCTTTGAGTTTTTGTAATTTGGTAACTTCAAAAGGCGTTGTTGCAACGTGTCGTTACCACCTCATTAAATTCTGTCTAATTTTTTAAAATTTTGATAGTTTTAGGCATTCCAATATTTGTAAAAACATTTATAATCTTACATTTTATTTTAGCTTCTGTAAGCTGATTTTTAT
>JAFIER010000289.1 GCA_020832465.1 Bernardetiaceae bacterium
AAATCTTGATTCAGACAATTTCGTTACAACCGTCAAGGAGGTCTTTGACCGTCCTTGAGGTTTTAGCACCCCATAATCTTAGTAAGGGAGCTTTCGCAAAACTCCCCAACTTTTCAAGGAGGGGATAAAGGGGCGGTTGGATTTCTTAATCCTGCTAATCCTAAAATCCTGAAAATCTTGATTCAGACAATTTGTTTACCGAAGCCCCTTCCCAATCGTTATGCTGTAAATCCTGCAATCCTGTCCTAATAAAAGATTAAAACCACCCCCTTGCTTTTTTTCAAAAAAACAGCTACATTAGCAGGGAAAATACAAAAACTTATTGAGAAAACCAATATAGTTTTACCCACGAATTGTATCAAGAATATTATGCAGCCGAGTTTTTGATGCAATTCAAAAAATCAAAAAAAAATGAAAAATAAAGACTACCAACATTTATTGGAAAACATTACTTCATTGATAGAACAGGCACGCACCAAAGCCTTGATAAAAGTCAATCGTGAACTGTTGTTTTTGTATTGGAACATTGGTAAAACAATTTTAGAAAAGCAAGAACAACAAGGTTGGGGAGCAAAAGTTATAGATACGCTTGCCAAAGACTTAGCCCAAAATTTTCCTGATAGCAAAGGATTTTCGGTGCGAAACCTCAAAAATATGCAGAAATTCGCCAAAGCCTATCCCAATTTTGAAATTGTGCAGCCAGTGGTTGCACAATTAAGTTGGACACATCACACAATTATTTTGGAAAAGTTCAAAGACGAAAAAACACGCCTTTGGTACATACTCAAATCTGTGGAGCAAGGTTGGTCTAAGCGTGTCCTACTTCACCAAATTGATATGCAAATTCACACGCAATTGGGTGCTTTGCCTAATAATTTTGAAAGTTATTTGCCACATCCACAGTCCGAATTGGTGCAACAACTTTTCAAAGATGAATACATTTTTGATTTTATTGCCCAAGACGCAAAACGCAAAGAAAAAGACTTTGAAAAGGAAATTATTCAAAACATTACCGATTTTTTGTTGGCATTGGGCAAGGGCTTTTCCTACATAGGCAAGCAATATCATCTGGAAATAGGCGGGCAAGATTTTTACATTGATTTGTTGTTTTATCATTTCAAACTAAAATGCTTTATCGTCATAGAACTCAAAATAGACGATTTCAAGCCCGAATATGTAGGAAAATTAAATTTCTATTTGTCGGCGGTTGATGATTTGCTCAAACAAGACAATGACCAAGCAAGCATCGGTTTGCTGCTTTGCCGAAACAAAAACAATACAGTGGTAGAATATGCCCTGCGTGATGTAAGCAAGCCGATGGGCGTGGCTTCTTATAAACTAACCAAGCAAATTCCCGAAAACCTGAAAAGCAACTTGCCTACCAAACAAGAACTCAAAGCCATTTTGGATAAGATAAACACAAATCAGAGCAATGGATAAAGACCTATTACAAAAACACCAAAACGAGCAAGACAAACGAATAAATGCTATAATTGACGAAGCAATGTCGTATATATTATGATTTCACAAAACTCCCCAACTTTTCAAGGAGGGGATAAAGGGGCGGTTGGATTTCTTAATCCTGCTAATCCTAAAATCCTGAAAATCTTGATTCAGACAATTTCGTTACAACCGTCAAGGAGGTCTTCGACCGTCCTTGAGGTTTTAGCCCTTCCTAATCTTAGTAGGGGAGCTCTCGGCAAAACTCCCCACCTTTTCAAGGAGGGGATAAAGGAGCGGTTAGGTTTTAGCTCCCCCTAATTTTAGTAGGGGAGCTCTCGGCAAAACTCCCCACCTTTTCAAGGAGGGGATAAAGGGGCGGTTGGATTTCTTAATCCTGCTAATCCTACAATCCTGAAAATCTTGATTCAGATAATTTCGTTACAACCATCGGCAGGGTCTGCGACCTCTTCCGAGGTATTCTCGCACGTTGGCAGTGGGAGAAGCCCCTCCTAATCGTTAAGTGTCATACGACTCGATGAGGTGAGTTTATCCAACTTTTCTTGCACTTTCTCATACAAATTTTCAGACTCCATATAACCTGTATGCGTAAATTTAATTCTACCTTGCTTATCAATAATAACTAAATGAGGCAGTACCCGAACATTAAAACTTTTATAGGCAGTGCCTTCTTTATCCATGACAAAAGGGAGCTCATATTTTCCTTTATTGATAAATTTCAACACCTTTTCAGGCGTATCGCCGCCCTTCATAGAATTAACAGCGAAAAAATGAATATCGTCATTATCTGCATTTTGCTTGTGTAATTTTTCCATTATTGGAAATTGCTCTAAGCAAGGCGCACACCAAGTAGCCCAAAAATCTATCACAATGACCTTGCCCTCATAATCTGATGATTGAATTACATCGCCTTCAGGGGTGAGAAAAGTAAAGGGCGGAGCTTGTTCATCTACTTCACTCCACAGCGTTTTATTAAAATAAGCCGGCAATCCAATGAATCCTAATGATAAAACTGAAAAAGAAAATAACATCAAAAAGCCAAGCACCTTAAGCCTTGATGTTGAAAAATTAAGCCTTGTATAAATTCCCAAATTTGTTCCTACCAAAGCAATACCAATTATAACCAAGAGATAAAAAACACCATTGAGTATAGCCATAAACAATACAAAAAATAAAAGATTCATCAAAAGCACTTTGAGAAATCGGTTATCTGCTGGCGCTTTGCCGCGAATGAATCCCGCAAGCACAGGCAGAGGCGAAAAAAGAACGATGGCTATGTGCAGCGCAAAACTCTCCAAAATAAAGAAGCAAGACACAGCACTTGCGATTCCCGTCAGAATATCTAATAAAGTTGCTTTGGTTTCAGTTTTCATATTTATTAGTGCAAATTAGGTTTTAAGTTACTTGATTTTTAGTCATATAATTGTTCTTGTATGTGTCCAAACAGACAACCAACAATAATATGAATTTATCTGCAAACTACAAAAAAAAACTTACTTTTTTTCAAAAAAATAGCTACATTAGCAGCAAAAGTTACTTGTGGCGATACAAACGAATAAATGCTATAATTGACGAAGCAATGTCGTATATATTATGCTCTCGGCAAAACTCCCCAACTTTTCAAGGAGGGGATAAAGGGGCGGTTAGGTTTTAGCACCCCTAATCCTGCAAATCCTAAAATCCTGTAAATCTTGATTCAGACAATTTCGTTACAACCGTCAAGGAGGTCTTTGACCGTCCTTGAGGTTTTAGCACCCCATAATCTTAGTAAGGGAGCTTTCGCAAAACTCCCCAACTTTTCAAGGAGGGGATAAAGGGGCGGTTGGA
>JAFIER010000162.1 GCA_020832465.1 Bernardetiaceae bacterium
TAACTGTGGCAAAAGTGCCTACAAAATCATCGCCTACTGCGCCCGCAAATATCGGACAAGCCGCACTTATCGTAAGCGTATCGCCGATGCTGCCGTCATTGGCAGAGGACTCGTTAAAGCCCGTAGCGGAGTAAGTAAGTGCAGCGTTATAGACTACCGTAATATTTGCATTACAAACCGAGCTATTACCTGCTAAGTCAGTTATACGAATATCCACATTATAAACGCTTCCAGCATCTGTACAATCATAATTACGAGTTGCCAAACCAGTATCATCAAATACAAAATTTAAATCACCTGATGCCGTACAGTTATCGCTACTGCTATTATTCAAAAGCATCGCATTCAAAGTAATGCTACCGCTTGCATCAAGAACTGCATCAATATTCATACAACTCGCTAAGGGTGCTGTATTATCCTCTAATGTCAAAGTAAAATCGCAATCTGTATCATTACCACTGCCATCAGTCGCTGTAATGGTTACATTAGTCGTTCCTACGCCACTCAAAACCGTACCGGCTGCGGGCACTTGCGTGTAAGTTACTGTACCACAATTATCCGTCGCTGCTGCATTATAAGGAGCTGCTGTATAATCGGGAACGGTATAACCACAAGTAGCACTTAGGTTTTCGGTCTGATTCGCTACGCAAGTCGTGAAGGTCGGAGGTGTTACGTCATTGGGAACAGTATTGAAAGTACAAACTGCCGTATTTCCGTTTCCGTCATTTGCTGTTATCGTTACCAAAACGACACCTGTTTGGGCAGAACCAATCGCTGGAGTTTGGGTAAATGTTACCGTACCGCAGTTGTCGCTCGCTGCTACCATTGTTGTATAATCGGCAAGCGTATAACCACAAGTAGCATCTACACTTACGGACTGGTCGGTTATGCAAGTGGTGAAAACGGGTGCAGTGTTGTCTATTCCTGTGCCCTGAATGGCAAATGTAAAATTAGAGACATTAGGGTCGTTACTATCGATGGTAACTACAGCTTCGTGAAGTCCTACCATTGTAGGTTCGTAAGTAATCACAAAAGTTGTATTTTCGCCTGGCAAAACCGTATTAGCAGGCGGTGTAGTTAGACTAAACATCGCAGCTCCTATTCCTGTAATATCTATCAAGGGCGTACCTGTAAGACTCAAATCACCAGAACCTATATTGGTGATAGTAAAAGTACGGGTAAAACTTGTACCTACACAACTCTCTACACTTCCAAAATCGGTATGATTTGCTAATGAAGGCGTGACGCTTGTATTTAAGATAGGGTTACTATTACCTGAAAGTGTAATTTCGGGAGCAGGGGGTGGTATAAAACGCATAACAGTAGCCCTGGTTCCAACTCCCCAATCTCTATAAGCGACATAAGGCTCACCCGTTGTGGGGTGAAAAGCCATATCTTGATGATCTGCCGCTGCTGCTGAAAAGCCAGCAGCCCCCACATTCGTCCAGTTTGTGCCATCAAAACGCATTACTGTAGTTTTATTGGCACTTGCATTATCTCGATAAGCTACATAAGGTTCGTTCGTAATAGGGTTAAAAGCAAAACTTAAATATTGGGCAAAGTTTGTAGAAAAACCTGCGGGCGTACCCACACTAACCCAGTTTGTGCCATCAAAACGCATCATAGCAACAGTCTGTAATAATGACCCATCTATATAAGCAACATAAGGCTCCTGCGTTATAGGGTGAAAGGCTAAATTTTGGTCTGTTGCAAATCCTAATGAAAATCCTGGTGAGCCCACATTAACCCAGTTTGTGCCATCAAAACGCATCACACTGGTTTTGACAAAATTTTCATCTAGAAAAGCGACATAAGGCTCATGCGTGGTAGGGTGAAAAGCTAAACTTTGATAGGGTGCGCCTGATGTTGAAAAACCAGCCACACCGACACTAACCCAGTCAGTACCATCAAAACGCATTACAGTAGCCTTGTTTGCAAATCCAAAATCTTCCTGGTAAGCAACATAAGGCTCATGCGTGGTAGGGTGAAAGGCTAAACTTTGATAATTTGCTAATCCTCCCGAAAAGCCCGCAGTACCGACATTCACCCAGTTAGTACCATCAAATCGCATTACCGTAGTTCTCTGAAATATTGTAAAATCTTGATAAGCGACATAGGGTTCACCTGTGGTAGGATGAATAGCTAAACTTTGAAAAGCTGAAGTTCCTGCCGAGAAGCCAGCAATACCGACATTCACCCAGTTAGTGCCATCAAATCGCATTACCGTAGTCTTCGAAGCATTTGCGCCATCTCGGTAAGCGAGGTAGGGTTCATTTGAAGTAGGGTGGAAGACTAAACTTTGATTCAGCGCTCCTCCTGCTGAAAACCCAGGAGTGCCCACATTAGTCCATTGTGCTTGCAGGCTTGTTACGCTCAGCAAGATAAGAAATATAAAAAAATAAAGAAATTTACTTTTCATAAAATAAATAATTAAAGATTAAGATTTAAGTATAAATGTTCAAACTTCACAAATAGGTAATTATATCGTTATTTGCTATTCGTAATTAGATTCTTTTTTTTAACTCAATACAAATAACGGCTTTAATTTGTAGAAAAAAATAGCACTTTAGAATTTGCTTATATTGCTTGAGAATTCGAAATAGTTGTTCACTACTGTCAAAATATAGGGAGTCATTGTAAAGAATATGATGAAGCCGTTTTTGCTTTTCTCACATAGTCTTGCCAAGGCGTAAATATCAGATTAAATAATTATACACCTCACAAAAGTTTTTTTCACCTCGGTAGTGGTCGAAGACCCTCCCGATGGTTGGAAATAACAAGATTTTAGAATTTGCTTGATTAGGAATTTCAAAAAAAAACTCTGACAAAGCCTTGAAGCCTCGCCAGAGTTTTTTTTCACCTCGGTAGCGGTCGAAGACCCTCCCGATGGTTGGAACTAAATCCTTTTTTGTCTGAATCAAGATTATCAGAATTTTAGGATTTGCTTGATTCTGATACTGACAGTTTATGGTCGCAACCTTTCGGGTTTGTTATTTTCTCTGAGAAATGTCATTTCTAAGCTCATTTTTTCATAGCCGCTGGGATTTGCCCCCCCACGTTATGGAAAATGTATAGAGGTATGATTTACTTTATATTTTTGGCTACAGCCCAAAATAAGTTTTTAGGAATGGATAAGTTTCCTTCGGGCATTTTGTCCAATTTTTGAGATTGCCAAGCGGTCGTAGCATAAAGCTCGATGTGATTGCTTTTTTCATCTTCGAGGTAGGTTCGGAGTGCAAAATTTTCTATGCGACTTTTCCAGCGGTAATGCAATATATCGCCCTCGAGGCGGTATTCCAAAGTGGGAATTTTGGTTGTGTATAGAAAATGTTGGAATGCGCCCTCCCAATCTTGCCCGCTTTCCTTTACAAAAAAATCAATAACTTGTTGCGTATTTATATTGGAGTGCTTAAATTTTTGATAGAAATTTCGTATCAAAGCAAGCCATTGCTCGTCGTCTCCGAGTGCATGTCGGAACGTATGTAATACCCAAGCACCTTTGTAGTAAATATCCGAACCTACCCAGCCGTCGTAGTTTACACCTAATGGACCGACTATGGGTGTTTGATTTAAAATCTGACTTCTTTGAGTTTGTATATACCTAAGTGCCGTTGCTTTACCTTTCCAATGCTCCATAAATAGCGTTTCGGCATAGGTGGTGAAGGTCTCGTGAATCCATAGTTCAGCGTGATCGTTTGCACTAATACTATTACCAAAATACTCATGCCCAGTTTCGTGAATCAAGATATAATCAAAGCCCCAGCTATTGTTTCGGTAGTTGTTGCCATAAGCAATAGCCCCTTGATGCTCCATGCCCCAATATGGCGTTTCGACAAGTGCGTAGCCATCGTTCCAAAAAGGATACTTACCGAAAAGGTCTTCGTATGCTTTAAGCATAGTATGTGTTTGCGTGAAGTGTTTTTTAGCTTTATTCAAATTATAATCCAAGACGTAATAATCTAAATCTAAGCTATCGCCCTCGTTATTGATGTAATGGTCTTTAAAATGTGCATAGTTGGCGATATTGAGCGTAATATTGTAGTTGTTGATGGGGTAGGTCGTTGCCCAATGGTAGGCGGTATAACCATCGGCTAATTTTTCAGTACGGCGTAATCTGCCATTAGACACGCAGATCAAAGGATTGGGGACTTCGCAACGCATGTGCATGCTATCGGGCTTATCGCTGAGGTGGTCTTTATTAGGATACCAAAGGCTTGCGCCAATACCTTCGCAACTTACACCAATCCAATCGCGATTTTTAGCATCTTTTTTCCAAGTAAACCCACCGTCCCAAGGTGGATTTAGAGCGATGCGAGGTTTTCCACTGTATTCAACACTTATTTTTTGCGTGCTTTGTTTAGGTAAAGTTTGATCAAAATACACAAAAATGGCTGCGCCTTCACGGCGAAATTGTAAAGATTTATCGTTATGAGTGATTCGCTCGATGTGCATATTCTCGAATAGATCTAACTGCAAGCTATCAAAATCTTCTGTTACACGAAATGTAATTTTGTTTTGCCCTGTAATCTGCTTTTTCTCGAGGTCGATGCGGAGAGCTATATCATAAAACCCCACATCATAACAACTTCTCATGGGGTTGAGCGTCCCGCGCAAACTATCCGCACGAGAGAAAGGTTGTGCATATAAAATGCTTATTGCTATCAAAGAAAATAAGAGAGATAAAAATATTTTTTTCATGATTTTTATGGAGTATGCTACTTGCTTCTTAGATGCTATATTACGAAAAAAATCTTATATTTGTAAGTGCTACGCAGATTTTAAGATACAAGGTTTATAAAAATCTTAAAATTTTGCATCTCAATAAGCCCTTTTCTTATTTGTTAGTTTGAAAAGTATATCATAGTCAGCATTAATAGTGATAATCCTTATTAGTTTACTTTATTTTGTCTAATGAACGAAGACACAAAAAACATATTAAACGAAATCGATACGCAGTTATTTTATACCAAAATTAGAGATTCAGAAAAACATAAACAGGCTTCTTTTACTCATTTTTTGCACAATCATAAAAATGAAACATCGCAGGTCTATAAAGCCAATGCGTTAGCCTTTGTAAAAAATGTTTTATCTCATAAGTATCCAGAGCATGGCATAAGCCAACAACTTACTGAAGAAATGTTGCAATATTTAATCTTTAAATCTCAATCATCACCGCTATCAGTTATTCCTTTTCCTGCGCCTCAAACTCCTATTTTTAGTTTTATAGATCTTTTTGCAGGCATTGGAGGCTTTAGATTGGCTTTTCAAAACTTAGGTGGTAAGTGTGTTTTTACCAGTGAGTGGGATAAGTACGCACAAAAAACTTATGAAGCTAATTTTGGAGAAGTTCCTTTTGGCGATATAACCAAGCGCGAGACCAAAAACTCTATTCCAGATAATTTTGATATTTTGTGCGCGGGTTTTCCTTGTCAGGCATTTTCTATAGCGGGTCGGCGTGGGGGGTTTGAAGATACACGAGGTACACTTTTCTTTGATGTTGCTGAAATTATCAAAACCAAACAGCCTCAGGCCTTTTTTCTTGAAAATGTAAAAGGATTGCGAAATCATGATAAAGGCAAAACATTAGCGACTATTCTGCACGTGCTCCGCAAAGATTTAGGATATTATGTGCCAGAACCTCGAGTTATCAATGCTAAAAACTTTGGCGTACCACAAAACAGAGAAAGAATTTTTATTGTAGGTTTTCACCCGAAAACAGGCATACACAACTTTGAATACCCTGAACCTACTGAAGAATCTATAGCTTTTAAAGACATAAAAGAAGAGCAAGAAGTCTCGGTAAAATACTACCTCTCTGACGTATATTTAAATACGCTCAGAAAGCATAAAGCACGCCATGAGCGTAAAGGTAATGGCTTTGGTTATGAAATTATTGCTGATGAAGGTATCGCTAATGCGGTAGTCTGTGGTGGCATGGGGCGCGAGAGAAATTTAGTTTATGATGACCGTCTCACAAATTTTGAACCTATAACCAACATAAGTGGAAAAGTCAATCGTGAAGGTATTAGAAAAATGACACCAAGAGAGTGGGCAAGGCTACAAGGTTTTCCTGATGAATTTAAAATTGTGGTTTCTGATGGACAAGCCTATAAACAATTCGGAAACTCCGTAGCTGTACCTGCCATACAAGCAACAGCTGAACAAATTATCAAAAAACTTAATCTGAATATAACATGCTAAAAGGTAATAAAGGTGAATGGAGCGAGGTATATGCCTTATTCAAACTATTGGGAGATAAAGAACTACATCTTGGGAATGAAAATATTCAAAAGATGCAAGGTGTTGTTTTTCCAATTATAAAAATTCTTCGTGCAGAAGCAAACTCAAAGTTTGAGTACGCAATTCAAGATGAGATTATTTTAATTTCTGGCAGTAAAAATGATGAGGTTCAAAGGATTTCAATTCATAAATTTAAAGAAAAAGCCACTTTACTGCTTAATAAAATACAATCTAATAAATCCCGAACTTTTTCAGTCGTAGAAATAGAAGCGTTTATGCAATCTATAAACTGCCTCTCGCTGAAAGCTAAATCATCAGTCAAAACAGATATTACAATAGTTGTGCATGACCTAAGAACAAACCAAAAACCAGCACTTGGTTTTAGTATTAAATCACAACTCGGTAGCCCTTCTACACTCTTAAATGCGGGCAAAACAACTAATTTTATTTATAAAATAGAACAAGCTGACCTATCACCTAATGACATTGTAAGCATTAACACTATTAGTACAAGAAGTAAGATAATGGATAGGATTATGCAAATTCAAAATAGAGGAGGCCTTTTAAAATTTGTCAGCACACAGCACCCAATATTTGCCAATAATCTTACTCTGATTGATAGTTTACTGCCTGACATATTAAGTCAGATTGTTTTGACCTTCTACACGACTCCTTACTCAAGTCTAACGGATATCGTTGCTATCATCTCCAAAAACAATCCTTTAAATTTTGATACTAACAACGGGCATGCCTTTTACGAGTATAAAATCAAACGCTTTCTAACCGATGTTGCTTTGGGCATGATGCCCGCCAAGGTTTGGACTGGCACCTACGATGCAACTGGTGGTTATTTAATTATCAAAGAAGATGGAGATATTTTGTGCTACCATATATACAATCGTAACGAATTTGAAAGCTATTTACTCAACAACACGAAATTAGAAACTGCAAGCTCATCAAGACACAAATTTGGAAAAATTTATGAAAACAATAAACAACTATATTTTAACCTTAACTTGCAAATACGCTTCATAAAATGGATTTTCAAAAAAGTGCGAATCTCCGCAAAGCAAAACTCTCTCCTAAAAATCTAAGGGATCTAAGCGTTGAAAGTGCCCGTTCATGCGTATGCGTGCTTTAATACGCTCGATTTCACGTACTGTAGGAATAGCTTTACTCAAATGCCTTTGAAGAAATGATATGCGCTGACTTTCATCTTTTAGTTTTAACATTTCATATTCTTCTTCTTGTGATAGTCCTAATTTATGTGCAAAAATATAAGTCAAGAAAGGCTCATCAGCCTCAACTTCAACTTCGACATTGACGACTTCGTAAAGCTCTCTAATTTTTTCGAGTAGGAGCATTTTTTCTGACAGAGAGGCGTGGTCTGTAGGAGTGATAAGTTCGACCTCGCCTCCCGCATATAACCTTCCTTTGACTGGGTTTTCCCAGGTTTTTACTTTGATAATTCTCTGCCCTTCTGCTTTAATATCCATTCTTCCGTCAGGATATTTTTTAGAAATTTCGAGTAGTTTTAACTCAGCACCGTACTCTTGGATTTTATCGTCCATAAAAGTAGGTATTCCAAACGTCTTTTTTTCAGTATCACACTCGTGTATAAGCTGTTTGTAACGAGGTTCGAAAACGTGTAGGTTGATGGCTTCGTTTGGAAAAACAACCATATTTAACGGAAAAAACGGAAGTATCATAAATCTTTAAATTTCAAAATAGTAGTAAAGGTTGGGCGCACGATAAGTTTGTTATTTTTACAATATTTGCCTGCTTACTATCTGGCTTAAAGTTTTTAGGCTTCGATAGCAAACATAAAGGTAGATTATGAACGAAGCCATCTATAGGCTTCAGTACGCACAGGTTTGTAAACTTATCACACACCCTAAAAGTTTTCTATGTATAAAATTTGTGTTTTTTAATGGCATTTCATACTACTATACATTTTTGCATAGCGGTGGGGTTTGCAAACCCCATACTATGGAAAAATGGGCTTAGAAATAATATTTCTTTGAGACATGTTATTTCTATATGGAGAGTGCCTAGTAGTATGATGGCATTTTAATAAGCATTCTGCCAAAAGTTTTAAGATTCTTTAAGTCTTACATAAGTAACAAAACGGTTATTTTTGCGCTGTTTTTTCATTTCAAAATCTTGGCTATGTGCTTTAAGCATTTCAGAGAGCTGTTTGTAGCCATAGGTGCGCGGGTCGAAACCGGGGTCAATTCTTCTCAAATAAGCACCAAATTGAGCCAAATAAAGCCAATCTTCTTCACTCGAGGCGGACTCAAAGGCTTCTCGCAAAAGAGCGGATTCTTTTTGCATATCGTTAGCTTCTGCTTTTTTCATAGCAACGGCTTCCTGTGTAGGGACTTTGTTTGTGCTTTTTGCAGTACTTTTTGCTATTGTTTTTGGTGTTCTTCTTTGCGGTAGCAAATTTTCTGTATATATGAAAAGGTCGCAGGCATTGACAAATGATTTTGGCGTTTTCTGCTGTCCGATTCCCATAACAAACGTACCCGACTCCCGGATTCGCGTGGCGAGTCGGGTATAATCCGAATCGCTTGATACGATACAAAAAGCTTCTACTTCTTCGCCGTGTAAGATGTCCATAGCATCAATAATCATGGCACTGTCAGTGGCATTTTTTCCGGTAGTATATCTAAACTGTTGAATGGGCTGTATGGCTAAATCATTGGTATATTCTTTCCAACCGTTCATATTAGAGGTTGTCCAGTCGCCATAAATACGCCTTATTGTAACAGCACCATATTTACCCAGCTCGGCTAATATTTTGTTTAAAAGCTTAGGCTGTGCGTTATCTCCGTCGATAAGTAGGGCGAGCTTCGTGCGATTGCTATCCTCAAAAAGGGCTTCTGAGTAGTTAGTACGTTTTCTCATGCTATCAATTTGTAATCCTTGTGTTTATGTATGTGAGTACACTTGTAATTTAATGATTTTTGTGTAAATAATAAGCAATAATAGCTATTTTATTTTGCTAAAACAGCAAATTAGGGCTATGAAAGTAAACGTTTTTTTTTTGTTTACGTTACACATGGAAATATACTAAACTTTAAACAGATAAAAAAATCATACTACTATACATTTTTGCATAGTGTGGGGTTTGCAAACCCCACGCTATGCAAAAATGGGCTTAGAAATAACATGTCTCAAAGAAATGTTATTTCTGGATAGAAAAAAACAAACGGTCTCAAAAATTCTAAGTTTATCCTAAATAATCCTTTGTAATTATGTCTTATCCAAAAAAATGCTACTTAAAACAAAAGTGCTACACTTTTATAAGTGTTTGCTTATTAGTTATGATTTGTAACTCCTGCACAACAAAGCCGGAAACACAGGCAAAAAAACAAAGTACGGCTCAGGATAGTAGTGCTGATTCAACCCCTGCTATGCAAACGCATAGCCAAACAAAAATGCACAGCCAGCACTTTGATAGCTATCTTCGCAATTTACTCGATCCACAACATACCACTAATCTTGCACAAGCATTAGATGTGGCTATACATCAAGAAATGGGGGTTTATGTACTTTATAATCCTGGTTCGGAGGCCTTGCTCAAACGCTTTGCTTCTTTCCAAACGATCTTACATGAATTTCCTTATTTAGAAGACTACCTCAATGCAAGCACATGCCAAGAACCCTTAAAAGATAAGTTGCCCACTTACGACTGCCAAAATTTCTCCGCACAAGGCTGTTTTTACAGCACAGAAATTCCTTCTAATTTTTTTAGCAACGGAATTCTACGCATGGCAGACCTCACACGTACAGATATATCTGATGAAGAGCAACAAATTGCAAGCTATTTAGACAATGAATTGCGCTATATGGTCGTAATTACAGAAAGCTATTTACAACTTGGGTTTGCTCAAATCGAAGGTAAATGGTACTGCGTGCTCGTAGATATGGCACACTTTGACTGCTCGGCGTAAAACAAAGTACAAATCCCAGAATCGTTTGTATGATTATGGGGTTATGTTTGAATAGAATTTAAAGCACTAACAGTTTTCGAAAAACTGTTAGTGCTTAAAAAAAACTCGTACACTGCTTTTAAAACTACTTGTTTTCTGTATTAAAAAAGAGCAAAAAGTCTACAATACAATTAAGAATTACAATAAGGGCTTGCATATCTTTTATATTGATATTGCTTGGACTTCTCTGATTTTCTTTTGAATTATTAGAATGAACCGTACTATTACCAATTATGCGAACAGCATGAAAGTAATTTTGAATCCACTGCGATATACCTAAGTTTTTTAAGCCCTCTACTTGATTATAAGGCGAGCCTAGCTTTTTAGCTTGTTTTTCGCCTAATATTTGATACAATGCATGTTCAACAAACTTTCTACTCAAAACTCCGAACTCGTGAATTCTTAAATCTTTTTTTTCCAATCTATTGATTATAATAGAGACAGTTTCATTATTTTGATAAACAAAATTTTTCAATTGAAGTTTCTTAAAACCTATGAGTAACTGTTTTGCTAATATATCATCGATATCAAATTCGTCTTGAAAATCAGGATTATCTTCCTTTAAATATGTATTAACTCCTAAAAGTAAATCTTCTATTTTACTCTCGTCCTGCTCAACTATATAAATTTTTTGTAATGCAATATTGTTGTTTAAAGCTTTACGTGCATACACCATCATTCTTGGAATAATATCACGGGTATCAATACCTACATAACCACTTCCAATTACAGGCATAATCACAGATTTTACACTAATATTATGATATTCAAGTAGTGCAATAGTAGAAAATAAATTTATAAAAACTTCTTCCCTATTAAAAAATTTTTCCTGCTTATTAAGAGACTCTACACATAGCAAATAACTAAAAGAAGTAGATTGTACTTTTTGTGATACCCAAGTGCCCATTGATTTTCGCAAGTCAATTAGCTTATCAAGTGCAAGATCAGATACACTGATATTTAAGTTGTCATTTAAAGCACCTATTAGAGAATTTTTAGTGCGCAAGTAGCGCCCCCATTTTGCTGAAGTAACAACTAAATCAACAGGCTTATGAAAAGAGCTAATATCTGCGTTGTGCAATTCTACTGTTTTATACCCAGCAGCAGTACTGAATTCCACTAATGTAACTAGTGTTTCTTCTTTGTTCTTCATATACTACAATTGTAATGAGTTTATGTATAAGTAATGACGTTTCTACTCAGTCTAAAACTGAAAATAAATAAATGGCTGTACCTCAGCACTACGCATTTGATATAAAATCAAGAGGATAAAAGTAATGATAATGGCTTTGCTAATATCTGGTAGGGTTCCAAAAGTTTGCTGTATTTGCATTTTCCATGCTTTAGGTAGCAAATGCGTTACGTATGCCAAAATAATAACCCAAAAAACAGTGCTATAACCTGCCCATATTTCGGGGATATATGTCCATTTAAAATCAAAAATCATTTGCGAGAGCATCAAATTTACAGTGGCTACATCAGGGGCTCGGAAATATATCCAACAAAAACATACAAAATGAAATGTAATTAATCCCATAATAATTCGATACGCCCAAGTGGATTTTGTTTTATCGCTTATCGGTACATAACGAGCCCACAATTTATGCAAAGCCAAAGCCCCACCATGAAGTGCGCCCCAGATTACAAATCTCCAAGCTGCGCCGTGCCACAATCCGCCTAAAAGCATCGTAATAATTAAATGCAAATAAGTGCGCCCTACACCATGACGATTTCCACCAAGGGGTATATAAAGATAATCGCGCAACCACGAAGAGAGTGAAATATGCCAGCGTCGCCAAAAATCAGTAATATCTAATGACTGATAAGGAGAGTTAAAATTTAACGGAAGCCGAAATCCCAGCAACAAAGCCACACCAATAGCCACATCTGTATAACCCGAAAAATCACAATAAATTTGCGCTGCATACGCATAAACAGCCATTAAATTTTCAAAACCGCTATACTTGACAGGCTCGGCAAAAACCCTATCTACGTAATTTACTGATAAATAATCCGAGATAAAAATCTTTTTAGAGAGCCCTACCAATATCAAATACAAAGCCTCTTGATACTCGAGCCGTGAGAGGCGATATTTTTCGTAAATTTGAGGAATAAATTCTGCCGCACGGACAATAGGACCAGCTACTAATTGTGGAAAAAAACTTACATAAAAAGCAAAATCTAAAATATTTTTGACAGGTTTTAGCTCTCGCCGATACAAATCTACAGAGTAGCTAATAGTCTGGAAAGTATAAAAAGAAATACCAATAGGCAAGAAAATACTGCTCGTATCAAACCCCTCATGGGGGTGAAAAAGATTGCCAAAAGCAGCCAAATAATCTATAACAGGAATAGATAATCCAAACCAATGATTGACCTCTCCCAAAAAGAAAAAAGTATATTTGAAATAAGCCAATACACTTAAATTGACAAAAACACTGATTGCTACATACCATTTGCGATGTTTGTCTTTATTGCTTTTATAAATTGCCTCGCCCAAAAAGTAATCTACGAAAGTAGAGAAAATGAGCAAAAAAAAGTAAAAACCACTTGAGAGGTAGTAAAAATAAAGACTAAAAACAAGCAGAAAAGTATTGCGCAAAGTAAGACGATTTCGTACAAACTGATATACCAGCAGTACGAAAGCAAATAACATCCAAAAAAAAACCTGTGTAAAAAGAAGCGGCGACTCCTCTATGTATAAAAAAATGTCTTCCATTGCGCTTTGTTAATAAGCAGCGAATTTAGTATTTTTTTTGAAAATTACCAAAAAATTAGCCCCTTCTAAAAATTTTCTCCTCATCGGCTTGGGTCTGTGGCTCTAAATCTTCGATTTCTCCTCTGCTGACACTCAAAATAATCCCTAAGGCAATTCCTGTAAAAAAGAGTGAAGTGCCGCCCATACTCAAAAGTGGCAACGGCAACCCCGTTACGGGCACAACGCCTAAGGTTACGCCCATGTGTACAAAGGCTTGCACGACAAGACTAAAACTCAAACCCGCAGAGAGCAACCCGCCAAAAGCACGTTCACTTTTTGCCATAGCCAACATGCCCCTATAGAGTAGCGTAAGGTAAAGCATAATCACAAAAAAACCACCAAAAAGACCGTACTCTTCGACAATAATAGCAAAGATAAAATCAGAATAAGGATAAGGTAAAAAATTGCGCTGGTCGCTATTGCCAGGTCCTTTGCCCGTCAGTTCGCCACTCGCTATTGCAATATAAGATTGCTCGGTTTGGAAAGGAATTTCTTTGTGGTCAGTAGAAATAAAGTTTGTAAAACGACGCATTGCCGTTTCCTTACGCTGACCTATTTGCAATGCCAAAATTGCTACGGTGATACCAATAAAAAACAGCATACCTAAGTAGCGCACAGGCACTCTACCAATAAACATCAAAAGCACACAAGTCGCAAAAAGCAATGCCGCGCCCGATAAATCGCTCAGTGCAATCAATCCGCAAATAAGCCCGCACCAAAAAAGTATAGGCAATATCGCACGCTGAAACTCATGAATACTTTGCTGCCGCTTCGAGAGCATACTTGCTACATTTGCAATAAGTGCTAACTTGGCCAAATCAGAAGCCTGAAAAGATTGATTGATAAAGGGAATCGTTATCCAGCGAGTCGCCTCGTTTATCGTCGTACCAAAAAACCAAGTGGCTATCAGTATAGGCACTGATATAAGCAGTGCAAAACGAGACAGCCGAGAGTAATACCTAAAATCTACTTTATGACAAAGCCACATCGCCACAAGAGAAAGCAAAACCAAAGAGGCATGCTTGAGCAAATAATACTCCGTATCGCCCTCCATACGGCGAAAGGCCAGCGAGCCTGCCGCACTATATACAACCAAAATGCTGATAGCCGCCAGCATAAAAACTACAATCCAAATCACTCTATCCCCTTCGAAATAGCTATTTTCGGCACGCTCTGATGTTTGCCTACTATTTTTGAGTACATTATCCATATCTATTTTGAGTATGCTAAGTGTATAATTTGATATTTGAACTTGATCGTACTACTACACATTTACCAATAAGCACTAAGAAGAGTTCTCCGAGAGCTGTTAGTGCTACCTCACACATGTATAGTAGAATGAGTAACCGCCCTAAGGAAGTTCGTAGTCTTACTTTTTATCATCGCCCTTGCTACTGCGATTGACATAATAAGGTGAAAACATATCATTAGGGTCATAATTTTTCTCGTCATCTTGCTCTTGCTCATCGATTTCGTCTTCGGGCAACCTCGGCAAGAAATAGGCGTGCCTAAATCCATCTTGATTTTCGATATACTCACATACACTTTCTACTTCTGCCGTATCTACAAAACCGCATTGCAAGCGCAACATATCCGAGCCATTAGAGAGTAACATATCGCCCAAACCGACGAGCTGCTCTGCCCCCGAAGCATCGAGGATAATGCGAGAGTCTATTTTCGAAGTAACCCGAAATGCCATACGTGCGGGGAAGTTGGCTTTAATAATGCCCGTAACCACATTGACGGACGGACGCTGCGTCGCAACTACTAAATGAATACCAATAGCACGTGCCATTTGGGCCAAGCGTGCAATGGGTTTTTCAGCATTTTTGCCTGCCGATATCATTAAATCTGCCAACTCATCAATAATCAAAACGATATAAGGCAGGAAGCGATGCCCCTCTCCCATAGGCAAATCTTTGAGTTTGATTTTTTCGTTATACTCGATAATATTTCTACAATCAGCATCTCGAAGCAGGCTGTAGCGATTATCCATTTCGATGCAAAGCGACTCAAGGGTACGCACAGCCTCCTCTGGCTCGGTTACTATAGGCTCTGCACTATTAGGAAGATGCGCTAAGTAGTGCTTACGCAATTTCGCAAAAAGCGAAAACTCTACCTTCTTTGGGTCAATCATCACAAACTTTACATGCCCTGGGTGCTTTTTATAAAGCAAAGAAGAGAGAATAACATTGATACCGACCGACTTACCCTGCCCCGTAGCCCCTCCGATGAGCAAGTGAGGCATTTTAGAGAGGTCTGTAATAAAAACTTCATTAGAAATAGTTTTACCCAAGACGAGTGGTAGGTCTTTTTTTGTATTTTGAAATGCACTGCTTTCCAAAAGCGAACGCAATGAAACGACTTCACGCACTTTGTTCGGCACTTCAATACCGATTGTACCTTTGCCTGGCATAGGTGCAATAATGCGGATACCCAAAGCCGAGAGGTTTAGCGCAATATCATCGCCGAGGTTTCTAATTTGCGAAATTTTTACGCCGGCAGCGGGTACGATTTCGTAGAGAGTAACGGTCGGACCTACTTCGGCAGTAATTCCTTCGATTTTTATTTTAAAATTTTTGAGTGTATTCTGAATTTTATCTTTTGTTTCTTGCAAATCCTCACGCTTAATCGGTGGTTGCTTATCTCCGTGAAAAGAGAGAAAATCTACGGGCGGAAATTTATAATTCAGCAGTTTACTCGGGTCTGCAAAGGCTTGCGAGGGGTATGTTTTTTCTAATACTTCGACATCAGCTGCCGAGAGTGGAAGTGGCTCTGGCTGTGCTTTGAGCCATTCTTTAAGTTGTTTTTTTTCTGATTTTTCTGCACGTGGGATTTCATCAATAGCAAGTGCAAAGTCTTGCTCATCGTTATGCTTTTGTAAAATTTCGTCTTCGTTTTGTTCTTGATTTTTTTGATTTTCTTTTGGTTGATTATCTGGAGCTTTGTTTAGGCTTTGCAAGAGTTGCTCGTCATCGTGTTGGGCTTGCTGCGCAGCTTCTGTGGCTTCCTTTTCTTGCTCTTCGAGGCGTGCTTTTTCGGCTTCGGCAAGCGGGAGTTTATCTTTTTGAAAAAATGTAGTTTTAGTTTTTTTAGTTTGTTTTTGTGTTGGCTCTTCACCTTCTTCTGCTGGGCTTATAAAGCCTAAGGATTCGAGGAATGAAGGTCTGCGTTTTTTAGTTTTTGTAGTTGCTTCTTTTTGAGTGCTTTCTATAGGGCTTGTGGGTTCTTTTTTAGGCTCTATTTTGGTTTCTTGAGGCGTTTGGGCTTTGCGTTCTGCGGGGTTTGTTTTTGGTGTAGCACTTTGTTTTGTATCAAATCCCTGTGCGCTTTTGCTCTCGGCTGTTGCCAAATTTAGAAAAGCTAAAAAACGATTTTCGCGTAGTGTATAAAGCAAAAAGATAAGCAAGGCAAAAATAATAAAGAAAATGCTTGCCCAGCCAAAAAGTCCGTTTAGTATTGTAGCTATTTCGTATCCTACACCGCCACACCACATAGTCCACGTCTCACGGCTATTCGTAGCAAACACGAGGTAGCCCACGAAGATGCTTATCCAAAACAAAAAGAAAAGCACGATGCGAAACCGCTTTTGGTCTGCATAAAAAGGTTGTTGATACGTAATGTTATAACCAATTTTAAAAATAACAACAATAAGCAAAAAAGAAGCTACACCAAACCAACGGAACACTAAAAAGTGAGCAAAAAGAGCCCCCGTAAGCCCCAGCCAATTTTGAACCTCTTCGCCCGAAGATTTAAACTCTGAAAAGCTAAAACCCTCTACGACGCTCTGGTCGGCACGTCCTGTAAAAAGAAAGGAAATAAATGCTAAGGCTAAAAAAAGCGCAAGCAATATAAGTCCAAATCCTACAGTAAAACGAAACCTGCGGTCGGAGAGAATACTTGCCCAAGAGGGTAGGCTGTAGTTTTTATCTGGTCTTTTGGAAGTCGGTGATTCTTTATACCAATTTTTTTCAAAACTCATAGGTTCTTGTAAGTAAGTTACAGAAAATAAACGTGCTTTTAGATAATTACATACTACTCATATATTTTTCCATAGCCTTATGGAAAAATGGGCTTAGAAATAATATTTCTTTGAGAAATGTTATTTCTAAGGTCTAAATTGCGTATCAAAGCAAGTTATGCTTGGAAGTTTCGAGATGCAAGTTACATCTCAAATTTAAATATAACAAAACTTGCATAAACATACTAAAAAAAACGGAAAACTAATGAATAGATTGCAAGTAAGCTCAAGTATTTTGTTTAAAAATCATAGTAAGACGCTTTTTTTATCACTATTAGACCGTCACCAGCCAATTTTAACCATAACATTGATGGCAGATACCTTATTGCTAAAACTGTACGCTTCAGTTATTAAACTTCTGCTGGCTCAACGACAAAGCCCACGCTATGGAAAAATGTATAGTGGCGCGCAGGCGCAGGGCATAAAGTCTGCAATGCAAAAGCCCTACTGATAGCTATGTATCAGTAGGGACGGGCTTGCATGCTTTTGTAAAGTGGTTGAAAAATAAAAAAAGTCTCTCTTCTTACTTTTTCAAATGTTGCTGGTAGCAGTTGTGCTTTTTGATTGCACTTTTTAATAGCGGTTATTTGTTGGGCTGGTCTTTTGTAAAAAACTTTTTC
This sequence comes from Bernardetiaceae bacterium, assembly GCA_020832465.1. Lineage (GTDB taxonomy): Bacteria > Bacteroidota > Bacteroidia > Cytophagales > Bernardetiaceae > JAFIER01. The sequence goes on from JAFIER010000162.1 coordinate 17,638, forward strand.
ACGGCATAGTTTGGATTAAAACTCTCGAAGTAGCTGTTTGGAACAAGGCAACTAAATCAAGAAGTATCGCTTACTTTCTATTTTCAATAATTTACTTTTTCAGGCTCTTTGCATATAAGTCGTTTTTCGGTGTCAAAAGGTAAATGCCGATGGCAATTTTTTTTTACTTTTTTTAAAAAAATCAATTTAAAGCCTTTTTTAGCCCTGTATAGGGCAATAAATCAGGATATAATTTTTTTCTTTTAGAAATTTTGACATAAAAATTGCTTTGCATCAAAAAAGACTGTATATTTAAAGGCTAAAATAATCCTAAAAAAGATCGCATCTTTTTTACCTAAGAACTTTTAAATATATCGATTCTGAATAATGCAGCACTTACAAAAACCTACTCACAAAAGCAGGTGCTTTTTGTCATTATGCTTTATGTGCCTCATGGGATTATGGCTTGCGCCTCCCCTTTTATCACAGTCTGTTCGTTTTTCGCAACTAAGCGTTACAGAGGGGCTTTCCAATAATAGCATAACAGCGGCTATCCAAGACAAACAAGGTTTTCTTTGGTTCGGCACGCAAGAAGGGCTTAATCGTTATGATGGTTATACCTTTTTAGAATACAAAAGCTCACCCGTAGATTCACTCTCACTCTCCGACAACCGAATAACAGCACTTGTAGAAGATGACTTTGGTTATCTTTGGGTAGGTACGCAGAACGGACTTAATCGTTATAATGCGTACACTAATACTTTTGAAAATATCTCTCCCGAGCTTTTCGGTAATCTACGCCTTCATAAATACATTACTGCTATTTTTATAGACAACAAAAAAAATCTTTGGATAGGAAGCAAAGATGGCGTTTTTAGAATTTTCCTCAATAAGCAAGGTAATATCGAGGGCGGCGTAGATTTGTATGCAGATAATGAAGCCTATGAAAGCATCAGTCAGGTTGCTGTAAGTAGTATTACAGCAGATAAGCAAAATCGAATATGGATTTCAACTCAAGATAAAGGACTTTTCAAAATAGATAGCAAAGCCTCTCCCCTAAAAATCAATCAATTTACGCCCAGTACGCACAAAAATTTTCCTGATACTGTATTGCAATCGCTATTTTATGAAAAAACTACCAACAAACTCTGGATAGGCAGTACATCTGGTATTTTCCTACTCGATACAGAGGATAGCCTCCACCGCATCGAACGCCCCTCAGCCTTGAGTCGCGTAGCAAAGCCAATCATGATTGCCCAAGATAAAGAAGGCAAAATATGGATAGGCACAGCACAAGAAGGGCTATATGGATACGACGGTAAGGGCGGAAGCCTACAATCCTACAAAAAAAGTCTTTATAATAGTGATAGCTTTAATGATGAGCATAGCGTAAATGTATTTTTAGAAGACCATACTGGAATTTTGTGGTTTGGTACAAATAGCGGTATCAACAAATACAATCCGCATACGATAAAATTCAAACACTATTCAAAAGAAAACCAGCCCAATACGTTAATAGACAATGATGTTACAAGTTTTTTTATAGACGGACAAGACCGTCTCTGGATTGGCACAAAGCAAGGGGGGGTATTGCGCTCACCACCCACAGGCGAGCGTGGTTTTTATAAATACTACTACCTCGGCAACGGGCTTCCGAGCAACCACGTAACAGGCGTATGCCAAGATAAATACGGTACGATTTGGGTAGCTACACAAAATCGTGGTGTATGTCGGTTTTCTTATCAAAACGGACAGCTCAACCCCGTGTATTACAAACGCTCAAGAGGTGAGTATGGGCTGCCCACTAATCAAGTAACTGATATTTTTACAGATAAAACAGGAGAGGTCTGGGTGCTTACCGCTGATGGTTCACTCTCTAAATACGACCGTGCGGAAAATGATTTTGTAATTGCGATACAAGGCTATGAAAACGAAGAAGAGGCTCAAGCCCGTGTGTATCAAAATCAAAAAGGTGAGATATGGGTCGCCACAAGCGCTCGTTTTTATTGTATAGACCCTCACAATCAAAATATTATTCATCAAATCAAAAACCAAAGCAAGGCAGATGTATATGCCATTTGCGAGACGGCTGATACCGCTGTTTGGATAGGCACAAGCAAAGGACTTTTTGCATGGAACACGTCCCAAAATACAATTGAAATCTATAATCGCAAAAGCGGGCTTACGAGCGATGTTGTCGTTGGATTAGAAAAAGGACGCAATCATACGCTTTGGATAAGTACAAATAGAGGGCTCTCCTGCCTTAATATAGAGACAAGAAGTTTTAAAAACTACGACAATACCAACGGCTTACAATCTAACCGATTTAATATTGGTGCCTCTTACGCCGCTGCTGATGGCAAACTTTTTTTTGGCGGTACGAACGGCTATAATGCCTTCTATCCCGAAGAGATTGAAAATGACACTATTGCGCCAAGAGTTGTATTTACGGATTTTCAAGTCTTTGGACGGTCGGTTATCTTTTCTGCTTATCCACGCATCGGTGAACGACCTACTATCAATGCACATATCACAAAAGCAGATAGTATATTTCTCACCCATGAAAAAAATGCTTTTTCCTTAGAGTTTGCAGGCTTGCACTTTAATGATCCACAAAAAGTGCAGTACAGATATATGATGGAAGGTTTAGATCAAGACTGGACAGAGGTCAATGCCGCACGTAGATTTGTCAGTTTTCCAAATCTACCCTATGGCGAGTACCGCTTTAGAGTAGAAGCAGCTAATCCCGATGGTGTATGGACAAACGAAGGACATTCTATTTATATCAAAGTCATTCCGCCTTTTTGGGAACGAACGTGGTTTAAATGGGTAGCTATACTGCTGGTTGTCAGTATTATTAGTGCTTTTTATGCCAATCGTGTATGGCGCATCAAAAAACAAAAAGCAAACCTCGAGCGCGTAGTCCAAGAACGCACAAAAGAACTTGCTGAAAAAAATACGCAAATGCTCGATAGCATCAGATATGCCGAGACTATACAAAATGCCATACTTCCACCCGCAAGTGAAATACAAAAATACCTACCTGATTCTTTTACACTTTTCCTACCCCGAGATATTGTTTCTGGTGATTTTTACTGGTTTAAAGCACAAGGTGAATACCTCTATCTCGCTGTAATAGACTGCACAGGACATGGCGTACCCGGTGCTTTCATGTCTATGATTGGCAGTTCACTACTCAACGATATTGTCAGCCGACCGCAAGCCGAGCCTTGGAAACCCGCTGAAATACTCGAGGAGCTTAATAGTAAAGTCAGAGAAGCGCTTAGGCAAGAAGATGACAGAAATAGCGACGGCATGGATATTTGTTTTTGTAGAATACATGCAAAAAGCGGTGAAATTCTTTTTACAGGTGCAAAAAGACCCCTTTATTATACAGATAATGGCACTATTATAGAAGTAAAAGGAGATAGAAAATCCGTCGGTGGTAAGCAAAAGAAAAAATATACGCCTTTTCAAAACAAAAAAGTAAAAGTACCCAAAGGCGAAATGTTTTACCTCACTACAGATGGCTTCATAGACCAGCCCAATGAAACAAGTAAAAGGTTTGGAACGCCTGCTTTCAAAGAAAAAATTACACAAATTGCTTATCTAAACCTCAACGAACAGCATAAAACCCTAAAAAACAGTTTAAAAGAACATCAAAAAAACGCCAGTCAGCGTGATGATATTTGTGTAATTGGGGTAAGAGCACATATTTAGGGCTTATTTAGGTTGTTTAATACTCAAAAATTTATGTTGCCATGTCTAAAATACTAATTTTCTTTGTGAGGTTTTATCAAACGGCTATTTCGCCGCTTATCCCCCCCTCTTGTCGTTATACGCCGACTTGCTCTTCTTATATGATAGAAGCAATTCAAAAATACGGCGCTTTTAAAGGCACTTGGAAAGGGCTCAAACGCATCGGAAGATGCCACCCTTGGGGTGGAAGTGGGCATGACCCCGTAGATTAAACCTTATTTAGCATAATACTTTGCTTATTCAAAGAGAATTGCTTATTTTTACAGTTGTTTTTCAGTTTTAGAACTACAATCCGAACAATCAAATTTTCTTATGGATATTCTTTTGGGGCTCCAATGGGGCGACGAAGGCAAAGGTAAAATTGTCGATTTTCTCGCACCAAAGTACGATATTATAGCACGCTTTCAAGGCGGTCCGAATGCTGGACATACACTGCATTTTGACGGAAAAAAGCACGTGCTACACCAAATACCTTCGGGTATTTTTCATACGCAAATTCAAAATATTATCGGTAACGGTGTTGTATTCGACCCCGTAATTTTCAAAACCGAAATTCAAAAATTGCAGGACAGAGGGCTCGTTCCGACAAGAAATTTATTTATTTCTAAAAAGGCACAAGTTATATTACCGACCCATCGCATGCTCGATGCCGCACAAGAACGCAATAAAGGTAAGGATAAAATTGGCTCTACACTCAAAGGTATTAGCCCCGCTTATCAAGATAAAATTGCAAGAGCGGGACTGCGTGTAGGAGACCTCTTTGAAGATGATTTTGAAGATAGATATGATAGAAGTTTGAAAAGACATTTGCAAATGTTGCAAACCTTAGGCTATGAAGTGGACTTAGCGCAAGAGCAAGCTGCTTTTTTCTCCGCCGTAAAATTCCTAAGAGAATTTAAGGGCATAAATAGCGAATATATGATATCGAAAGCATTAGACGAAGGAAAGTCCGTCTTAGCAGAAGGTGCCCAAGGTACACTGCTCGATATAGATTTTGGTTCTTATCCATTCGTAACAAGCTCAAATACAACCGCTTCTGGTGCTTGTAGTGGACTTGGCGTTGCGCCTAATCGAATCAAAAAAGTACTTGGTATTTTTAAAGCCTACTGCACAAGAGTCGGTAGCGGTCCTTTTCCAACAGAATTACACGACAAAACAGGTGAAAAACTACGTGAGCAAGGAGCTGAATTTGGGGCAACTACAGGCAGACCCCGACGCTGTGGCTGGTTAGATTTGCCCGCTTTACGCTATGCTGTAATGATTAACGGCGTTACAGAACTTTTAATGATGAAAACCGATGTCCTCTCTGCATTTGATCAAGTAGAAATCTGTACGCACTATGAGCTACCAGACGGTAGCCATACCCAAGAACTTCCCTATGACCTTTGCGAAACTGAAATCAAACCCATATATCAAAAATTTGAAGGCTGGGGAAGCATTCCAAAAAATGTCGAAAAATTTGAAGACCTACACCCCAATTTACAAAAATATATCGCCTTTGTAGAAGCACAAACAGGAGTAGGTATATCCCTTATTTCATTCGGACCAGACCGAACCGAAACACTTATGCGATAAAATTAAATCATATTAAGTACTTGCATAAATTTAGTTTACATGATTATA
>JAFIER010000171.1 GCA_020832465.1 Bernardetiaceae bacterium
TATAATAATTTGATTTGCAGCCATATTGTATTTTTATGAGTGTTTTCAATTTTAGCTACCTACCTTCATACTGATACGATTTTTTAAAGCAATCGTTTGATTTGAAGGATAAAAAGTTCTATTTGCTCGAGCCTTTCGAGGATATAATTTTTATCCGTAGTAGAGAGCGACTGACCTTGCTGTACTTTTTGTTGTACATTTTGATTTATAGCATTACCAAACATGGCATCGAGCTTGCGCATTTCTTGTTCGACGTCGAAATAGTTTGGGTCTGACTTCTTTTCATCAAAATTATACTGATAAGGGTTTTTCTGCTGCGATTTTTGCGAGTAGCTCGAGCCGTCATCAAAAAGTGCATCAATTTTCTGCATTTCGTTTTGCACGTCAAAGTCATCTTGCTTTGATGTGGAAGCATAGCGTTGCTGTGGTGCTTGTGCTTGAAATGACTCGCTATCCAAAATGCTATCGATTTCGCTATCGTTAAACATATATTTTTTAGCGTTGCCTTGTGCCGTCGTATTTTGTATTTTTCTCATTCGTCGCTTAATTTGTCATTTTTTTGAGCAAAATATCATATCATCTAATAAAACTAACAGTTCTTTGAGAACTGTTAGTTTTATATTTATCTCAATATATTGAGCTTAGAGCATCATATCGCGATACGAAGGGAAGTATTGCGTAGGTTTGTTGAGGTTTTGATAAGTTTCTTCAACAGCTCTGATACCTTTATGCTTTATACTTGCCTGATAAGAGTCGCCGCTTTGTTGGTTCATAGAACGGACTTGTATAAATTCCTCCATATACAAATATTTGAATACAGATTGGAAGCTACGGTGGTTCATGCCAAACTGGTCGGCAATTTTTTGTACGTCCATAACGAAGTCCATATCAGCGTGGCTTCTTTTGTACATTTCCGCTAAAATTTGAAAGCGATAGACCTGAAATTCATTCATGAATTGATTCATAATAAGTTTGTGATTTTGAGTTTTTGTAAAAATTTTGTTTTAGCTCATCATTTCGCGATAAGCGGGGAAATAGTAAGTGTACTGATTTTCGTTGAGGAAAACCTCTTCGATAGCTTTAATGCCTTTGTGCATCAGCCTTGCGTGGTAGCGTCCTTCCTGTGCGGATTGTTCATGGTAGGGTCTTACCTGAATAAGCTCTTCCATGTGTAAGTACTTCCAAGCCGAGAGGAACTGGTTATGATTCATGCCGGCTTGCATAGCAAGTTCTTGCATATCATATACAGCGTCCATGTTGGCATCTGCTTTTTTGTAAAGGGCGAAAAGCAAACGAAAACGATACGTTCGTTTTTCTCTAATAAGAGCGATCATACATTGGGGTTTTAAAAAGTAAAACGTAATTATTTAGTTGTTGATAGCTTCTCGGATAGTTTCAGAAACTTGTATATCCATTTGATGGCATGGGCTATCGGGATACTTTTTTCGTATCTCGGCACGTCCTGCTTCTACGGATTTTCTAAACCAAGCTTCCTTAGTAAAGAGCTTTCTATGGACGCTAAGTCCGAATTTTTCTTGCATTTTGGGTTTCCAAACGGAATAATACCATTCCATAGAGGGCTGATGGAAGCCTCTGATTTCTCTTTTGTCAAAAATAAATTTGCGACAGGGGTATTCTTTCATGAGTAAGCCTTTCTGTATCAAGAGGTTTTTAAAATCCTCGATAGGCATATATGGCTCTTTGATTTCGCAAATAAACATTTCTTTTTGCGAACTGACATAAATTTTGCCCGTGCTATCTTCGTATTTGAGTTGAAACCCATATTCCTGCAATGCCTGCAAATCGTCGTGAGTCATCATGGATTATATTGCTTTAAATTTCATTATTTATATACCAAAACCTGTAATAAATGTATTGCATTTATTTTGCGATTGGCTTTCCCAATTAGTGAAAAGCCTTTGAAAATCCGCTCGCATATCGTGTGCGGGTTTGCCTTGTTGCTCTTGCATGAGCTTTTTGCACTCTGCCATTTTATTTTCAGCTTCTTGTGCTGCATCGGTAAAGCCTTCTGTCATTTGCGCATCAGCAAGGTAAAAAAACATACCTTTTTTGAGTGCAATATGTTGCTTTTGAATCGGTGTATCTTGTTTTTGCAAACTGCCTAAGGGCGTTTGTGTAGTTTTTACCTCTTCAATTTTACCGCTATCGAGTACAAAAAGTGTTGTTTGCACTCCTGAAAAGCTAAGTGTAGCATTGAGCCAATCTATGGCACAGATGCCTATGCTTACGGGAGTTTCTCTTTTAGTCTCATCGGTAGCAAAAATATCATTGATACTTTTATCTACGTGCGCTACAATATTGGCAACGTCTTGAATGCGATGGTCTTCGAGTAGCTCTTCTAAAATGCGATGCACTAAAAGCATGACTAAGGTGCTATTTACTCCTTTTAGTTTGTTTTGGACTGAAACCAGATAAAAAAGTTTGTTTCTGACTTTGATAGCCAAAAAACCAGCGATATTATCTTTGATTTCGTGCGCCATAACAAAAGAATGTGGGAGTACATCACTAAGGCTTTCTTTGTAATCGAGCATCTTCTGCTTAATACTCTGCGTATAAAGGGAAATATTCCCCGCTTGTTCTGGTTCAGCTCTTGGAATTAAATCGGCTTTATTAGCCTCTTCACGTTCCATATACTCCATTGTCATTTGTATCATTTGCATTTGCGAGCTAATTTGCTCTTGTAATACATTGACTTTTCTTTTGAGCTGTTCCATATACGTATTCGCATTAGTGCTTTCTTGCGATGGCAAATTGGGTGGCGATGCGCCTTGTATTTGCTCATCTTTTTCCAAAAGATTTTTTATCAGTCGCAAGACTGAAAGGTCTTCTTGTGTCATCATTCTACACTGCGTTTTTTGATGGGTGATGAGTCAGTATCATAAATTATCAAAATCGAAATCATCAAAAGCTCCCGGAAACTCTTCTGCCCCCTCCGATGCAGGCGGGAAGTTTAGACGCGGTTTGGGCTTAGATTCAGACTGCTCAAGTCTTGGCTTATTATCAGCCTCGGCCTTTACCTTAAAGGAAGGCTCTGATGACTTATTTAGCTCGGAGGGTGGCGATACTCGGCTCGTTAATGGGCTATGCGCCCCCTTGCTTTCCTCTTTGGTTTTTATGCCTAAAAAATCACTACCAGAAGATGAGCTTGGATTATGAGATGCCTTGCTTGCTTTTGCGCTCCCCGTATCGCCCTTGACAAAAGCGTCAAAAGACGCTACTAACTCTTTCTCTTCATCTGTATATTTTTTCTGCCCTAATACAGACGTAGACGATGAAGCCCCCAAACTTGATGTGGGCGAATCCTCTCCTTCGTATTTATTGAGCAAGTATTTGACTAATATAAGTGCTAATTCTTTGCTTTCCATTTATTGAAATTTAAAAATAGTGAGCAATTTTTAAGGAAGCTCCTAAAAAAGAATTCCTACAAAGTAATACACAAAAACATGTTTATTTGTTTTTGTATTACCGTATTGCAATAATAAGGCTTTTATTTTGTACCTACAAGTGTTTTACGACAAATATATAGCTATCCTCGACAAGAGTAGTATATTTATCGTTTTCATAGATTTTGGCTTGCTTTATGGACTGTTGTTTCTTTAAAAATAAACCTAAAATGTCGCTAAAGTCGGTTTATCTAAGACTTAGAAGGCTTAAATAAATTGATAGCTACAGGGCATTAAGCTACGAACCACTGTACTATGCTTTCCAAAAATCATTTTTTTTTGTAGCTTTGCAAACAAATGCTCTTAAAACAGCACATTTTAACATCTTAACACCAATAATTTTTATTATGGCTCAACACACTACCCTCGCCCTTCGCAAGCGTCTCGACGCACTGAGGGGCTATCTTTGACTATGATAATAGAAAATCGCAAATCGAGGCATTACAAAAGCAAACCCTTGAGCCCAATTTTTGGAATGACCCCAAAGAGGCAGAAGCGATTATGAAGGCGATTAAACTGCAAAAAATATGGACAAATAGATACGAAAAAGTAGAAAGCACGCTCGAAGAACTCGATGTAATGCAAGAGTTTTTGAAAGAAGCAGAAATTTCAGAAGCCGAATTTGATAAAGAATATGCCAAAGCGCAGGCGGTTATTGAGGATTTGGAGTTCCAGCGTATGCTCAATGGCGAAGAGGACGCACTCGATGCTATTATAGAAATCAATGCAGGCGCAGGAGGTACAGAGAGTCAAGACTGGGTAGAAATGCTCGCTCGTATGTACCGCATGTGGGCTGAAAAAAATAATTTTGATATACAGCAAATAAGTTTTGTTGGTGGCGATGTCGCAGGTTTGAAGTCTATTACTTACGAAATCAAAGGTGATTTTGCCTACGGTTATTTGCAATCTGAAATAGGTGTGCATCGCCTTGTTCGTATATCGCCTTTTAATGCAGCGGGAAAACGGCAAACTTCTTTCGCCTCTGTTTTTGCTTATCCTATTGTCGATGATACGATAGAAATCGAAATTAACCCCGCTGATATCGAACGGCAAACCTTTCGCTCAGGCGGTGCTGGTGGGCAAAATGTCAATAAAGTAGAAACCGCAGTGCGCCTCAAGCACATACCTTCGGGCGTAGTCGTAGAATGCCAACAAGAACGTTCGCAACTTCAAAATTATGAAAATGCGATGCGCATGCTTCGCTCAAGACTTTATCAAATAGAGGTCGATAAACGCAATAAAGAAAGAGACGAAACAGAAAGCCAAAAAAAACGCATTGATTTCGGCTCACAAATCCGAAACTATGTACTCGACCCCTACAAACTCATCAAAGACGTACGCACAGGCGAGGAAACAAGCAACGTACAAGCCGTGCTCGACGGCGAACTCTGGGCATTTATTAAGTCATTTCTGATGCAAAACTAATAAGCAACTCCTATGACTAACACTTCTCTGAGAACTGTTAGTTATAGGAGTTGAATCAGCTTCTAAATAAAAATTCTTTTTGATAACGCTCGCCCAGCTCTTTGCCAAAGTAGTGCATAAGTGGATTGCGTTCGAGCTCTACGGCAAGGTGCTTTTTATCATAATCAGCCTGCCAAGCAAGTACTTGCTCGGCTTTTTCACTTGGTTTTATATCTGCTGTAAAAGATTGATAAACCGCTAAATACTGCTTCCAAACGGCTAATACGCTATCTATCTGCACAAGGGGGATTTGATGACGCAAGCAGGCATACTGACTCAAAAAATCAAAACTCCAATCGCGCTTGCGCACATACTCATCGCCGAGTTGGGTGCTTGCTTCGTAAGCCTCGATAAGCGGGGCGGTGTATTTTGTATGATAAAGTTTATCATTAGGAAAGGCGGGCATGGCATCTACTACAGCTACTCTAAAGCTATCTTTGAGCAACACCAAATCACTGGCAAAAATAGGCAAGTCATAAGTAGTATGTGGATATATCGTAAAGTTGAGCATCTCGACTCGTCCTTCGCTTCGCAAATGCGTCATACGTATATAAGCATAAAACTCACTCTGCCAAGCTTTGCTTTCCATAGCATAGCGTCCTGTTTTGCCTTCGGCTTCCATGCAGGCTAACGCTTCGGCTACTTCTATGCGCGTTGCGCTTATCTGCGATATAAACTTATCAATCTCTTTTTGGAAAAATACAAAGTTATTCCACATATTTTAGGAGTTCAGTAATTGCAAATTATCATTGATTTTTTGGCATAAAAGCACTTCCTTATTGAAATTGTTTTATGCTGCTTTTTAAACTATATATAACAGCTTTTGGTTTGAAAAAGAAATAAATATAGCCTAATTGCCTACAAAAAACGTTTTAACGAGGGGGTGTTTTTTTTAAAATGTTAAAAAAGTGCTTTTTTGATATTGTTTATAGATTTGTGAGTGTTTTTTTTAACGTGTTTTTTTTGATTTTAGATTTATTGCATACGTAAGCAAAGGTAGCAAAAAGGCTTTTAAATAATTTATTTGTGTTTAGTTTCTTAGATGTTTAAAATGGCATATTTTGTGTTGTATGACAAATTCTACGTATATTAGGGGCTAAATGTAAAAAGCTATCATCATCATAGCACACTAAAAAATGGGAGGCGATAAAAATTTGTCAGATAAGGTTCAAGCACTTATTTCTGAGCTTGAGATACAAAAGTATGCACTCGATGTGGCAGCTATTGTATCTATTTTTGATGCGCAAGGCAAACTGCTTTATGTCAATGGAAACTATTCAGAGATAAGTGGTTATGTGGCGCAGGAGATTTTGGGTAAGTCATTTTCCTATCCGAGTAAGGAGTCTCATGACGAGCGTTTTTTTGCTACTATTTGGAATATTTTAGATACGGGGCAGCCTTGGCGTGGACAGGTGCAAAGTCGCAGTAAATCGGGTGATAGCTATTGGGTGCAGCGCACGATTGTGCCTTACGAAGAGCACCATAAAAAGTTATACCTTTGTTTGAGTTTTGATATTACGGCACAAAAAAAGCAGGAGGCCTTTTTAGCCCAAGCCTACGAAGAGTTATCGCAGGCTGAGCAGAAAAATAGAAGCAATTTAGAAAAACTTCTGGCTACTAACGAAGAGATTAAGTACTCTAAAATGGCATTACAAGCCCAAAAGTATGCCTTAGATAAAGCTGCACTTGTCTCCCTTACCGATTTAGAAGGTAATCTTACATACGTCAATGATAAGTTTGCCCATCGCTATGGTTATACGCAAGCGGAGCTTATTGGAAACACACATAGCCTACTCAATCCTGACTATCATAATCCTGATGTAGCTTTTTTTGCTAAGATTTGGGCAAGGGTTGCTGAAGGTGAGGTTTGGAAAGGAAAAATTAAAAGCAAAACAAAAGATGGAGAGCCCTGCTGGACTCAGACGACTGCCGTCCCACTGCCTGATGCAAATGGAAATCCTGTAAATTATTTATTCATAGGGTTTGATATTACGAAACAAGAGTTGCAGTATAGAGAGCTAAAAGAAACGCATCAAATCCTCGAAGCTACGGAAGAGGAAATGAGGCAGAATATGGAAGAGGTAAATACCGTAACCGAACTTCTTCTCAAGAATAAAAACGAACTTGAGGGGCAAAAATATGCACTTGATCAAGCTGCATTTGTTTTACAAATAGATACATCGCAGAATGTTAGTTATGTCAATGATAAATTAGTACTGAGCACGGGCTATGAAAAGTCTGAAATATTGGGTTTAAGTTGTGAGCAAATTCATCAAAAACTGATAAATCCTAAGGATTTAGAAACCATTTGGATAGACTTTTTGGCGGGGAATGTTTCTCGCAAAGAGGTAAGCTTTATGACTAAAGACAGTCAGGAACTATGGGTTGATGTAACTGCCGTGCCACAGTACAATGATTTTCCGAATGCTGAGCCCTCGCATTTGCTACTCATTGCCTTTGATATTACAGAAAAAAAGCGGCATCAGGCGCGTATTAAAGAAGAAGAAGCACTTAAAGATGCACTTTTAAGCACAAATGCACAAATTATCATACTCATAGATGTAGGGGGAAAGATTATTCAAGCCAATCCAAGCGCGGTTGAATATTGGCAAAAAATTTATAATCAAAAACTGCAAACAGGGGCATATTTTTCAGAAAGTGTGCCGACAAAAAACGAGCGTCGTTTTTTTGAAAATTTAATTTTGAGGGCTTATCGCGAAAAAAACTATGAAGTTGAGCAGCGTTTCATAGCACTTGATGGACGTGCTATATGGCTCAATATGCAGGTGCAGGCAGTTTATTTAGACGACCGTTCGCTTATCGGTATTGCTATAAGGGCACACGACGTGAGCCAAGCACGCGAACGTGAAAAAATCTTAAATAAGCAACATAGCGATATTAAAGCAAGTATAAACTATGCACAGCGCATTCAAAAGTCGGCACTACCTGTTTTAAAATCTTTGCAAGAAGACCTGCCCGAGTCATTTATTTATTTTGAACCTAAAGATGTTGTCTCTGGAGATTTTTATTGGTTTGCAAAGCAAGACAAACATTTTTTTCTTGTTGCTGCGGATTGCACGGGGCATGGCGTACCAGGGGCTTTTATGAGCCTTATAGGCATTAACCTCTTAGACCAGATTATCAAAATCAAAAAAGAATACTCGCCTGCTCATATTTTGAAAGATCTCGATGAAGGTATTGTAGATGCTTTACAGCAAAAAGAAACCGGAAACCGAGATGGTATGGATATCAGTATCTGCCGTATTGATTATAAAGATGATGACTTAAAAGAGCCTATAAATATATGCTTTGCTGGGGCTAAAAATCCCTTAGTTTATTTTAAAGGTTACGAAAAATACAAAATCAAAGCCAATAGAGTATCCCTTGGCGGATACCATAAAAGACGAAAGAAAAACTTTGAACAAGAGTGTCTCAAATTGGAAAAAGGCGAAAAATATAGTTTTTATATCTTTTCTGATGGTTATAGAGACCAGTTTGGCGGTGAGAATAATCAAAAACTTATGAGTGCTAATTTTTATAAACTCCTGCGGGATATACAAGACTTTCCCATGCCTATGCAAAACAAAACACTCGCTGCCTTTTTTGAACGATGGAAAGGCCAGGAAAGTCAAATTGATGATGTCGTTGTCGTAGGATTTAGTCTTAGAAGTTGATTTTTTTCTGTAATTTGTTAATGTAGCTTAGCAATAACATTTCTGTCAGAAATGTTATTGCTAAGCTCATTTGTTAATTATCAATTACTAAGATTGGTCTAAAAAACTCTTAGTGCCGAGACACTACCTAAACTCGATTGACCAACTTGACCATACACGGGTGCAATTCAAAACTACGCAGTTTGTGTGTTGGTGTGGACATCAAAGACGGCGAGAGTAGTTTTTTTAAGACAGTAGCTTATGCTACTGCGTAAATATGAATTTCACCCCCCCATACACCCGTTTATTTGTTTGAACAGAGATGAAATCTATTCTTCGCATTACAGTTTTTTGTATCAAATTTTATCCTTGTCTTTCGTGTCTTCGTTCTAATACAGCTACTAAATCTGCTATCGATAGTCCTTTGTGATGTAGCAGTAGTAGCAAGTGATAAATCAAATCAGCACCTTCTTCTCTGAGTGCGGTGATATCTCCATTGATTGCTTCGATTAAGGTTTCGACGGCTTCTTCACCTACTTTTTGCGCTACTTTATTGATACCTTCTTTGGATAAACTTACGGTATAAGATTTAGGATCACCTTCTTTAAGGCGCTGTGCAAGGATTTTTTCAAGTTTTTCTAAAAAAAGTATGCCTGGCTTATTCTCCTCTTCGAAGCAGGTATCTGCGCCTGTATGACAAACTGGTCCTTGTGGTTTTGCTTTAATAAGCAGGGTATCTTTATCGCAATCTTGTAGGATTTGATGCACTTTGAGAAAGTTTCCAGAAGTTTCTCCTTTAGTCCATAGGCGTTTTTTGCTACGGCTAAAAAAGGTTACTATACCTTCTTTTTCGGTTTTTTGATAGGCTTCCCAGTCCATGTATCCGAGCATCAAAACTTGCTTAGTATCTGCGTCTTGAATGATAACGGGCAGTAATCCGTCGGGGCTTTTGCTAAAGTTTAACATAATTGAATGTATCGTTTTTGCTATTGATTGAATCAGGCATACAATATTAGTAATTTTTTCTATATTACTATACATTCGCTACTCAGAAATAATATTTCTTTGAGAAATGTTGTTTTTAAGCCCATTTTTCCGTAGCATAAGGATTACAAAAACAGTGTGTTTCAAAACTGCTGGTTTTGGGTGCGGGAATCAAACACGGCGAGTGTAGTAGCCTTGGTACAGAAGTAAAGTGTATGATTATGCCTATGAGTAGATATAAAATGCATCTTACAAAACTGTGCTATGCAAAAAAACGATGTAGCCTGATTGGGCAATTAACAAAATGGCAGGTTTTTTTTTCTATTATCGATAGTTTGAAAAAAAACAGTTTAAAATTTTGTAAATTTTTGAAAAAATAAAAATTATATTATATTTGCTAATCTAATTGCCTTACATTATTTTAGTGCGCTTATAATGCTGTATTATAGCGTAAAATAAGGTAAACGCAATGATTTCACAATTTTTCAATATTACTAACCAAAACAACAGACAAAGATGAATGTAAAATTTTACATCAGTACATTACTTATTTTGTGCTTTTGTTGTCATGCGCTACAAGCGCAGGACGATGATTTTGACTTTGATTCTTTCGAAGCTGCTGATGACTCTAAAATTAAGCAGTTTTGTAACAACAAAGTAACCAACTTAAGTCCGACTCGCCTCGTAGGTTTGAGTTACGACTTTATCGGCCCTTTCAATATGGAAACCGATCCTGTTACTAATCCTGATAGGGTACTCGAGACGCACCCTATGAACTTTAATCAAGGAGCGCGTTTTGATGCGAATTTTCCATTGCTATCTAAAAGTAGTATTATTATCAATGCTACGGCTAGCTATTGGGAGAGCCGCTACAATGGTAGCAATGAAGTAGGCGAGGGTAGCTTTGCTGAGCGTCTTACAGACAATGAATTGCGAACAGCCGCAGCGGGTTTGCTTATTTTCAAACCATTAAACGAAAAGCATTTTTTGGTGTTTCAAGCGGAAGCAGCACTTAATGGCAACTATAATTTTAGTACGATTAACCCAAATTTTGAGCGTTTGAAGTACAGTGCTACAGCAATTTTTGGCTGGAAGTTTAATGATGACACAAACTTTGGTGTAGGCTTAACACGTACTTACAGAGGGGGTAATTTGTTGCATATTCCTGTTATGCTTTACAACAAAACCTTTAATCAAAATTGGGGTACAGAACTCCTGCTCCCCGCACGAGGCGATATGCGTTATAATTTTTCTACGCAGTCTATTCTTAAATTTGGCTATGAACTCGAGGGGCAGAGTTATTTGATTCAAACGCCTGATGCAGCAGATGGTAGCATATTTATGAATCAAGATTTAGAGCTACGCAAATCAGAAATTCGTTTTCGCTTGAATTACGATAAGTCTATCACTGACTTTATCTGGTTCAACGTGCAGGGCGGTGTGCGCATAGCTTATCGTTATGATTTAGATGCTGGGGCTGCGCCTTCAGAGCCTACTCTTTTGAGAAATGATGTAGGATTGCCATTCTATTTTCGCTTTGGTATCAACTTAATGAGTCCTTGATTCAAAATTGGAATATTTTTTGTCTTTGTATAGATACATACATTTTTTATTATTCAATATTTTCTAATCATAAAATTTTCAAAACACAATGATACATAAAACAAACATTCTTTGGTCTTTATTTCTTATTTGTACGCTTGCCATATTTTCAATTTCTTCAGCGCAGGCTCAAAATACAGGCGATGTTATTGTCGGAAACTGGCAGCCGAGCAACAAAGAATCCGTAATTCAAGTTTATAAAGGCAAAGCTGCTAACGGTGAAGACCCTAATAAATACTACGGAAAAATTGTTTGGCTCAAAGAACCTAACGATGCTAAAGGAAATCCTAAGACGGATCCCAATAACCCCGACGCATCACTCAAAGACCGCCCTCGTAAAGGTATGGTTATTATGAGAGATTTAGAGTTTACGGGGACGGATAAGAAAAAAACTTGGGGCAACGGCAAAATTTATGACCCTAATAACGGTTCTGACTATAGCTTTGAAGCCTCTATGCCTAAAAATGATAATTTACTTGACGGGCGCGGATACATCGGTATCTCTGCTATCGGACGTACAGATACTTGGAAAAGACTCGAGCGCAAGAAGTAAAGTAAGCAGAAAAAAGCATAAACACAAAAAAGCACAACTTACATATAATTTGTAAGTTGTGCTTTTTTTATAACTAACAGTTTGAGCAACTCCTGATCATGGAAAAATACCAGCATCTAAATAAGCAATGGCAATTTTATCAATGGCTGATACAAAGGCTGCCGTACGAAGACTACCTGTTTTAGGAGTCTGCATATAAGTTTCACGAATATCTTGATAGCCTTTGATCATAACTTCTTCTAAGGCAGAGTTTACTAAGTCTCTTTCGTCAGGACCTTTTGATAGCATTTGGCGCAAATCTTCACCTACACGCACACCAGTAGCATTTTCAATAGCCTGAATCATCAAAAGATTTTCGTTTTCGGTGTAGCGTCTTTGAATTTTACCAAAAGATACACGTGAGAGGTTTTTGAGCCATTCGAGGTAAGAAACCGTAACCCCGCCCGCATTAGCATAAAAGTCAGGTAGAATAAGTTTTCCGCCTTCGAGCAGAATTTGCTCTGCACCAGATGTTACAGGTCCGTTTGCACCCTCTCCAATAATTTTAGCTTTAATGCGCGGTGCATTTTCTATCGTAATTTGATTTTCTAATGCCGCTGGAATAAGAATATCACATTCGTACTCGAGGATACTATTAGCTGGTGAGACATTTTTGGCATTTTTGAAATTTAAAATAGAGCCTGTTTCACGGCGGTGCTTCAATACTTCGGCTACGTCTAATCCATTTTCATCGTATAAAGAACCTTCGCACTCGCCAATGCCCACAATAATTGCACCCGCTTCTTGACAGTATAGCGCAGCGTGATAGCCTACGTTACCAAAGCCTTGTACGATGACTTTTTTGTCTTTCATACCAGCGGTAAGTCCGAGTTTTTTCATATCCTCAGGGATATTTACAGCTTCGCGTACGGCAAAGAATACACCACGCCCCGTAGCTTCTGTTCTGCCTCTAATACCGTGCTGTGAGAGGGGCTTGCCCGTTACGCAACCCAAAGCATTAATGCCTGGACGCAACAGAGAGTAAGTATCCACAATCCAAGACATTTCTCTTGCACCAGTGCCATAATCAGGCGCGGGCACGTCAATAGAAGGTCCGATAAAATCTTTTTTAACAAGCTCCGTAGTATAGCGTCTTGTAATAGCCTCGAGTTGGCGTTCGCTGTGGTTCTTAGGGTTAATTTTTACCCCACCTTTAGCACCGCCAAAAGGGACATTGACAAGGGCGCATTTAAAAGTCATTAAAGTGGCAAGGGCTTTTACCTCGTCAGCACTCACGCTTTCAGCAAAACGAATACCACCTTTTACGGGGAGCTTGTGTTGAGAATGTTGCACACGCCATGCCTGAATTACTTGATAATTACCATCATCAGTACGAATAGGAAAGCGCATCTCGTAAGTGCTATTAGGCACTTTAATCTGCTCTAAAAGACCCTGAGGGTGCTTCGTAAACTGCGAGGCAAAATCAAAAAAACTCAATACATCGCGATAAAACTTTGTACCGACTTCGTCGTGGTTTAGTGTTTTTTGGTTACTCATAAATAATCTAATTGGTGTTGAATAAAAGTAAGGAAATTAAGCAATCCTTTGCTAAACGAAAAATAAGAAAAATAGCTGTTTTATCAAAATAAAACGAACTTTTTTATTACATTCCCTTAGCAGAATTAAATCTAAGATTTAATTTACTCTTATCCAAACAAAGTAAACATATTTTTTATGCGATGTTGCAAACATAGCAAGCAAGCATAAAAAATAAAGACAGGTAAGGACCTTATTTTGCCTCTGTTTGTGCTTGCATTTCATCGCGCTCTATGAGCCCGTCTCTCAAAACAATCATACGCTTGGCATATTGTGCAATGTCCTCTTCGTGCGTTACCATAATAATTGTATGTCCTTTAGAATGTAAATCATCAAAAAGCCCCATGATTTCATAGGAGGTTTTGCTATCGAGGTTTCCCGTAGGCTCATCAGCAAGGATAATACTGGGATTATTGACGAGCGCACGTGCAATAGCAACCCTTTGGCGTTGCCCCCCAGAGAGTTCATTAGGGCGATGCCCCGAACGGTCGCCTAAGCCAACACTCTCAAGTACGGATTGTGCCCGCTCTGTACGCTCGCTACGTCCGTAGCCAGCATATACAAGTGGTAATGCTACATTTTCAAGCGCAGAAGAACGAGGCAGTAGATTGAAAGTTTGAAAAACAAAACCAATTTCGCGGTTACGAATCTCGGCAAGCTCACCCTCCGTTAAATCGCTTACATCATTTTCATTCAAAATATAAGAACCCTTGGTAGGCGTATCTAAGCAACCTATGATATTCATAAGGGTAGATTTGCCACTCCCAGAGGGTCCCATAAAGGCGACATACTCACCCTCTTTGATACGAATACTAATTGATTTGAGGGCATGTACGTACTCGCTTCCCATTTTATAAGTCTTAGCAATTTGATTGGTTAAGATGACATCTTTTTTCATAAATACACAATTTTTTATCGTTTAAACCACCAGGGATAATGAGTAACAAAGCGTATGTACGCCCTCCCTTATTTGTTATATATAATGTTCATAATGCTATACCTCGGCCAGTCAGAAATCCATATAGCAATAAGTATAATCCTTATGCAAGCTCATCGTAAGCCTACTTTGATAGAATTGTAGTAGCCTCAAAACTTAAACATTTAATAAAGTGTTTATATATCAAAATGCTTTATTATGCGTCATAAGTCGTATTTTTGAATTTTGAATTACACTTTCAAACGAAGTTCTCTAATTTATTTTTGTTTAGCAAAATTTTACCCAAATAAAACACTAATATAACAAATTTTATGTATTGTATTAACAAATTACTGCCTGTATTCTTTGGCACAATAACGCTAATATTTTCGCTTTCTGTTGCACAGGCGCAAGAAACCCCACAAGATTTGAGCGCACTGCTCAAAGCAGAAGAAGCGGATTTAGCCTCCCTTAAAGAAGAGATGCGCCAACAAAAAAACAAAATAGAGCAAATCAAACTCTCTAAAATTAGACAAGATTTGCACGCCATAGGATTACCTAAGGGCGAGTTTGATGACGAAATTGTAGAGCATGCTGCCATGATATTAGCCTATGCCGAAGCCCATGAGCAAGCCCGTTGGGTAATGCACATTATTCCTTCCGATGTAACAGAGGGCAATTTCGGACGTTCTAATGATTTCCGTCCAGACCCTAAAGTCAGCACTGGAAGTACTGTACAAGAAGATTATTTCTTAGTAGAAACAGATGCCGAAGGCAAAAAAAAGTATGATGGTTTTGGATTTGATAGGGGGCATCTTGCACCATCGGCGGATTTTAGATGGTCTCAACAAGCTTTATCTGAAAGTTATTTTTACTCGAATATGTCGCCACAGCGTCCGCGTTTTAATCGTGAAAGCTGGGCAGAGCTCGAAAATCTTTTTAGAGGTTATATGTACCGCACTCCTAATACCTCACTTTATATGGTAACGATGCCTATTTTACACGACGATTTGCCCATCGTAACTCGTAGTATCAATAAAGTAACTATTCCAGAGTATTATGCCAAAGCCGTTGTAGATGTAGAAAATCAAAGAGGCATTGCTTTTATTATGCCTAATAGATACTGCCACGAACCTTTGATTCAATGGGCTGTATCTATTGATAGCCTTGAAAGACTCACGGGCTTAGACTTTTTTCATCAGCTTGAGGACGATTTAGAAAATAAGCTCGAGGCTATGAGCGACCCCAAAGCATGGTTTGACGAAGGTGAAAGGGAAGATATTGCAGCCTTAGATCCTATGCAACTGCCACGTAATCATTTTAATACGGCACAAGCAAAGTATTATGTAGGCACCAACGAAAAAGTGTCTATTTGTGGAAAGGTCGTAAGCACTAAGCTATCTTCCAAAGGAAATATATTTTTAAACTTAGATAGAAGCTTTCCAAATCAAGTTTTTACAGTCTCGATTTTTGCTCGTGATGTCATCAACTTTGACTATGACCCTCATAAAGATTTGAAAGGACAAACCATTTGTGTACGTGGAAAAGTAGGTGATTTTCAAGGTACACCTTCTATGGTTATCCATAGTCCTAAAGCCATTACAATTTATGATGATGATGATAATAATACTGAAAATTAGGTAACTACTCAGGTGCTCAAAAAGTGTGTATCATAGGCATTTAAAAACTATTTAATTTTAGAAATAACATTTCTCAAAGAAATGTTATTTCTAAAATTTTTTTCTGGAGGGGGGGGGAAATTAGGTTACGTCCGAAGCTGGTGATTCGGGCTACAGCTAAGTGCTTTGCGCATTTTTTGCGTGAGTTTGTTCCAAACGCATTCGTAGGCGTGTTTTATTTCTGCTTGTAGCTGGGCATCGTCCATGTCGGCATTTAATTTAATCGTATTCCAATGTTTTTTGTTCATGTGGTAGCCTGCTTCCACACAGCTATAGCGCGCACGTAACTCCTCGGCACGCTCCGGGTCACATTTGACATTAAAACTATCAAAATTGCTCAGGTCGGTGAGTGTGAAAATTTTACCTCCTACTCTGAATACCAATATTTTGTCATCAAAAGGCATATCTTCTGTAACGGCAGGTAGGGAAAGGCAGTAATTGCGATAAGATTCTATGTGCATGAAACTAAAATTTTGTACGGGCTTAGAAATAACATTTCTCAAAGAAATGTTATTTCTGGCTCGTGAATAAGGTTTAATAGTATGAGTATCGCTAATTTTTGATGAATATATCCGCTATGGTTCATTGCGATAAGATTCTATGTGCATGAAATTAAAATTTTGTACGGGCTTAGAAATAACATTTCTCAAAGAAATGTTATTTCTGGCTCGTTATTTCTGGCTCGTGAAAATTAGGCATTACTTGAGATAATCTTCAAAATAGCGATAAATTTTTTTGTTTAAATGCAAGCGATCTCGGCCTCTGACATTGTGTTCGTGATTCGGATAAGGAAAATAATCTAAAAGTACGCCCTGCTTGATGCACTCATTGACAAAGGCACGTGTGTGCTGTGGGACGACTACATCATCTTGCAAGCCGTGAATAATTAAAAGTGGATTGCGCAAAAGATGTACCTTATCTAAAAGCGAAGTTTTGGCATAACCCTCAGGATTTTGCTCAGGCGAATCCATATAGCGTTCGGTGTACATAATTTCATAAAATTTCCAATCAATAACAGGACCGCCCGCTACACCTGCTTTAAAAATATCGCTGTGTGTGGTCATCAAAGAAATAGTCATGAAGCCGCCATAGCTCCAGCCATGCACACCGATACGTTCGGCATCTACAAAGTTTTGTGATTTTAAAAAGGCTACGCCTTGCATTTGGTCTGCCATTTCTTTCTGTCCTAAATTACGAAATGTAGCCTGCTCGAATGCTAAACCACGCCCTGAGGAGCCACGATTATCTAAGGTAAAAACTACATAACCTTGATTTGCCATAAATTGCATAAACAAATTTGCACCGCCCATCCAGCGATTTTCTATGAGTTGCACATGAGGACCTCCATAGACATAAAGCATGACAGGATATTTTTTATTAGGATCAAAATCTACGGGTTTTATCATGCGTGCGTAGAGTGTTGTGCCATCGTCGGCTTTAAGTTCGTGCAGGGAAATTTCGCCTGTTTTATAGCCTAATAATGGATTTTTGGCATCGAGTAGGGTTTGCAAAATATTGCCTTTTTCAGTATCTATAATCTCGATACGATTAGGTGTTTCGAGGTTAGAATAGGTATCTATCAGGTATTTCCCACTGGGGTGCAAAATGGCATCATGGACTCCCTTAGCTTTTGTAATTTTGCGCTGTTTGCCATTAGCTATTTGGCTGGCATATACCTGTTGCTCAAGTGGGCTCTCAATAGCAGCCATAAAAAATACTTCTTTTGATTTCTCATCAAAGCCGAGAAGTTTGCTTACTTCGCCCTTGCCTTTGCTGAGCTGGCGAATCATTTTTCCGTCGGTATCATAGAGGTAGAGGTGATTAAAACCATCGCGCCGACTCTGCCAAATAAATTGCTTAGGATTATTAGGAATGAAGCTCATGCCATATTGTGGCTCTATGTATTTTTCATCGCTCTCGATAAAAAGTGTTTTCAAAAACTTACCGCTTTGTGCATCATAGGCATTGAGTTTGCATTCGCGTTGATTGCGGTCGATGACGGCTACATAAACGGTTTTTGAATCAGGCGACCATGAAATATTTGTCAAGTACTGTTCCTTAGGTTCGCCAGTTTGAAGATAAATTTTTGTTTTTTGTTGGACATTATACACACCTACTTGTGCGTGATGACTTGCTGCGCCAGCCATAGGATACTTAATCGGTTTGGCTCCAGCTGGGGTCGTCTCATAGTTTACAAGTGCATAATCTGTAACGGGCGTATGATCGACTCTATAAAAAGCCAAAAACTCACCATCAGGCGACCAAAATGTACCTTTTTTGATACCAAATTCATTGCGATGTGCGCTTTCACCATAAGTAATTTCGCGTGAAGCGTCCGCCCCACCGACGGGAATAGGCGTATCGCTACCAGCCTGACAAACCCAAAGATTATGATCTTTTATAGCCGCTAAATGCAAACTGCGGGCATAGTCTGTATGTGCTGCATCGGCGGGTTGCTGTGCTTTTAGCTCAAGATTTTCTGTGCTTAGGTTGTATAGAAACAGCTTATCGTCGTGCAGAAAAGCTACCTCATCATTTGATATCCACTCAAAACTTGGTACAAAGCTCAGTGGTGTAGTTGTTTTGGGTAGTTTTTCGTTGAGCGTTTGTATCCCGATAAGCGGAATAGGGGCTATTTTTTTGAAAATTTCGCCCTGTATGACTGCCCCCTGCTGATAGTCTGTATAAAGATAGCTATCCCCACGCCATTGCAAATTATAACGACTCTCGGGGTACAAACTGTAATTGAGCGTCGCATCTTCTATGCTTAAGCCTTGCTGGCCGAAACAAAAGCTACCAATGCCGAGCCAGAGTAAGAGAAATAAATTGATTTTTTTCATCAGAAGTGTGTATGTGTACGGAGAATGATATGAATAAGTCGGTAGTGTATAACAAGTAATGCTTAGAACTAACAGTTCTTTGAGAACTGTTAGTTTTGAAAGACTTTGAGCATTACATCTTTAAGACTACCAATAAGTCAAACGAATGATAAACATACAATTTTTTTCAAAAAAACACAAAACTCGCTTTACTATTTAGCGATAAATCCCCGTACTACTATATATTTTTCCATAGCCTTATGGAAAAATGGGCTTAGCCATAACATTTCTGGGCTAATTTAGCAAAGTTGTCGTGCACCCGTTTGTAGGCAAACAAATAAACGGTACTGTATAACAAGTAAGGCTTAGAACTAACAGTGCTTTGAGAACTGTTAGTTTTGAAAGACTTTGAGCATTACATCTTTAAGAATACCAAATAAACAAACAACTTTTGCTATAAAAGATTGCCTTTCAAAATAGCAGCATAATGCTTGACAGTAGCTGCCGAAACTTCGAGACCAGCAGGTAAGCGCAGTAGCACAGGAAGTCCTGTATGGTGCAAAATAATCCTTTCGCTCTCGGGATTAGATAAACCATTAAAAACAATTCCCGCAATCTTTATATTTCGTAAAGCAAGGGCTTCATAAGAGAGGAGGCTGTGGTTGATGCTACCTAAATAGAGGTTAGCCACAAGCACTACGGGCAGCTCGAGTTGTGCTATCAAGTCAATGATAAAATCTTTATCGTTGAGGGGCACGAGCAGACCGCCAGCTCCTTCTACGATAAGCGAGCGATTATTATTAGGGAGTTTTACGGTAGTTTTATCTATGAGTACACCTTCGGCGGCAGCGGCAGCGTGGGGGGAAGCGGGCATGGCTAAGCAGTAAGTCTCGGGCAAAATCTGAGTTTGCGCATTGCTAATCAAAGGGCGCACAAAATCTGCATCGTGAGGCGCACCAGCTTGTATGGGTTTCCAATAATCTGCTTCGAGGGCTTCGGTAAAAATAGCACTCACAAGGCTTTTGCCAGAGTCCGTACCGATAGCCGTAATAAAATACTTGGGCATGCTTTTTAATAATGAATGGGAGTGATACCATTTTAGTACTAACAGCTTGGCTATAGCTGTTAGTACTAAGGGCTGCATTTCATATTATGACATAACCTCAGGTCAGCAACAAACACTAATGCAGGGTAATTTTGAAATGCACCTGTGCTAAGGAGTTTAAAATTAGGCTAAAAATTCTTAGAATACTTCTATTTGTGAAAAGAAGAAACTACCTTCAATTTGAGCATTTTCGTCAGAGTCGGAACCGTGAATGGCATTAGCCTCGATAGAGGTAGCAAATTTTGCACGAATCGTTCCTTCAGCAGCTTCTTTAGGATTTGTTGCGCCAATAAGGGTACGAAAATCTGCTACTGCATTTTCTTTTTCAAGAATCATGGCGATAATCGGTCCTGAGGACATATAATCACAAAGTTCGCCATAAAAAGGACGTGCTTTGTGTACAGCATAAAACTGACCTGCGCGTTCTTGGCTTAATTTTGTGAGTTTTGCTGCTTTGATAGCAAAGCCAGCATCTTGAATCATTTGAATTATCGCTCCGCTATGACCAGCCTCGAAAGCATCGGGCTTTATCATTGTAAATGTGAGATTTGACATCTTGCTCAATAGGTTTTGAATTGTATGAAATAATTTTGACTACAAATTTAGCAAAAATATTCATAAATACACCCCGAGAAGGGAGTTTTTACCAAGCACTTGAAGTGGCTTGTTTCATAGGGTGTGCATCAAGCTGCTAGAGCAACTTAGATAATTTTAGAATTAATCGTTTTGCAAAAACCATTAGTAGCTGATAATTAGTAGGTTATAGAAGTGATTTTTTAGAAATAACATTTCTGCCAGAAATGTTATTTCTAAAAAAATTTAGCGATTAAATCGTCTCAAATACAAAACCCAAATCCAGCGTAAGCTCGGGAAAAATCGTAGGCGAGACGGTCTCACCCTTTATCATCGGTGCGCGACGGCATACAAACTTGCCCTCTTCCAATACATAAGCCAAAACGCTCTCTTGATGGGGATCCAGAATCCAATACTCACGTACTCCACTCTCTTCATAAATCTCGAACTTATGCTTCATCTCTCGTTCCGAGTTGCCCAAAGACAAAATTTCTATAACCCAATCGGGTGCGCCCACACAGCCTCGCTCATCGAGCTTATTTCTGTCGCAGATTACACACAAATCGGGTTGCAAAACGGTATAAATTTTATCATTATCATCGGCTTGCTGCTTCGGAAAACGCACATCAAAGGGGGCAGCGAAAACCTGACAGGGCTGACGGTGAAAAAAATTGCTAATCTGTCGGTGCATTTCGCCCGAAATGCGTTGATGCCGCATACTTGGCGCAGGCGACATTTTCCATATTTTACCTTTGATAAGCTCGACATACTCATCGAGTTGCCACGTGAGGTAGTCGCTATACGTATAAAGTTTTTCGGGATTGAGTGTTTGCATAAAATAAAAAAGTTGGATATGATAAAAAAACAACGGCAAAGCTTAGTCCGCAAAGTTCCTCACGATTAAAATCGTGGGTTTTACTCCGCAAGATGTGAGTGGGTGTTTGGTGCGGACACCAAACACGGCAAAGTGCGGATACCAAACACGGCGAGGGAAACTATCCATACAAACAAATACTCTTAGGCAAAGGTTTCTTTGCGATTGGTGTATGAAGTCCCCCACGATTAAAATCGCGGGTTTTATTTGATGAGAGCTATTTTTGAGGCTTTGTGCGCCACTCCAGTTATGAAGACTCATTTTTTTTGCGTAATTTTAGGGGTTGAAATTTTTGATACTACTCAAAAGCGTTGTCAAAACTGTGCGGGCGAATTGTGCGCATAAATTTAGTTTGCATGAAAGGCGGCAAACGTTAATAATTTAAACTATTTAGAGGTGGGCACTTAATTTGTGTGCCTTAGTTTCTATTTCTCTACTACTAATACTACTACTACTACTACTACTTTGCATTTAATATTCTATGCAACAACATGAAAGCTGTTTGCTCTGTGAGAGCAAAAAACTCAAAGATTTAAAATCTTATGAGCGACATTATCTCTGCCAGTGTCAGGATTGTAATTTTGTATTTATAAAGCGCATTCCGACGATAGAGGAGCTTGAGAAATACTACAAAAATTATGGGGCGGAGCATTTTCTTTCGCCTATAACGATAAAGCGTTATCACGCCTTGCTCGATGAGTTTGAGCCGTATCGCAAGCACAATCGCATTTTAGATGTAGGCTGTGGCGTGGGGCATTTTTTGAGTGTAGCCAAGGAGCGCGGCTGGGAGGTGCACGGTGTAGAGTTTTCGAAAGAAGCTGCCGAAATTTGTAGGCAAAAAGGCATCTCGATGCAAGAGGGGCAGCTCGATAGTAGCCTTTTCGAGCCCGAGAGTTTTGATATTGTTACTTCTTTTGAGGTGCTCGAACATATCAATTATCCGAAGCAGGATGCGCAGCAAATCCATAATCTACTCCGAAAAAATGGACTTTTTTACTGCACGACACCCAATTTTGACTCTTTGATGCGCTATTATCTCAAAGCCGATTTTAATGTCATTCACTATCCCGAGCATCTGGGGTATTTTACGGTCAGTACCCTCAAAAAGCTCTTTCAAAATACAGGATTCAAAACCCAAAAAGTACTCACTACGGGATTTAGCTTTACGAGGTTGGCGCATAGCCGCAAGAAAAAAGAAACACAGAAACCCAAACCACAAGCCCCCAAACCGACTTCTGAAAAGAAAAAATACAAAGATGCTTTCAATCCTGAATCATCGGACGAGAAAGTAAGGCAAGCCATAGAGGGCAATCCAATTTTAGAGTTTGCAAAAAAAACAGCGAATGCACTACTTACACTCTCCCGAACAGGACTCTCGCTCAAAGGGTATTTTATTAAAAAATAAATCCTAAGAGAATAGAATTTTGATTTTTTTTTGTAGGTTTGTGGGAATGTTGAATAAAAAAGACAAAGGTATTTATGACTAAAAAAGTTGTTATTTTACAATCTAACTACATACCTTGGAAAGGCTATTTTGATTTAGTTCAGGAGGCTGATGTATTTGTTTTTTACGATTGTGTGCAATACACTAAAAATGATTGGCGCAATAGAAATCAAATTTATACAAAAAATGGAAAGCAGTGGCTTACAATTCCGATTCCGTCAAAAGCTACCCGCTATGCTATTGACGAGGTAGAGATAAAGGATAAGAAATGGCAACAGCAACATTTAAAAAGTCTTTATTTGGGATATAAAAATGCACCCTATTTTCAACAGCTCGAGGAGCTTATGACTGATTATTTGCAAGAAAAAACATGGACGAGCTTATCTGCGCTCAACCGCTATTTAATTGAGAAAATTAGCAAAAACATAGGTTGCAAAACTGTTTTTAGAGATGCAAGGGAGTTTGATATGGATGCTGATAGAGTCCAGCGTTTGCTTAATATTCTCGTGAGTTTGGAAGCCAAAACCTATATCTCAGGACAGGCGGCAAAAATATATCTTACAGGAGAAGAGCAACGTCTCGAAGACAGAGGTATTACCTTAGCATTTAAATCATATCCAGAATATCCGACTTATTCTCAGTTATCTGAACCCTTCGAACAAGGCGTTTCTATTGTAGACATGATTGCAAATCTTGCATGGGACGATATAAAAAACTATATTTGGAATTTAGAGGTTTAAACGTATTTTTTTATAAAAACAAATTTAATTATGATTTCTGACAAAGCAAAAATCGGAAAAAATGTTTCAATTCATCCATTAGCGTTAATTGAGGATGGTGCTTATATTGGAGACAATACCTCAATAGGTCCGTTCTGCATTATTAGAAAAAATGCAAAGATTGGTAAAAACTGTAAATTTACAGCTTACTGCGAGATAAGAGAAAATGTTGAAATTGGAGATAATACTGGTTTTGGTAGTAGATGTACAATTTCTGCTAATGCTAAAGTAGGTAGTAATGTTACAATAAAATATAGTTTTTTTCTTACAGATACTCCTGATTTAAAGGATGGTAGTAAAAAAACAGTAGGCGAAATAGGAGATAATGTATTAATTGGAGCCAATGTTACATTAATGCCTGGTTTTTCAATAGGAAAAAATTCAATAATTGGAGCATGTTCTCAGGTAAGAGATAATGTAGGGGAAAACGAAATATGGTTTGGCAATCCTGCAAAATTATTTAAAAAGAATTCTTAATGATACAAAAAAAGAAGCAAGTGCTTATTATTGGTGGACAGGGTAGTGGTTCAGTGCTCGGTGATACTATTGTGGATGCTAATAAACGTGGTGATATGGAATATGAGTTTGTTGGTTTCATTAATGATAGAGACCAACAAGCCCATATCGGAGATAAGCCTGTATTAGGGGGGCTTGATGATGTGCCTAAATTTGTCAAGCAAGGCTATCATTTTGTATATTCTATATACAAATTTGATGACCAGCCTAATCGTATTCGGCTGTTTGAATCTTTAAATATCCCTCACGATCAATTAGTTACTTTTGTACATCCTACAGCTTATATAGCACCTAATGTAGAGCTTGCACATGGTGTGTTTATCATGGCTAATGTGTCAATAACCTCGAATACAAAACTTGGCTTAAATTGCATTATAAGACCAGGAACGACAATAGGGCACGATAATGTAATAGAAGATCATGTTTCAATTACAGCTGGTGCAAGTGTAGGCTCTTGTATTCATATAAAAAGAGGTGCTTCTGTCGGGCTAAAAGCTTGCATTCGTGAGTATCTCAGTATCGGTGAAAACTCCATGTTGGCAATGGGAGCAGTTCTAACCAAAAATTTACCCGCTAATGAACTTTGGGCGGGGAATCCAGCACGTTTACTGAGACAAGCAAAATGGTTATCATAAATTGATAACTAAAAAAATAAGAAGCCGAAAAAACAGTTTTTATTGAACAACTTTATGCTTAAATATCTGAGAGTTTTTGTGACGATTTTGCTCTTCATAGGTATTTACTATGTTTTAGACTTTAATTTAGCGGCTTTAGATTGGTCTCAGGTAGATATTTTGATATTGCTCTTGGCTGTTTTGCTTCCGAATATATTGAATCCTTTGATAGTCAATAGTCGGACAAAAATATTCTTGTCTGTAGTGGGTATTCAAGAGTGCTTTATGGATTTAATGCGCATTACTTATTTGTCTTTTTTCTATGGTTTTTTATTACCTTCTTCTAATGGCTTAGATGGTTTGCGTATTTATTTTATAGAAAAAAGACATCGTGAGCTTTTGGGTAGGGCTGGTGCTGCTATACTTATGGAGCGAATATTGGGTATTTTGGTTTTGGTATGTATAGCTATTGTATCGTTATTTGTCGTTGATAATCAGATTTTAAGTCAGATATGGTTGCCTGTTTTGCTGACTTTGGGCAGTATAGCTACGGTACTTTTATTGATTTTCGTACCTACTTGGTATTACTTTTTTTCTAAGCCATTTCGCAAACTAAAATGGCTAAAAAGTGTATTTCAGTATGTTGATGCACTTTTAATAAGCATCACTAAACTACGAAAAAACAAAAAAATCTTTTACTCACTCCCATTAATCGCCGCATTACAAATATCTAACATAATTTTAGTATATTTGCTTTTCTTATCTTTTGGCATACAAACAGATTTGCTTACGCATTTTTTATTTATGCCTATTATTCAAATACTTTCTCTTTTGCCTATTTCTATCAATGGATTTGGTTTGCGAGAGGGGGCTTATGCGTTTTTTTACGGATTTGTGGGCGTATCAGTAGAGTGGTCGGTTATGGTTTCCGTTCTTTATTTTGTAATTCTTATGGGAATCCCTGCTTGTGTGGGTGGTGTGTTGAGTTTGTTTTCTGATTTAAAACCTTCTCGGCATTAGGCTTAAACTTCAAAGTGTCAAAATCCATGTATATTTCAGGATATAATTGATATTAAAAACTATGCCTCAATTTGATAAAACATGTTCGGTTGTAGTGCCATTGTATTATGACGAAAAAGTGGTTCTACCTCTTTGCGAAAGGCTATGTCCGGTATTAGAAACTACATTTACAACCTATGAAATTATTTTTGTCAATGATGGGAGTCGCGATAATACATGGCAGTGCGTATTGGAAGCTCAGGCTTCGTATTCGCATATAAGGGGGCTTAATTTGGTGCAGAATGTAGGACAACAAAATGCTATTGCAGCTGGCTTAGACCATAGTCTGTATGAGCTTATCGTAATTATGGATTCTGACTTACAAGATAAACCAGAAGATATTCCTAAACTCACGGAGGAGTTACTTTCTACGGAGGGTGCTTACATGGCTATTGCACAATGGGAAAGCAGGCAGGATACTACGATCAAAAAATTATTATCTAAGGCTTTCAATCTTACTGTACAGCGGATTACTTCTACGAAGCACGAGACCAATCTCGGTGTATTTCGTGTGATTAAAAGAAAAGTAGTAGAGGAAATAAGCAAATACAAAGAAAAAACAGCCACGAGTATTAGTTTGATGTATTGGATCGGATTTAAATATGTACCTGTAAAGTTACATAGAGACTCCCGTTTGGCTGGTGAGAGTGGCTACAACTTGAATAAAATGCTTAAAATGGCATTTGATAGAATATTTTCTTATTCGATGTTTCCTATCAGACTTGCTACTTATACGGGTTTGAGTATTGCTGTGATAAGTTTTATCATAAGCATTGTTCTTATTATTCGGCGTATTTTTGGAGAAGTTGCCTCGGGGTGGACTTCGATTGTCGTGTTAATTCTTTTCCTTTTTGGTATCAATTTTATATTTTTGGGCATTATAGGCGAGTATTTAGGACGAATATTTTTAGAGTCTAAATCCCGTCCCAAATACCATGTTGGAGAAGAAGTGTAATTATTTCTGTACAAAAATTTTAATTTTTTTATTAAATCTTATGAGTAAGCATATCAAGACCTTTGCGCTACTTCTTATTATTTGCAATTCAGTATTTTTAATATTGTATCCTTATATTCCTGCTCGTTTTGCTGTAAATGATGATGTTGTTATGTTGTTGATTAGTTCTGGTAAAATAACAGGAGAGCCTGAGCCTTATCTAATATTTATCAATTTTTTAATTGGATATATACTTTCGCAAGCCTATACTTATTTGCCGAGTGTAGAATGGTACAGTGTACATCACGTTATGTGTTATGCATCTTCGCTTGCAGTTTTGTTATTTGTATTCATCCAGCAAAAAGAAAATAGGGTTATTAAAAGTTTAAAAATAATAACTGTATTGCTCTTTATTGTTTTATTTGCTTTGGAGCTACAATTTACTACCGTTGCATTTAGTTTATCAATTGCAGGATATTTATTAGCATATTATACAATTACGAACTATCAATTTCCAGATAAGCTGTATATATTTTTTGGTATTATAGCTGTTTTATTTATTTTATGGGGATTTTGCGTGCGTTTTGAGGCTTGGGCTGTTACTAGTTTATTAGTTGTACCTTTTTTTTATAAATCATTAGCCATAAAGAAAAACTACTTGCTTTATGGCACTGCGGCTTTGTTACTTATTTTTGCTTTTTCCGTTGATAAAATTCAACATCAAGGTGATGATTGGGAGTACTTTACTGAGTACAATAAACTAAGAGGAAAACTTAATAGGTATGATAATAGGCAAATTTTAGACTCGCAATTAGATGTAAATTTTGTAATCGACAAACATCCTCATGTTACGAAAGAGGATGTTAAGTTGTTTACTTGGTACGTCTATCCGACCTCTTCAATGAATTTAGAAGTCATTCAGAGCATGCGAAAAGCAACCCCAGCTATACCTATAATAAAAGCAATAAAAGACTTTTTATATACACTGATATACTATTTTCCCCACTATTCTATACCGATTTCTATCACAGCATTAGTCGCTTTATTTTTTGCAATAAAAAATAAAATATTTATCGAGTTACTGTTTTCAATTTTTTTATTGTTATGTAGCTTGTTTTTTCTCATCTCCACAGCCAATATTATAAAAGATAGGGTATTTATTGGTATGATCGTGTCAATTGTCATTTTCTTGTTTTCTACTTACAGTTTAGAAGACTTAGGTAATAACAGAGTAAAACAAAAAAAAATACTACACATAGGCACTGTAATGATTTTA
>JAFIER010000176.1 GCA_020832465.1 Bernardetiaceae bacterium
CACACCCCCCCCCCCCAAAAAAAAACTTTTTTTTACAAGCTAAGCCTATTAAAAATGCGAGAGTTAGATTTTTTTTTGTAATTTTGTTTTGAAAAAATATTTGCTTACGCTAAAAAAAGTTTTTACATTATAGCGTGGGTATTCCCAAATTTTAGTAGAAATAATAATGATAACAGAAGAGATTCGCAATAGGTATGAGATTATAGTCGGTTTGGAAGTCCATGCGCAAATGCTTACCCAAAGTAAGGCTTATGCTACGGATTCAACAGAATACGGGCAGATGCCTAATACGAATATCAGTGTGCTCACACTTGGACACCCCGGTACGCTCCCTCGTTTTAATAAAAAAGTTTTAGAATATGCCATTTTAATGGGACTTGCCTGTGGTTCAAAAATTACACGCTATAATATTTTTGACCGCAAAAACTATTTTTATCCCGACCTTCCCAAAGGCTACCAAATTACACAAGACAAAACTCCCATCTGCTGGGGTGGCAAAATTGCTATCGAACTTCCCGATGGGACTGCCAAAACAATCAATATTACACGCATTCACATGGAAGAAGATGCGGGTAAATCGCTTCACTTAGCAGAGGAAACCGATACCTTAGTAGATTTGAACCGCGCTGGTGTGCCTTTGATAGAAATTGTCAGTGAGCCAGAGATGCGCTCGGGCGAAGAGGCGTATGCTTATCTTACCGAAATTCGCCGTTTGGTGCGCTATCTTAATATTTGTGACGGCAATATGGAAGAGGGTTCTATGCGATGCGATGCCAATGTTTCGGTACGTAAAAAAGGAGAAACAACACTTCGCACACGCAATGAAATCAAAAATATGAACTCTATTCGCAACGTACAGCGTGCTATAGAGTTTGAGGCTTTGCGTCAAATCGAGATTTATGAAAATCAAGGTACTGTAAAAGGTGAAACCCGTATGTTTGATGCCACTACAGGCGAGACCTATGCGATGCGTACGAAAGAAACCCTTAATGACTATCGCTATTTCCCCGAGCCTGATTTACAGCCCGTTGTCGTTACAGATGAGTATATCGAGAGCGTGCGCGCCCAAATGCCTTCTTTGCCTAATGAGCTAAAAGCCAAATTTATGCAAACCTTCGGACTGCCCGAGTATGATGCCAAAGTTTTGATTGATGACAAAGATACAGCCCTTTATTTTGAAGCCCTTTGTAGCCAAACTACTGCTTTTAAAGCGGCTTCTAACTGGATTATGGGTCCTGTAAAGTCCTACCTCAACGAACGCACACTCCCGATGCAAGATTTTCCGCTTAGCACAAAACGCATGGCAGAACTAATCGCTCTGGTAGAATCTAATCAAATTAGTTTTGCAAAAGCAGCGCAGGATTTATTCCCCGCCTTGCTCGAGTCGCCTGAAATATCAGCACTCGATATGGCAAAAAAGCTCGATATTATTCAAGACAGCAACCAAGACAATATCTTGCCGATTATTACCGAAGTTTTGGCACAATATCCGGATAAAGTTGCGGCTTATAAGAGTGGGAAAAAAGGACTTTTGGGTATGTTTATGGGTGAAGTCATGAAACAAACCAAAGGTAAAGCCGACCCCAAAGTTACGAGCAAACTCTTACAAGAACAGCTCGATGCCTAAAACCTAAACCTTGTCTGTAGCCATAAGATTTCTGAAACTCCCACGATTAAAATCGTGGGTTTTACTCGATTAAGCAAACTTACATTTTTGTTTGCTTGCGCAGGCTATCCCCTAAACATAGTAAAAATATTGCCTTGTTCGTTTGTAATCAGTAGGTTATGATTATCTAAAAAGAGTATTGCCTCCGACTGCTCGGCACGTAAAAAACGACAACAGCCATCAGCACGTAATGTAGGTATATTTTGTTCGTCAAAATCAACCTGATAAAACAAAACCATACCATAAGTAAGCAGTGCAATCATTTTACCATCAGGCGAGATATCTGCTGCCGTAACCTGTCCCTTCACTTGAATGCTATCCAAAAGTTGGGCTTCGTAGTTTCCAGCATAAGCGGGCAGTCTGTAGATTTTAACAAAATCGCTACTGCCTCTGTTTTTAGAAAACAAATACAGGTTGTTTCGGGCATAAAAGAAGGCTTCACAATCAAAATTTCTATCTTTTTTTTCAGGTGGAAATGCTTGTTGGTCTGGATAGTAAAATTTAATTTCTCCTTGTGTTTGTCTTTTTTGGCTATCATAGATATAAATTCGGAGATTTTGCCGTTTGTTTTTATTGTTGCCAAAGTCGCCAATAAAAATAGTATCTCCTTTTTGTGCAAGTTCTTCCCAATCTTTATTTTTAGCATTCGGAATGCTAATATCTTCTTTTAGGGCATACTTATTTTCGGGGTCGAGTGCAAATAATTTTGGTTCACCACCGCTATCATTATGCGTATAAACAATATTTTTTACTTTAGCCAATCCTGATGATTCGTCTACGACATCGGGAAGCCTGCCTATTTTTTGAATTTTGTAGGCATCTTGGCATGTGTCGCAGTTTTCATCTACTTGTGGGCAACGCGCAAAAGTAGCATTGAAAAGTACAAAAATAAAAATAGACTGCCTTAGCAGTTTGTTAAACCATTCGTTTTGATACATAAAAAGCTTAGTTTTTGATAGGAAGCGCATCAAGAACTAACAGTTTTCGGAAAACTGTTAGTTCTAATGCTATTTTTTATTAGTATGCGTTATGCTTCTACTTCCATACCGAACTCTGCAAGCACTTGCGGAATCCAAGTGGCAAGTCTTTCGTCTGTAAGTTCGGGTTGATTATCTTCATCAATGGGTAGTCCGAGGAATTTACCGTCTCTTTCACCCTTTGAGGCTTCATAGTCGTATCCATCTAATGCCCAATGCCCGACGATAGTACCGCCTTTCTTTTCGATGACTTCTGCAATCATACCAATGGCATCGCAAAACCATTCACCGTATCCCCATTGGTCTCCTAAGCCATATATGGCAATTTTTTTACCTGTAAAATCTATTTCTTCAAATTTAGGAAGTATTTCTTCCCAATCGCTTTGCAACTCACCATCATACCAAGTGGGTGCGCCAAAGAGTAAAAAATCGTAAGGGGCTACGGCTTCGGCTTCTGTTTCACCAAAGTTGAAAATATCTACATTTTCTTCGCCGAGCATTTCGACGATTTTATTGGATACATTTTCTGTATTTCCCGTATCCGTACCGTAAAAAAGTCCTATTAGTGCCATAATTTATCGTAATTTATTAAGATTATTTTTGTGAGATTGTGAATTTTCATTACAAATTTAATTGTAGTGCAATACTTTGCTACACATTTTCCATACCATAGTATTTATTTACAAACCCTTCGCTATAGAAAAAAGCGCGTGGAGACCATCGATATGTAGAAATTATCACTGATATTTCAGGCATCGCTGTGAGTGCTAATTTCTAAATACGCTTGTTGTGATGATAACGTTAAAATTCCTCTTCTTGTTCTTTTTTCTTACGCATCATATCCTGAATCATTGAGCCGAGCAGACCGCCCATAAGCATGCCATAAGCCGAAGAGCGATACCAAATTGAGCTAATAGCACAGCCCGCATCACAACCAATCTGATGCCAATATAAATAACCAGCTATCCCGCCGATAAAAACTCCGAAAATAATAATTTTGAATTTATTAAACCAATACATATAGATTTGTTTTATTGTGATATATTCGTAGTAAACGAACGGGCTTATACAAAAGTTGCGATTTATGTATCACAAAAATAAAATAGAATTTTGTAGTCTGCAACTTTTTGAGGATTTGCAAAGTCTTGTCTAAGATTTCACGGAGGGTTAAGCGTCCTTAAAAATAGCTTTTTGGGTGGTTCTAAGTCTGTTTTAAGAATTTATGGAACAAAGAATGATTTTTGTCATAAAAACGTAAAAAAACAGAAAGCCAAAAATTCTTGTTATTTTTGCCTTACAAACTCAAAAAAAAATGATATTTTCGCTTTTAGAGCCTAAATTTTTAACAGGGGGATTTATCAATTTTTTGGCATCGCAGTTATGCGAATTTATTTATATCCAAAAAACAAAAATATGCGTATCAGAATGATGAGTCATCAAATCTTTTCTTGGGATATTATTCAGTTTATTTCTCGGGGTGCTTTGCGTACTTTTGGGTTGGGGCTGCTGCTTTTTTATTTGCTTATCGGTCAGAGTATATGGCTTGAAGCACAGATTTTTCCGAGCGAAAAAGACCGTTTTGGAAAAAATAGGGTGCAATATCGGGAGTTTGAATGGGAGTACTACTCTACGGCAAATTTCAGTATTTATTTTTACGACAAACACGATGATTTAGCGAGGATTACAGCGGAGATAGCAGAGTCTGAGTTTCGCCGTATTCGCGATTTAATAGGTTTTTCTCCTTATAGCCGTTTGCAGATTTTTGTTTATCGCACTACGGAGGAGCTACAGCAGAGCAATTTGGGCATTCGCACCCAAGATTTTAAAATCGGTGGGCAGACAAATTTTGCCAAATCGGTATTAGAAATTGCTTTTACGGGTAGTAGGGAGAGCTTTAGGCGTGAGCTTATTCGAGAAATTACAAGTGCATTACTTTATGAGATGATGTATGGTGGAAATTTTAAAGAAGTATTGCAAAGCAGTTATTTGCTCAATCTTCCGGAGTGGTTTATTGCTGGTGCAGCGGCTTATATTGCAGATGGGGCTAATGCCGAGATGGACGATTTTATACGCATCAATTTGCACCGCCCCGAGCTACTCAAGTGGAATTATTTTACAGATAAAGAAGCCGAACTTCTTGGTAAGTCTGTTTGGCATTTTATGGTGGAAAGGTATGGAATCAATGTCATGTCGAATGTGCTTAATCTCACACGCATACTGCGCAACGAACAGCATAGCATTGAGAATACGATTGGTTTGGAGTATGATCAGTTTATCAAAAGGTGGGAAGATTTTTATATTGTACAGCAACTTAGTTTGCAGAAAGAGCTCTATAGGCAACCCCATAAAGATGAAATAATCATATCCCAGTACAAAAAATTTCAATACGATAATGCGGTTTTAAGTCCCGATAAAAAATTTTTAGCCTATAGCCGTCATCGCTTTGGGCGGTATCGTGTGGTTGTAAAAAATCTAAGTAATGGCAAAGAAAAAATAGTTTTGAAAAGTGGCTTATATGTCATCAACCAAAAAACAAATCATAACCTACCGCTTATCGCTTGGCAAGATGATAAGCATTTGGCAATTGTAACTCACCCTAAGGAGGTTTTTGAGTTAGATATTTACAGTATAGATACTGAAAAAACAGAAAAAATGCCTTTTCCTGATTTTCAAAACGTGCAACATATTGCCTTTCATAGCAATGGTAGGCAGTTGGTTTTGAGTGCAGAGCGCAAATTGCAAGCAGATATTTACCTCTTTTCTATCTATGCCAATCGCCTGCAACAAATTACTGATGACGAGTACGACAATATATACCCTACTTTTGTAGCACAAAGTGATAAGATTGTGTTTAGCTCTAATCGCCGTATATCAGAGGAGCAGAGTAGCAAAAATAAGCACAAAAAAGGACTTTTTAACCTCTTTTTATACGACCCCGCTAAGCCTAGTGCCTTTGAGCAACTTACTAATACTACGGGGAATGACTTGCACGCGCAAGCCTTAGATACAGAATCTATGCTGTACCTCAGTGATAATTTAGGAATTAAGCATTTGTATAAGTTAAATTTGGAGAAAAAAAGCAGTGTGCAGATAAGTAATTTAGATAGAAGTATCAAAAATTATCAGTTCAGCGGGGGCGATTTGCTACTTCAAAGTCGTTACATACAAAGATACCAATGGTTTCATTTGCCTTCTTTTGATACCGAAGTGAGTATTTTTACAGGAAAAACGCCTTTAAAACAACTCAAAGATAGTCGTAACGTGCAAGAAATCCGTCAGCAAGCCAAGGAAGATATCGAAAAAGAAAAAAAGGCAAGTGAGCAGGAGAACAAAAAAGATAAAATAGATACGGACAACTATGAGTTTGATACCGATGAGAAAACCGATAAGCCCAAGCGCAAAAGATTGCTCAAAGATTATGACCGCTTTGCCAAACAAGCACAAAGCAATGAGTTAATATGGCAAGGCCCGCAATCCTATCGCAGTCTTTTTGCACAAAGTGAAACCATTGTATCGCTTTATAGCGATCCTTTGCGCAATTTCGGACTGCTCGGGCAAGTCAATATGACCGATGCACTTGAGAACCACAAAATTGATTTAGGTATTTTCTTGCCTAATTTTATCAATTTTACAGATGGCATGCTCTTCGGTGAGTATAGCTATCTTACAAATCGCTTTGATTATAAGTTGCGCTTTGATAGACAGGGCTATAGCATTGCTACGCCTACTTTTACACAGCAATACACAATAAATAAAATAAGCGGTACGGTATCCTATCCATTTAATATTACGACGCGCCTATCCGCATCTCCTTTTTTAGCGCAGACAAGATTTAATGTTACGGATATAGACCCAGCAGTTTTGGCTCACGAAGATGTTGTGCGTTCTTATAGCGGTGCTTCAATTAATTTTGTATTTGATAACAGCTTCATGAGCGGTCCGAATATGCCTGTAGGTACGCGTTTTAAGGCATCTTTAGATAGTTATGTAGGAGTGAATAGCCCTGCGCAGAGTTTTGGAAATTTAATGCTCGATGCACGGCATTATGTACGCCTAAATTCGCTTTTTACTATAGCTACGCGCTTTGCTTATGGCAAATTTTTTGGTGCTGGCGGTTCTGTATATCGCTTAGGCGGAGTAGATAATTGGATATTCCAACGTGCGCCCGAGCTTAATACGCTTTCGCAAGAAGATCCATTTTTTCTGAATACTAACGACCCCGCTTCTTTTGCTAATGATTACAGCGGTTATCTTTTTATGCAATACGCTACACCTATGCGTGGTTTTGATTTTAATAAGCTCTCGGGGAGCGATTTTATGCTTATCAATTTTGAAGTGCGCATGCCTATTGTGCAAGCTATTGCAGAAGCAAATAATCTACGCTCACGCTTTTTACAAAACTTTCAAATTGTGGCTTTTACAGATATTGGTTCAGCATGGACAGGTGCAAGCCCTTTTAGCCGTGAAAACTCTATAAATACAACTTTTTTTGATGATAATAATGCTTTTTTTGCCAAAGTATCTAACTATAAAGATCCTTTTCTTATCGGATATGGTTTAGGTTTGAGAAGTAGCGTATTTAACTATTTTACAAAACTCGACGTCGCTTGGGGGTTAGAAGACGGATTGCATACAGGACCGCATTATTACCTAAGCTTTGGTTTTGATTTTTAGATCAATTTGTAGGTAGCTCATCTCATCCTAGATTTCCATAGCGTAGCATTTTAAACCCTAAACTATAGAAAAACGGGCTCAGCACTAATAGTGAGAAGAACACTATTAGTGCTGATGGGCAAATGTATTGTAGTAGGTGTATCGCTAAACTACAAAACTAAAGTATCGTTATTTGTGCTGTAAGTGCGTTAAATACAGAATAAAATACTGTTTACTGTGTTTTGCGCTTCTTTTTATTTGCGATATACGTTAAATGATTTAAATTTACGATAAAGAAGGTAAATTTCTATGGGTAAGTATTTGCAATAGCAGTGCGAATGTATTATCTTTGTTTTTGTGATAAATTTAAACTAAATTCAAGTTTTTGCGTTTGCACTTTATATTTGAGTTAGTAAAGAATCATACGAGTGCGCATTATTGCTTTTAGGTTTGTATGATTATGCACCTTTTTTGCGTTTAGTTTTTCAATTCTATGTAGCATTTTTAAAGTTTCATTATTTTTATATGAATCAAGGACTTACATCTGAAGCCATACAGGCATTGCGTGACCGCTGTCAAAAGAGTGGTA
Source organism: Bernardetiaceae bacterium (assembly GCA_020832465.1). Taxonomy (GTDB): domain Bacteria; phylum Bacteroidota; class Bacteroidia; order Cytophagales; family Bernardetiaceae; genus JAFIER01. The sequence continues at coordinate 7,886 of JAFIER010000176.1, forward strand.
AATCGTTTATTCTTAATGACGAAATAGAAAACACCGACGAATCGGTATGTTTTTATTTTGTAGGTGAGTACAAAGGCAAAGCTGTCATTTTTGATGCCTGCCTTTATACCCTTCGCATCGAGTATGAAATGGAGCTATACGAAGAAGCCGAAGCACGAACTGATGAAGAGTTTGAAGACTTCGACCTCGAGTCGCATGCCGATAACGAGGAAGCTATGGCGTATTTCAACAAAATGTTGAAAGAAATACAAAAAGAAAAAAGTATAGAAGTCAATGAATACATCAACTTTGACGAAACTGTCGAGTATGGTATCGGTATGGATATTTGTTTGAACGTCAAAGAAGTAACCGATGCTGTTATTGAAAAATTCATTACCCAATTTAACAAAGGTACTTTTAAAGCAGATAGCGAACTTCGTTCTTTTGAAATACAAAAAGCATAGCTTTTTGCCATTTAGCCATAGGATTTTTCAAAGAAATCCTATGGCTAAATACTAATTAAAATCATACTATTAGGCATTTTTCTATAACGTGGGCTTTGCCCCACGCTATGGAAAAATGAGCTTAGAAATGTTATTTCTTAGCTGGTAAATGTCTCATAGTATGAATTAAAATACTAAAAATAGTCTATCCACCTCTACCAAAAGTAAATACATAGCACACACACACACACACGCGCTTATTCTTTGTTTTTTATCAAGACCCAATTTTAATTTATTATGCTCAAATCACAAACAAAACCAAAGCGTTTGGACCTCGCACTGCAAGGCGGTGGCGCACATGGCGCATTTACTTGGGGTGTCCTCGAACGGCTTTTAGAAGATGAACGCCTCGAGTTTGATGGTGTATGTGGCACAAGTGCGGGCGCAATGAATGCACTTATGCTCACCTATGGTTGGCAACAAAACGGACGGCAAGGTGCGATAGATATGCTTCATAAGTTTTGGAAACTCGCCTCACAGCGTCAATATTTTTCGCTATTTCAAACCAATCCTCTCGATGTCAAAAAAAGACAAAACCTTATCCCAAGTCATCTTTTTTTAGACTTTTTTACTATGTTTTTCTCCCCCTATCAGTTCAATCCTATGAATATCAACCCTTTGAAAGATATTCTCCTCGAATTGGTAGATTTTGAAGCACTGCGAAAAGATAAAGAAGGAATTAACCTCTTTGTAGGGGCTACGAACGTGCGCACAGGGCAAGCGCGTGTTTTTAAAAAAGAAAATATGACTGCCGATGCCGTACTCGCCTCTGCTTGCTTGCCTTTTCTTTTTAAAGCCGTAGAAATAGATGGTGAAGCTTATTGGGACGGCGGGTATATGGGCAATCCACCCTTATATCCACTTATCGATAACACGAATACGCCCGATATCCTTATCGTGCAAATCAATCCTATAAGGGTAGAACACGTACCGCGTACAGTTGAAGAAATCAGAGATAGAATCAATGAACTTTCATTCAACTCGAGCCTCATGCACGATATGCGCCAAATTAAACTTGTTAGGGAGATGCTTGCCAAAGGACTTAATATCGACGGCAAATTCAAAGATTTGTATATCCATAATATCAATCCAGAGAAGGTCTTAGCCAAACTCGGCGCTACTTCTAAGCTAAATGCTAACTGGAACTTCTTGCAAAGTCTTAGAGACATTGGAAGAGATATGGCTGGAAAATGGTTAGAATCGAGCTTCGAGCTAGTTGGAGAAGCCTCAAGTTGCGATTTAGTCTCTACATTTTTTACGCCTGAGTCTAGTAAACAGCAATCATAAAAAATGTAGAGGCTAAATTTTGATACCTAAGATGCGAAACTAGTACAGTCAAGTCAGGTACAGTAAAATCTAAACTTATTTTTAGCTAATAAATAATAAAGCCTTAGCCCTCCCTATCATTACCCAAGAAATAGAGGGCTAAGGCTTCTTTGTATCGCTGTGAGGAAGACGGCTTTTGATAGCCTCATAAGTTTGCTGCGAAATAGCCTCCATATCTTTCAATGACTTACCCTTCGTACTTATTGCTTTATGAAAAATAAGCCGGCAGTCGTGGCGATAAAAATAAAATGGCTTCTTATCAGGTAATAGTTTCCAACTATTGAGAATACTTACAGGCACAATATCAATTTGCTTTTCAATAGCTGCTTTAAACGCACCATTTTTAAAGGATACCAAATCAGGTGGATTTTGAGTGCGTATGCCCCCCTCTGGAAAAATAATCAAATTATGACCCTCATCAATTTTACGACAAATATGCGTATAAGTCTGCGCTCTACTCCCCGCATGGCGACGATTCACAGGAATATGTAACTTGACAAAATGATAACCAAAAAGTGGAATTTTTGCCAAGCCAGCCGTACCCACAAATACAGCAAAACTCGGCACACACATAACCATAAGCGCAATGTCTATAAAAGAAGTATGATTCGGACAAAAAATATACTGCTTACTCGAATCCCAATCAAATAATTGCTCGCAATGTACACGTACACCAATTATTGGAAAAAATATCCAAGCCCATATTTGATACAAATAATGGCTATATTTATGCCATGATTTTCTTTGTATAAAAACTACAAAAAATGGAAAAATCAAAACAAAAATAATGACAAGCCAAAAAACACACCATACAAAATAAAGCTGTCTAAGCATATAACTGCGAAGTTAAATGTGGAGAATTGCAAGTTAGATTCAGCATTGAAATGAGCAATAATTATACTATTGACGGACACTGCTTCTAATCTATCGTATCCTTGTTAGATAATTTTTATAACTACTAGACATTTTCCATATAACAATAACATTTCTTTGAGACATGTTATTGCTGGAAGGAGAATGTCTAGTGTTGCGTTCATTAAATATCTGTACAATTCAAAATTTACAAGGTTTTCCCCCATAAGTCCACTTAAATGGCTTTGCCATAGTTTCATTGAAATAGGCAATAAATTTTTCTACTTTGTTTTTGAGGTCTTCTTTAGAGGTAAAATTACCTCTTTTGATTACTTTTTTGTGTAAAATACCGAAAAATATTTCTATTTGGTTGAGCCAAGAGCAATGTTTGGGGGTATAAATAAAACTAATTTTGTGTGCGGCATTTTGAAGGTATAGCGTACGAGTAGCTTTGTTTTTCAAAATACCCTTTTTTCCTTTCTTTCCCAATTCCTCTTGTGTCGTATTTTCAAATCCAGCCACATATTTTACAAGTGTTTCGCTGCAATGCGTGTTCAAATTATCTACAACAAAACGAAATTTAGTGTCCTCGGCGTAGGATTCTATGGTTTGTTGAATGTGCTCTTGAAAATCTTTTTCGGTTCTTGTATCGCTGATAGTAGAATGCACACATTTACCTTCTACAACATCCCAATTAGCTATCAAGCACTGTGTGCCATGTCGGGTGTATTCCACTTCATGTTTCTCAGGGTTGCCCACTTGAAGGGGCAAGTCAGGTGCATTACGTTCAAGGGCTTGCATACCCGTTTTCTCATCTACACTCAAGGTCTTAATGCCTTGTTCTTGCAAGGTAGCGGCCTCCTTGTACACCTCACAAATACGTCTACTCCCCTCTGCCAATTCCTCAGGACTGCACTTGGGATAAAGCCATTGCGCTACTTTATGAGGTTTCACGTCCCCTTCCTTTTAAAAAAGCACCCAATTGGGCGCGACTGATGCTCTCTACAATACCACGTTTTTCTACCTCTTGCTTCAAAATATTCAAACTCCAATGCGTAACCTCATGACCACTGTCAGAAGGGTTTTCTAAGGCTACACCCAAAATCTGGCAGTATTGTTCTGCACTAAATTTGCTCGGACAACCACTCCGAGGTGCATCTGATAAAGCCTCTAAGATGGCCTTATGAAGCAAATGTCGTTTGTTTTCTGATAATGCCTTCTCTTCGGCAGCAGACAAAATAGAGGATTTAGAGAGCCAATGATAACGACAACGTTGGACTTTGTGTCTATTCAAACCCAAGTCCTTACTCAATTTGAGGCTACTCACACCAGTGGACAAACTTAAGATAATGCCAGCACGTTCCTTATCACGGGCACTGCTCGTCTTTTGTCTATATATTTTATCCAAGAGCTCTCGCTGTAAGTCACTCAAAATAATTTTAGGGCTGTTCATAAATGCAAAGTTAAGTATATTATTCTTAATTTACAAAATTGTATATTTATTTAATAGATACAACACTAGTAGTATGTTACTAAACAAAAGGAATTTTAGTAACTCTTGCTTTGACTTGCTTTTTAGGTCTTATGGCAATAAAAATTTCGGTATCGTTTTTATCAAAAGGTTTTTTGATATATCCGAGTCCTATGGATTTTCCTAATGTAGGTGAGGGTACGCCTGATGTTACTCGCCCTATAATATTGCCTTCGGCATCAGTGATGGCATGGTCTTTTCTTGCAATGCCTTTATCTTCGAGGACGAATCCTACTAATTTTTGAGCTACGCCTTCTTCTTTTTGTTTTTGGAGTGCTTCGCTATTGATAAAGTTTTTATTAAACTTCGTAACCCAGCCAAGTCCGGCCTCTATAGGGGAGGTATTTTCATCAATATCATTACCATAAAGGCAGTATCCTTTTTCTAGCCTTAGTGTATCTCTTGCTGCTAGTCCTACGGGTACAAGTCCGTAAGGTTTTCCGGCATTTATAATAGCGTGCCATAGTTTTTCGGCTTGTTCATTAGGAAGATATAGTTCAAACCCTCCTGCTCCTGTATAGCCTGTGGCTGAAATAATTACATTTTCTATGCCTGCCATTGTGCCTTGCTCAAAGTGATAAAATTTAATTGCAGCAAGGTCTGTATCTGTAAGGCTTTGCAAAGCCTCGATAGCTTTGGGGCCTTGCACGGCAAAAAGGCTCAGGTGAGCTGAACGGTCTTCTATTTCGACGTTCCACTCGTTATGGCTTTGAATCCAGGCGAGGTCTTTCTCAATATTAGAGGCATTGACTACAAGCATATACTCTTGCTCGGAGAGCCGATAGACAAGTAAGTCATCTACAATACCACCCTTTTCATTGGGCAAGTAAGCATAAAGGGCTTTGCCATCATAGAGCGTTGTGGCATCATTAGAAATAACTTTTTGAATAAGTGTAAGTGCGTGTTCGCCTCTTAGGAAAAACTCTCCCATGTGTGAGACATCAAACATACCAACTGCTTGACGCACGGCATGATGTTCTGCAATTTGAGAATCATACCAAACAGGCATTTCAAAGCCTGCAAAAGGTATCATTTTTGCGCCCGCTTCTCGATGTACGGCATCGAGAGCTACTTTTTGAGTAGGTTCTTGCATATTAAAGTACGGTATTAAGTAATGTGCATTGATTAAGGTAATGGCTAACAAGCAGTGCAGAATAAGCAGTGCTTGCTGTTTGTACAAATATATGGATTTATCTTATATTTTGGCTTGTTAGGCATTAGAAATAACAAGAGAGAAGTATCTTATAAGTCTAAAAAGCCTTTAAACGATTATTAAGGGGTGTACGACAATTTTGCTAAATTAGCTCAGAAATAACATTTTTCAAAGAAATGTTATTTTTAAGTCTATTTTTGCATAGCAGTAGAGTTTTTGATAAAATTTAGCGTTGTTGGCGTATAAATTTTACTTTTGCCCATCTTGTATCGTTCTGGACTTCTACGCATTGCCCATGTTCATAACGATAGCGAGTTTCGTTACCATTAGGCAAGTGAATAACGTAAAAACCATCACTATTTTGAGTAAGGGGGCAAAAAACACCGTATTTTTCTGAAAAAATTTGTGTTTCATTGATAGGTTCTACAAAATACATCGTGGCTATGCTATAATGAACGGGCTGGTTAAATTGATTATTACCCTCTTCTGATTCGACAATATAACGCCCGCTTTTATCTCTTTTTACCTTGGAATGCGATTCGGTGCGCCCATTGACAAGGTTTTCGATAAAAGCCTCTTCAAGCTCGCCATTGATATAAGTATTTGTGAGTATATAACTCACTGTAATAGTAAAAATCATACTTGTTTCGACCTCCGAAGTAATTTTAAAAGTTGTTTGCTTATCTCGCTCTTCACTGCGATGCGCAATGAGTTTTCCACTTTTTTTATTTCTAATCAATACATCATAGTAGTACGTCTGACTATAAAGTGGGGACGCAATACTTAGCATAGCAATCGTGCAAAAAATAAATTTTAATTTTTTCATATTATGTAGTTTTTCCCAAAACTAAGATTTTAATCGTAATTATTATTTTTGTTCTCTCACAATGATAACGCTAATCTTGCACAAAATGCTACCAATTTATGAGTTAATTGCATCAAATTTAGCATATTTTAGTCAGAATACCACACTTTCATAGCTAATTCCTCATCCCACTGCTTAAAGATTCAAAAAAAAATCGTCTTAGCAAACATAACAGCCCTGAAAAAGGATATTTATTTGTGATAAATCTAAAATAAAGCGCACAACAAAATGATATATAAGTTATCTTTTTTTATACTATTTTTTGCGGGCATAACGTACAATCTCTGGGCACAGTTCGATGTAGGGGATAGCAGTAGCGTGGCAAAAAATCCTTGGATTATCGGTTTGCGAGGGCATTATGGCTATACAATTACACATTCAGAACGGCTTGCATCTATTACACAAGGCAACCCCTATAGTGTAGAGTTGCATCTTTCTCGTCATCTAAATAGTCGTTCGGTATGGGAGGCTTGTCAATGCTACCCACGTCTTGGGCTTATGCTCAAGTATTCTAATTTTGACTATCCACGTGTTTTGGGCTCGGCTTGGTCGGCAGTGGGTTTTATAGAGCCTTATTTTAGTCATAAAAATCGCCTTATGCCCTCTTTGCGTGCTGGCGGGGGAGTCTCCTACCTGACACGTATTCACGACCCTATAAAAAACCCAGATAACCTGCTTTTTAGCCTACCCCTGAGTTTTTATATTTTTATTTCTGCTGGGGTTACGTACAATCTAAGCGAAAAAATAAACTTAAATCTGCACGCAGGTTTTCCCCACATTTCTAACGGTTCGTTAAGGCAACCTAATGCGGGGATTAATTACCCCTCTTTGAGTTTGGGCATAGAGTACAAACCGCAGGTAGTTGTTTTTCCAAAAAGAACAAGAGAACGCCTTGCGCCTACGGATTTACGCACTTGGAGACTTACAGCACTACTTTTCGGTACTTACAAGGAAACACGCCAAGATAGCGAGGCGGCTGTTTATGGTGCGATGTTTATGATAGGTAAATATATCAACCGTTTACAAGAGCTTGATATAGGCATCGAGTATGTAGAAGATAGAGCCATGCTTGCAGATTTACAGGCACCTGATGCCGAAGCTACAGGTAGGCATAGGGCGTTAGGAATTTCTTTAGGGCACTATTTTCGTATGGGCAGGTTTGCCTTTGGGCAACGGCTTGGTGTTTATGCGGTGCGCCCTGCTTTAGCTATGGATAGAGTTTATCACCGCTGGTCGTTAGATTATCGCTGGGATAATGACTGGCTTGTTGGTATTTCGCTTAAAGCCCATCGAAATTTTGCAGATTTTATCCAGATACATTTAGGACGGCGATTTGAACTTCCACATAAACAATAAAAATACTGACAAAATTGCCGTATTTATGCCAAATTAAGTAGTTCGTTAGGCTTTGCATGATTTGTGTTTTAATATATAGTTATACACAAAAACCTAAATATCATACAAAAATGACAAGACTTGCGGCGCACGTTGCGCTGTAAGTCTTAGCATTTTTATATCATACCACAAAATAAACAAACTATGATTCCCGCCGGTATAAAACCAGAACATCTTGTAAGCATGGGTAAGAACACCATGGTAGAGCATTGCGAAATAGAATTTACAGAAGTAGGCAGTGATTATCTTTGTGCTAAAATGCCCGTTAATTCTAAAACAGTACAGCCTATGCGTATGTTACATGGGGGCGCATCTGTAGTACTTGCCGAGACATTAGGAAGCGTGGGCGCACATTTGCTTGTCAATAGAGATACGCATTATTGTGTAGGCTTAGAAGTAAACGCCAATCACTTACGTGGAATCCCAGAGGGGCAATACGTATATGGCAAAGCTACAATATTGCACGCAGGCAAAACAACTCAAGTGTGGGAAATCAAATTACAAAATGCGGAAGGCAAACTTACTTGTGTAAGTAGAATTACAATGGCAGTTTTGGAAAAGGTAAAATAAAACCTTATATTCATAGCAGGAATAACTCCTTATAAAAACTGTGAGTTGTAATGACTAATTTATAGACAAAAAATAACTATACATAACTTATGTTAGACAATAAAGAATACCTAACCCCACGTCAGATTGTGGCGGAATTGGACAAGTACATTATCGGTCAGCAAGATGCAAAGCGCAATGTAGCAATTGCTTTGCGCAATCGCTGGCGACGCATGAATGTAAAAAGTGATATGCAACGCGAAATCGTTCCGAACAATATTCTGATGATTGGTGCTACGGGCGTAGGCAAAACTGAAATTGCACGCCGTTTGGCAAAAGTAGCTAATGCACCTTTTGTTAAAGTAGAAGCCTCAAAATTTACAGAAGTAGGATACGTAGGGCGTGATGTAGAAAGTATGATTCGCGACTTAGTGGAGCAAGCGGTAAAGCTTGTCAAAACAGAGAAAAAAGAAGAAGTTAAAATCAAAGCAGAGCAGATTGTTGAAGATATTATTCTTGATGCACTGATCCCGCCAATTAAAAACAAAAACCACCAAACTTCGAGCAGTCCATCTTTAGGATATAGCACTTCAAGTGGTAGCGATATGCCCGAATCTGATATTGAACTTAATGAGCGCACACGTGAACGTTTTAGAGTCAAACTCAAAAATGGTGAACTCGAAGACCGTAAAATAGATATCGTCGTAGAAGGTAATAACAATCCTGGTGTAGGGGTTGTCGGTGGTGCAATTGATGAAGTTTCTATGATGAACTTACAAGAAATGCTCAGTGGTATGCTACCTAAACGTACCAAAAAGCGAAAAGTTACGATAGAAGAGGCACGCAAAATTCTTTTTGAAGAAGAGTCTGCCAAACTTATAGATATGGACGAAGTTAAAGATATTGCCATTCAAAGAGCTGAAAATACAGGGATTGTTTTTATTGATGAAATTGATAAAGTAGCAAGTAGCAGTAGCCGTAGTGGTGGTGGTGGTGCAGATGTAAGTCGTGAGGGAGTTCAACGCGATTTGCTACCGATTGTAGAGGGAAGTGCCGTTACGACAAAGCACGGTATTGTAAATACTGACCACATTTTGTTTGTAGCTGCTGGTGCGTTTCACGTTGCCAAACCTTCAGATTTAATCCCTGAACTACAAGGTCGTTTTCCGATAAGAGTCGAACTTAGCAGCCTTACCAAAGATGATTTTGTCAAAATTTTACAAGAACCTAAAAATGCACTTACTAAGCAGTATGAAGCCTTACTCGCCGCAGAAGGTGTGTCTTTAGAGTATCACCCAGACGCCATCGAGACGCTTGCCGAAATTGCTTACCAAATCAATACAGAGGTAGAAAATATTGGTGCACGCCGTTTGCATACGGTGATGAGTCATTTGCTTAATGAGTTTTTATTTGATGTGCCTGATGTGATTAGTCCTAACGCAAAAATTGTAGTTACAAAAGAATTAGTAGAGCAGAAGCTATCTTCTCTGTCTAAAAATAAAGATTTGAGCCATTACATTTTGTAATCATACTATTGTGGAAAAACGGGCGTAGAAATAACATTGCTCAAAAAAATGTTATTTTATGACTGAAGGAGTATGGTAGCAGGTTTGCTAATCCTAAAGAAAGAAAATAGAAGCGTATATATTTGGGCTTTAGAACTAAAAATGTTTAGTGCTAAAGCCTAAATTTTTGGTACGCCGCAACACCGACAGTTGAAACAAATTTAAATCCTGCTAATCCCAAAATTTCTGATTCAGATAACTAAGAATCTACAAAAACTCGAACCAGTGAGGCAAAGTATTGGTTAAATGAGGGGGCACCTTCGCCTTGCTTTTCAATATATTGAGCTGTTCGTTTAGGTGAAGTTTTGTTTTAGTATGCTAAAAATAACATACTTTTTGAATAGTAACGCTATAGGCTCCCCGCCTTTCCCAAAAAAAATACTAACTTTGGGAAGCAAATCCTCGTCGATGTTTTCATACCGCAACGACGGCTGTAAAACTTTTTTGAAAAGACCATGAAATTAGCCTTAGAAGTTCTCAATATCAAACAATCTTTGAATACAGCCTATCTTAAAAGAAAGGTTTTTAGAGATTATTTCGATGTATTTAAAACGCAATTCGTACAGTTGCTCGAGCGCATCGATGAGCAAGAAAGTGAAGAGCATGCCAAAAATTTACTGGCAGATTTTCTCAAAAATAGCTTTTACCATAAACGTGCACTTATCAATACCAAAGGCAGAGCAGATTTAGTAATCCATAACGACCTGATGGCGGAAGCACCCGTAGCAGTTTTGATGGAACTAAAAAAGCCTACGAATAAGGCTGAAATGCCAAGCCCTGAAAATATCAATACCAAAGCCCTACACGAACTGCTGCTTTACTACTTGCGCCAGCGCGAAGAAGCTAAAAATGACAGCATCAAACATCTGATTATTACAAATGTATATGAATGGTTTGTTTTTGATGCCCAAGAATTTGAGCGTGTTTTTTATAAAAATACAACATTGCGAAAAGCCTACAAAGACTGGAGCGAAGGCAAAAAAACAAGTACGAATACCGACCATTTTTATAACGAAATTGCTAAACCCCTTATCGATGAAATGGAAGGCGAACTCAAAATGGCATATTTTGATTTGCGTACCTATCGTAAGCTCTTGGATAAAGACGAGACCAAACTTATTGCACTTTATAAAGTCTTTTCGCCCGACCACTTGCTCAAAGATTTTCAATACGACAGCAATCACCTCGATAGAGGTTTTTATGAAGAGCTATTGCATATCATGGGACTCGAAGAGGTCGAGCAGAACGGACTGGTGCTTATCAAGCGCAAGCCCGAAGGACGAAGAGACTCGGGCTCGATTTTAGAAAATACGATTCGCATACTCACTACGCACCGCAAAGTAGAATATTTTCATAAACGCCACGAGTATGGAAAAACGCTCGAAGAGCAAATCCATAGCATTGGCTTAGCACTTTGCATTATGTGGGTCAATCGGTTGCTGTTTCTCAAACTGCTCGAGGGGCAGCTTATGGCTTTTCACAAGGGGCATCAGGCGCAGTTTCGTTTTGTAGATAGACAAACCCTATCGGATTATGACGAGGTGTACAAACTCTTCTTCGAAGTTTTGGCTATCAAAGAAGACGAACGCCTGCCTGATTTTCGTAAAAATTTTGCCCACGTGCCTTATCTAAACTCTTCACTTTTCGAAGTCTCGGAGTTGGAAGCCCATACCATTAGCATCAATGCGCTCAACAACAAAGAAGCATTGCCTTATTACAAAAATACGGCATTGGTCGATAGCAAAGGCAAGCGCAAAATAGGCAAACGCCCTTCTTTGGAATATTTTTTAGATTTTCTCGATGCTTATGATTTTGCCGCTGATGGCACAGAAGAAATTCAAAAATACAACAAACGTCTTATCAATGCTTCCGTACTGGGTTTGATTTTCGAGAAAATCAACGGCTACCAAGATGGTTCATTTTTTACGCCCGGTTTTGTTACGATGTATATGGCGCGTGAGGCTTTACGCCAAAGCGTTTTAGACAAATTCAATACCCGATATAATTGGAATTGTAAAGATTTTAAATCGCTTTATAACCGCCTTGAACGCATCGAACTCGAGGAGGCTAATGCCCTTATCAACGAAATCAAAATTTGTGACCCCGCCGTCGGTTCAGGACACTTTTTGGTTTCCGTGCTCAACGAAATGCTGGCGATTAAGTCTGATTTAGGATTACTTTTGGATAAAGAAGGCAGACTTTTGCGTGGCTACCGTGTAGTCGTAGAAAACGATGAGCTGGCTATAACCGATGTCAATGGTGATGTTTTTGATTATCAAGTCAGTTGGAAACTCGAGCGGCGCAATGTAGGCAAAGAAAACCACAGGGTGCAAGAAACTATTTTTCAAGAAAAAAAATATATCATAGAAAACTGTCTTTTTGGTGTAGATTTAAATCCCAACTCGGTAAAAATCTGTCGTCTGCGACTTTGGATTGAGCTTCTGAAACATACATTTTATAAAGCCGAAAACAACTTTCAAGACTTAGAAATACTACCCAACTTAGACATCAATATCAAACAAGGCAACTCCCTTATCAGTCGTTTTGCTATCGATGCTGACCTTAAAATGGCTTTGCGCAAAAGCAATTGGACAATTAGTAGCTATCAAAGTGCAGTTGCTACATACAGAAAAGCTACTGTTTTTGAAGAAAAGCAACAACTCAAAACTTTAATCGCCGAGATTAAATCGAGCTTTAGTTACGAAATTAGTCGCAACGACCCGGAGCGAAAAAAACTCAATAAGCTCAAAGGTGAGTTACAAAATTTAGTAGCCCAGCGCAGTTTTTTAGGGCTTCCCGATACCGAGCGCAGTACGAGGCTCGAGCGCAAAAAAGAGTTGCAAGCACTAATTCAAAGCATCGAGACCAACCTCGAGGAGCGAGAAAACCAAAGGCACATGCAACGCGCTTTAGAATGGCGATTTGAGTTTCCCGAAGTTTTAAATGACAACGGCGACTTTAGAGGCTTCGATATCGTCATTGGCAATCCACCTTATTTTGCACTCAGCCAAGTGCAAGAGATGCGTTTTTTGAAAGCATTTTACGAAACTTATGAACAAACAGGCGATATTTATTGCTTATTTTACGAGCTGGCGCACCGATTAGTAGCGAAAGATTGTATCGTTACGATGATTACTTCCAACAAATGGATGCGTGCTGCTTATGGCAGAACGCTCCGTAAATTCTTACTCGAAAAATTTACTCTGGAGCGTCTCGTAGATTTGAATGGCAATAAAGTATTTGATTCGGCAACTGTAGATACCAATATTTTACAAGTCAAGAAAACACCTCCTCCCGAACAACAACAAGTAAAAGCCTCTCTTTTGCCCAAACTCGAGGACATTGAAAAAGAAATGGACGAAGCCATTACAAAACATGAGCTTATCCTCGAAAATTTAAGTGAGCAGGGGTGGATAGTTGCACCGCAGTCGGAGTATGAGTTGAAAGAAAAAATTGCCAATAAGGGTTTACCGCTAAAAGATTGGAATATTAAAATTTATTTCGGAGTCAAGACGGGGTATAACAAAGCCTTCATTATTGATAGCGAAACCAAAGATAAACTAATTCAAAATGACTCTAAATCAGCAGAAATAATTAAGCCTATTTTAAGAGGGCGTGATGTAAGGCGTTATACTGCAAATTTTGCAGATTTGTATCTGATAAATACACATAACGGTTATGGCGAGACACCACGAATAAATGTTGAAAAATACCCCGCTATAAAAGCGCATCTCGACCAGTTTTATGATAAGCTAACAAGCCGATATGACAAAGGTGCAACACCTTATAATTTGAGAAGCTGTGCTTATTTGAACGAATTTGAAAAGGAAAAAATCATTTATTCAGAAATCGTACAGCAACAACAATTTTATTATGATGAGTCTCGCTTTTATGTAGAGGCAACTAATTTTTTGATGACAGGTGAAAATCTGAAATACTTAATCGCTATGCTCAATTCAAATTTCATTACTTGGGCTTTTAAAAAGTTTTACGCTGGAGGTGGTTTGGGCGAAAAGGGTTTTCGTTACAAAAAAGCTTTTTTAGCCGAGCTCCCCATACCACAAATTTCCGAAGTCGAGCAGCAGCCTTTTGTAGAAAAAGTCGATGCGATTTTGGAACGTAAGCGGCGTGATGCTGCTGCTGATACCAGCGACTTAGAAGCACAAATAGACGCTATGGTATATCAACTTTATGGACTTAGTAAGGCTGAAATTCAAATTGTGGAAGGAGGTTAAATATGATTTTAGAAACCTATTTTTTTATTTTACTTCCTCAAATTTGACATATTCACCATCAATATCGCTTTGTTTCTTAGTTTTTGGGGGTTTGTAGCTCACATAAATTTCTCCTTCTTTGCGGGGCGGTTGCTCAGGTTGGTAGTACATCTGCTGCTCTTTCATTTTTTTCTCGATTCTTTTTCCGAGCATACGCATTGCAAATCTCAATATTTTACCTGAAAAGGCATAAAATACGTAGAGAATAAATCCGAATATAATCAAAAACTTAAGCATAATTTTCAGTGTTTCTATTGTAAGTTAGTTTAGTATAGGCTCAAACTTTTATACCTTATTGAAACCTTATTCACAGGCTAAAAGTTGCTATTTTTTATTTTTTTAAGTAGGGGTTATTCATTGGTTATTGGCTTTTTTACTTTGTTTGTATCTCGAGGAGGCATTTGCTCTATGGGCATTGCTTCTGTTTGTTTGTTTTTGTTGTCTATGGGCTGATTATTTTGTTCTGGTGATTCTTTGTAAATAAAAGTACCTTGTGGTTTTAGAAAGGTATATTTATCAAATTTTTCGTTAGAAGTCATACCTATACCTTTTAGTGTTTCGTATTGTGTAATTACTGTAATAGGCAACTCGGTATAAATTTCTCTTTTTCTTTCGTCCCAGTGTAGCTCTTCAGATTCAGCTCTTTGCTTTCTCAAATGATTGATAACAACGACATTACCGTAGGCGTGATAAATTTTCTTTTTTTGTTCGTAACGTCCTGTATCGGCTGTAAGTGTTGTATTGATAACGCCTCTCTCATCGTACATTGTAATTTTTATGCCTTCTGGATAATCTACATTTTCGTCTGCAAATACAATTTCTTTGGGTGCTTCAATTTTGAGTTTGAGCTGTGCCTCTTCGCTATAATGGGTTTTGATATTTTCAAAAATAGCTTGTGGCTCGTCATCTGCTAAGGCATTTTCGTCTATTTCATCATCGGCACAAGCAACCAAAAGGAGTATGGCTATAGCCCGTAAACTATACAAAAAATACCTGCGATACTTAGTGTTCTGCAAATTCAGCATTTGGATATGATATATAAATAATGGAGGCTCTTCTACGATTTATACGGCTTTTTAGCT
>JAFIER010000180.1 GCA_020832465.1 Bernardetiaceae bacterium
GGCTAATTTAGCAAAGTTGTCGTGCACCCAAGAATTATGAATTTTAAATTTATTGGTTCATCAAGTCTTCAATTTCTTCGACTTCAATAGGTGTAGTTTCCATTAAATCTACATAACCATTTTGCGTAATGACAATATCATTCTCGATGCGCACACCGAGCTCTTCCTCCAAGATATAAATACCCGGCTCTACGGTAAATGCCATACCTACTTCAATAGGATTATCAGCGATACCATAATCGTGCACGTCTATGCCTATAAAATGCGAAGTACCGTGCATAAAATACTTTTTATACAGCGGGTTTTTAGGGTCTTGATTTTTGACATCAGTTTTATCTAAGAGTCCTATATCAATAAGTGCTGAGGTCATGATATGCCCGACTTCTTTGTGATACTCTTCGAGCGTAGTGCCGGGACGCAGGATTTTCATAGCCTCTTTTTGCACGTGCAAAACTGCATTATAAACAGATTTTTGGCGTTGCGTAAACCGTCCATTGACGGGAATAGTACGGCTAAGATCTGCGCTATAATTAGCATATTCAGCCCCAATATCTAAGAGTAAAATATCGCCATCTTTACACTTTTGGCTGTTATCTTGATAGTGTAATATACAACTATTTCGCCCCGAGGCGATAATAGGTTCATAAGCAAACCGCCTAGAACGATTGCGCAAAAACTCATGACTAAGCTCCGCCTCGATTTCATATTCCATTACACCTGGCTTTACAAAAGAGAGCAAACGCCTAAATCCTCGCTCTGTAATTTCACAAGCTTCACGCATAAGCTCGACCTCTATACGCGATTTTATAGCACGCAAACGGTGCATAATCGGTGCGCTTCGCTTGTAACTATGCAGGGGATAATGCGCTTTGCACCAGCTTATAAATCTATCAGAACGAGACTGCACCTCTTTGGAGGCGCGTAAATGCTCATTTGTAGAGAGATAAATATGCTCTGCACTAAACACCAGTTTTTCAAATACACTTTCAAACTCCTCTAACCAATATACAGTCTGAATATCAGAAATTTCTGTAGCCTGGGATTTAGTGAGTTTTTCACCCTCCCAGATAGCAATCTGCTCATCAGTGCGCTTTACAAATAAAATTTCTTTATGTTCGGATTTGTGTGCGTTAGGATAAAGCACTAAAATACTCTCTTCTTGATCTACACCAGTGAGGTAGAAGAGTTCACTATGCTGTATAAAAGCTCGAGTGCCATCGGCACTTGTAGGTTGAATGTCATTAGCAGTAAATACAGCTATTGAATTGCCCTCCATACGAGCGCAAAATTTTTGACGATTATCTTTAAAAAGTTTTGAATCAATGGGTTCGTATCTCATGAATTACTTAATGGTTTTTTGGGTATAAGTTTAGATGTAACACTATTTAAAACGCTAATAAACATTATCGCATAGACATGTAGGAGTGAAAGTGAGGTTGCTCTAAGCCAGCTCATTTCTAATACCTAAATTTCATACTACTATACTATACATTCGCTAGATAGAAATAACATTTTTTTGAGAAATGTTATTTCTAAGCCCATTTTTCCATAGCGTGGGGTTTGCAAACCCTACGCTATGGAAAAATGTATAGTGGTATGATCTAAATTGACTGCCAAAGTGAGTGGCAAATCAAATGCAATAAATGTCTAATTTTTCTCAAATAAATATCTACTTTAAGTTTCAATTTACGCATTTTTTGCTAAATTAGCAAAAATATAAGTATTTGCAAACATAATTTATCACAACTTTTCTAACTCAAAGTCAAAAAAATGAACGCAAATGTTAGCCTTATTTTTTTAATCTTGATTTTTTTCTCGATAGCGCACTTGAAAGCCCAAGAGCACATGCAGGGAAATTTGGGTTTAAAAATGGGCTATAGCCGTATGCCTACTTATTCATTTCAACCTTGGGCACAAGGGCAAGGGGTTGAAAATGTTGCGGCGACTGCAAATAATATGCAAATAGGCGTAGAGTTTATGATTACCTTCAACAAAACACCCGTAGGTATAAACTTAGATGCAGACTTAGGCTCAAGGCGTGAAGCACGCCCGCGTACTGTTTTGATTTTAGCAGGTAGCGGACGGCAACTTATCAAAACCGATAAATCAGTCTTTAATATTCTTTTAAATTTGGGTTTTGGAGATATAGCAGTAAGATTTCGGGAGCAAATACCCCGTTCTTTTGGCTACCTTCATGATAACGATTCTTATGCTATGGCTTATACAGGCGTAGTTCAACCCTTAGCACAATATATTTTTAAACCCACTGGTAATAGTAATGATAAAACCAATAGCGGTTTTATGCCTTATATATCAATGCGGGTAGGTGCAAATATACCTTTTGCAACAGGCAGGTGGAACTACGGCAGATTAGAACCTTATGACGATGACCAGTTTTTTGTAGGTACGCCCATATCTATGCCTCAATTCTATCGCTATGCCATGTTTGCACAACTTACTTTTGGTTTTATGTTAGACGACCGCTGGTAAATTACACAGTTTATATCGTTGCTTTTGCAAGGTAGTTATCAAAAAAATATCAAAAACTTAAAAATAACATTGCTCAAAGCACTTCAAAATCATGAAAAATATATTTCGCTCTATCTGTACGATTTGGATTTTTTTTAGTCTCATAAGCTGTGATGATCCCGATTGGGAACTCTCTAAAATGACAGCAGAAGTAGATGGTAT
Organism: Bernardetiaceae bacterium; assembly: GCA_020832465.1. Taxonomy (GTDB): domain Bacteria; phylum Bacteroidota; class Bacteroidia; order Cytophagales; family Bernardetiaceae; genus JAFIER01. The sequence goes on from JAFIER010000180.1 coordinate 2,692, forward strand.
GTTTTGGGAAGCCGTACAAGTTCGTGCGGTACTTACCGATACGCTCAACAGGCGCACACTCACCATAGTAGGTGCTGATTTTAGGGGAAATGAAATGGCTATTAGCGTTATTCCTGAGGAGGGGATTAGCTTGATTGATAATGCCACGCCAAATATTATACTTTTTCGTCAGATGATAGGTGCTACTTCGACCTCTAATGCTTGCATTCCAAATGCATCAGGACGAATCCATATCGTATCATTAGACTTAGAAAACAAAAGAGTTACAATGAACTTTCAAGCAAGGCTATGTGGCCCAGAAGGCTCTAAATTTGTAAATATGGGCGTTATTGATGATTTAGAATTTGAATAAATTTTGAGTCCGAAATAAATGTAAAACGCACATAACTACACAATTTTAAAAATTTTCAATCATTTGAACCGCTATATCTGTAAAATAATTACCTAAGCCTCGCCCGCCCCAATTCATTTCTCTTACTTCGGGTTTCTTGAGGTCATAGTGCCTATCGTGCGCAACATAACCAATATATGCACCATTAAAACTTGTAATGATAAGCTCTCGTGGTGTCTCTAAATACTGCTCTATATCAGGAATAAGCTCTCCCGAGAAGTCGCAAGGCATACCCATAAGCAGGATTTTACCGATTTGTAATGCTTGTATATAAGGTTTTGGTTCTTGTAAAAGTAAATTAAAAACCTGTGGGCGCAACTGCCAACGCCCCAATAATCTCGGTGCGCAGGCAATCTGCAATGGCTGTTGGCTATAAGCCAAAGTAGCATGAGCGATGCGTTCAACTTTTGGCAAATTTGTTATAATTGTATCGGCTAATGCCTCTCCCATTTGCTTACGAGCCTCGAGGTGTGTAACCGCTTCGTAAGTTTTGGGGCCGTGGCTACCTACTGCACCGGCAGCAAAAGCAACAAAATCAAAATATTTCTTTGTGAGAAGTTTTTGAGTTAATACTGCAGCATAGTCGCCACTTAAAATAGGTGAACGACTTTTTAGTGTTGTATTATGAGCAGCATAAGTTATCAAAGCTGCGCGCTGCCCTACCTCCTCCTGCTCAAAAATTAGCATACGAATATAAACATCTCTATAAGCCTCTGCATCAAGGCGATGGCGGCAATGCGCAGGGGCTGCAATTTTTAAATAGCTTATATGTGCGTTCTTTGTTTGTGATATAGATGCTACAACCGCCTTTTTTGTTTGCAATTCGAGGTGCTGCATAAGACTAATATCATAACTTCCAGCCAAAAAATAAGCCGCAGCTCCTTTGAGCCATCCTCCCATGCCGTTATGCGTATGGGTAGCGGTAAAGTACAGCAAATACTCTTCTTGATATTGTCGTTTGAGTCGCTCTGCAAGCTCTGGTGGGAATATGAGCAAATCTATGCTAAAAATTAAGGCTTTTAGTTCGCCCCGTTCGAGCGCAAAAACTTTGACTTTGGGCGTATCCAAAACCTCATGCCACGTATCGCGCGGTCCGTAGCCTGCTAAACTAACCTGCGACTCGCCAAGTATAGTAGCCTCTGCCCAGCCAACTTTGAGCGGTAATGAATCTCTCGGTGCTTGCTCTCTGATGTAATCGCTGAGTACGAATTGCTTGCTATCTGGCGCCTCTTGTAAAGGGCGCAAAAATGCAACCCCAAAAACAAGCACTATAATAATCAAGATAACGAACCATTTAAGCAAACGACGGAAAATGTGCATGTTTATGTTGGGGGTAGAGAGTTACAAAAATCAATGCTTGGATAATAATATTTCTTTGAGTAGCTTCGTTTTTAGGCATTTCTCAAGCCTTAGTCTCGAAGCCTACTTTTCTGTATATATCTGCCAAGCTAATTTCACAATCTTGAATCTTGATTTTGTCTGGCTCGGCTTTGGCAATTTTCATAAGCCAATCGCCCGCATCGGTTTTTTGATAGTTTTGTACATATTGCTGTTTGCTATCCACTAATATGTATTGCTGAAGGCTTATTAGCTCAAAATAACACTGCATTTTTTCGTTCATATCGTAGTTTTGCGTGCTTTTAGAGAGTACTTCTATCACGACGGTCGGATTGAGCAAAGTATCTACGCCGTGCCGATGCTCGAGTTGCGGCTCGCCACAAACTAACATGACATCGGGATATACGTATTTGTCGCACGACTCGAGCTTGAGCAATAAATCGTTGGCATATACTTTACAGTCCCTATCCCAAATACAGCGATTGATTAGAAATACGAGATTACTGACCAGCGTATTATGCTTTTCTGATGCGCCCGCCATGGCGATTATATCGCCGCTGTGGTATTCGCTTTTTTGCTCGGCTTGGGCTTCCTGCTCGAGGTATTGGGCTACGGATATTTTAACGAGGGTGGACATGATTTTACCATTTAATATTTAATAATCGAATGCTTTGAAAAACAACATTTTTCAGCGAGCAATTAGTTCTTACCGTAAGTTTTTTGTTTTGAAAACAGCCTATGAGCCAAACTCTCGAAGCAACCACCCCAAACTCAAATCCATAGCCAATCCAAATGCCATACCAAAACCGAAGCCGTATTGAATTAGCTTATCAAAGTATTTTTTAGCAAAGCTATAAAACAATGCCTCTATGGATTCTGGGCTCATTTTTTCTATTTCATAGACCACTAATCCTCTGATATTTATGGCTGAAATAATCTCGGGCAGGCGTTGGTCTAAGGACGCAAGCGCTGCCGCAGAGAGTGTATAGGCTATGTAGTCCTTAGTCTGTGGCTGAATATCTTGAAAAATTCCTGTAGCATTGCGCTCGATGAGCGTACTTACAGAATCCGTAATAAACTGGCGGTTAGCCGTATTCGTAAGCGTATTTCGGATAAGGCTATCAAGGTCTGTTTTCATCAAATTCCAATCGATAATGCGCTCAAGGGGCTGGCTCTTGAGGTTTGTAAAAAGCGTACCTATCAATCGGCGACTCTGCCATTCGAAAGCATCAGAAGAGAGCAGCGAGCGGAAGACTTTATCGGTTGTGCGCTGAATTTGAGACGGTGGCAATATACGGTCTAATCGCATCGTATCCGACTCTTGAATAAGCCTATCTATAATCTGAAAAAGCAATTTTTTGGGTTTTTCTGTAATATGATTTTTATGGCTGTAATACTGCATTTTAAGATGCTGTGTTGCAATCCCAAATTCTTGTTTTAAGACGAGTTGTAACTGCTCAAATACATCGACCTGCCCGGATTGAAAGAAATTTTTCAAGGGTATATCAAAAATAGAGTTCGAGAGGGCTTTAGCCAAGTCTCTTGCTGCTTCTTCAGTGCGCTCACTACCCAAAAGGCTTGAGATGCGCTCCTTCAAAAATTCTGTTTTGACAGATACGCCTACCTCTCCGAGTTTGACCTCGCCCATGCGATTAATCTCACCATTGATAAGACGGCTCAGACTCTCCCGCTCTTTATGCAAAAACTCTGGTACACCTTTGGTACAAAGCTCAAGCACGGTTTTTTCTATCGTATCTTTATACAAAAATACAGTTTTTTGCTCTTCAAAGGCTTTATTGTACACTTGTCGTGCGAGTTCGTATCTTTCGGTTTTGAGCCAGTCAGTACCCGTTTCTAATATTTTTTGAATAATAAAATCAAAATTTTGATTGATAAGTTTTAGCAGCGTACCGTTCAGGACTTCGCTAATTTTGGTATCTGCGCTTATTTGCTCGCTGAGTTTTTGGTTCAAAAAATCATAAAGTGCATCTTGATTACTCTGGCTTTTGAGTTGGGAAGCGAGGTAATCACCAAAATACTGCTGCGCTTCCTGTCGCTGCGCCTCAGACAAAAAGTCATTAATGTCTTTTTCCATAAGTTCACCAAACTGCTTGCGCACGGGCTTGAGGAGCTTAGGCAATTGCTTTTCGCTATCAAGGTTTTCTACAAATTTGAGTAGCTCGTCGTCAGCCCATTTGCCGATGCGCCTATACAGGATTTCGCGGAGGCTCTCGGGTAGGGCTTCGGATAGTGTGGGGCGTTCGGCAAAAAAATCATTGATTTCGCCGACCAAAGCCTCCGTGATAAGCTCTCCCGTGCGTGGGCGCATTAAGTATCTCCAAATAGCCTCTTCTAAGGAAGCTGTATCGATGCTTTCCAAATTGTAGTGTCGGTAATTATCGGCGGCATCGAGTAGGGCTTTGACTACTTCGGGTTGCTTTTGCTCGAGCAAATTATAGGCTTTGTTCGTAAGCTGTGGGGCAAATTGGCTTTGATTTTTCTCGATAAAAAAGCGTATTCTGGCATACTCATCTTCGCATACTAAAGCGATAATTTGCTGTTCTATTTGGAGTCGTGCTTTATCAAAAGATTTGCGTAAGCCCTCTTGGTTCATCAATTTATCAGACACAAAATTACCCATACTTTGCGCAAATCGGGGCTGGTTTTGAATTACGACACCGGGCGTAAAAGGCACGGGGATTTTATGAAAAATTCGTTTTTTGGTATAAGGTTGAAAAATCATACGCAGCGCAATCCAGTTAGTGGCCATACCCGTAACGCCATACGCAGCAGTAGCGACCCCACTTTGCGCCGCCCAGTGCTGAAAGTTGGGCATAGCAGCGAGCCCGCCCCCAGCGATAGCGCCCCAAAATGCCCCTAAGCGTGTGATAGGCTTGAGCTCCTTGCCCATAAAACGCTCGACAATATCTCGGATTTGATTAGGCGACTGGTCTGTTAGGTTATTTTTGATAATCATTTCTATGCGCCCGTCGAGCAGGGTATCCAAATTGGAGAGTAGCGTTTTGTGCAAAATTTCGGCAATATCATCAGCGAGTAATGGCACTTCATTGAGCGTCTCGAGGTAGGTTGCCATGCGGTCTTGCTTGCGCTGCTCGAAGCCCTCTCGGAGTTGCTTATCTATCATATCACTAGCGAAATCTGCAAATTCACTTACTTGCTGCGAGGATACCACTACGCCCCAAGATTTGCCCTCGATTTCTTCGGGGATATGCTGGCTCAAAAAATGAGCAATTTTATCGGACTTTCTTTTGATAAGGTCTAAGAGTTTGCTCTCTGCTTCAATAGAGAGTTTATCGATTTGCTCTGCCGAGAGAATGCCCTTAATTGGACGTGAAGCGGCACGCTCAAGGCGGCTTTCTAAAGAGTCGTAAAGCGAATCGGCAAGCTGTGGCGAAAATACAAATTTTTCTTTAAGCTCCGTATCCAAAAGCCTGCGGAGATTGCGTCGGAAAAAATTTGCCATAAGCTCGGCAGATACAAAGCGTTGCAATGGCGTATCGAACACAAAACTCAAACTTTGAGCATCTAAGTTATCCAAAGCATTGAGCAAGTTGCGGCGCAAAATCTTGGTCAGTGTAAGTGCAGTTTTTTGGTCTTTTAATCCTTTTACAATCGAGCCAATGCTACGACTTTGCAAAAAATGTACGACCTGCTCAGAGAGTTGTTTGGCAACAGCTTCTGGTTCTTTGCGGTAACGCTCTACGATTTCGGTTATTTTTCCAATGGCATTAGCACGCTGGCTTACACTGCCAATAAAGACGCGCAGAAGCCATTCTTTGAGTTTTGAGTCCACATTTTTACTAAAAGTAGTATCTATAAGCTGCTCGAGCTCGCGCTGGCGGCTATAAAGCCAACCTATGACCTTAATCAAAATGGGCGGAAACTGCCCCTTAAAAAAGTCTTCAATACGCTTTCTCAAATCATCGGAGAGTAGCTCAAAAATAGTTTTCTCTTCGCCCTCTAAGGTTTGGATTAAATAATTAGAAAAAATATCCAAAAACTTTTCTCCCTCTTCGGATTTCAAAATCGTACGGAGTACTTGCAAAAGTTCTTGGCTTACGGCTTCTGTGTTCTGCTGCCCGATGAGCTGGGCTACATTTTTTTCTACCAAACTTTCTGAAAGCGAGCCAATAAGTTTTTCAAGGTCTAAATCTTTGTATAATCCGTCTATGATTTGGGCTGTATCGTCCTTATAGTGCTCGGAGAGTAGCCCTGGCAGTTTTTGTGTAATTTGTTTAATTGCATCAGTGATGCTTTTTCTAAGGTCTTTATCCAGCCAAGCCTCTGCTTTTTCGTTAGAAATTTCTTCGTACAAATCCCTGATAAGTCTTCGTATCGTTTTCTTTTCTTCGAGTTCTTTGAGTGCTTCCGCAATGAGCTTTTGGCTCAATGCTTTCCATTGGGCTTCAGATAATGCCTCATTTATGGGTATATTAGATAGCAACTTTTGAAAAATAGGCGCAAGTGCAATTTTTAAATTTTGATACAAGCGTTGCCTGAGCTTTTCAAAAGAAGTATCAAGGGCGGGGATATCACCGATTTTTATCTGCTCACCAATTTGATTTTGCAAATCTTTGGCAAGATAAGCCGCTACGGTATTGTGCAGCGCCTGTTTAAACTTTTCAGATTCTAACTCGGGCTTGAGTGTGCGGTCATTGATAATATCACGCTCGACGACTTTGCTGATATTTTCGATAAACTCATCACGAGTTTTCAAAAAAATTCCGCCCAAACCAAAACGCTTTCTAAAAAGCATCTGAATGGCTAAATCATTTGTGGTGTAGCCGACCACCGAACCTGATAATATTTTAGCAACTAATGCACCCCACATATTGTAAAATTCTGAGTAATAAAAAAATAATAGCTATAACTTGCAATACAATTGCTTTACACTTTTAACCTTTGAAAGCCTAAATCTAACAAAAATAGTCTTTTTTGCAAAATATACAAAAATTAGGGCTTATATCAAATTGATAAACTCTTTGCGGGCAGTAAGTCTTGGTAAAGTATTTATTCTATCTAAACTTCTTGACGTGCCAAACCTTAAACCTCGAGATTACTCGGACAAAAAAGCAACTATATTGCAAAAATTTTCGTAAAAATATTATGATTTATCAATCGTAATATTTACATTTACAAAAGTTTCACTTTTTTGTTCTTTATTTTATCACAAAACTTTATTCACATTATGAGACATCTTTTTTTGACTTGCCTCTTGTTTTTACTTAGTGTTTCTGTATTTGCAGCTAATGTACCTACTAAGGACAGTAAAAATACAGAAAGCAAAACGAATGAGGTAATTGAAGCACTCAATAACAGTGAGTTGCGCGAAGCCCTTGGCGAGAAAAAAGCCAATAAATTGCAAAAAGCTTTAGCAGAAGCAGCTGCTACTGCACCGGCAGAACAGCAAAAGCTCAATCTTAAAGAGCGAATTGTAAAGAATGCACTTGAGAAAAAAATGGCTAAAGCACAGAAAAAAGCCGAAAAAAGAGCTAAACAAGGTAAAGATGTAAAAGTAGCAGATGTCGGACGCATATTTTATGTAGTGGGCATTATTCTTATTGTAGTTGGTATTATTGGAATTATTCTACCCAGTTTTGGCATAGCTGCTGGTGCAGGCACTGTAGTGCTCGGTTTAATTTTGGTATTACTTGCAGCTTTGTTGTTCTAAAAACAACAAGGTCAGAAAAGTAAGAAAAAGCCAGCCAGTCCTGAAAAGCTGGCTTTTTTTATGTTTTTTTTTTAAATCTACTGAAAATCAGTAAAATAAAAAAAACTGCCCTGCTTTTATTTTTTAATAAAAACCGAACAGTTTTAGTATCTTGATTGAAATGCCATAAAATAAACAACACATGCCGTTTTTCTTAGGCATAAAAAATGTCGCTTTTGATTTGCATCAACAAACGACACCTTTATCTTAAATTGGATTCGGAAAGCCAAGATATTTCAGTACAAACTCCCCCTCTCGCCGAGTGTGTGTGGAAAGATAATCAAAAACAATTAAAAATAAATGAAATTGACCGGTTTGCAACAAGAGCAAGGAAAAACTTATGCTGTTGTATCTTGACTTTCGTCTCGCATTTCAATTCTGCGTTTCTACTATGCTGACCCTCGTTGTTAGAAAAGGGTTGCAAGCGACTACAGATTTTTTATGTTTTTTTTTAAGATATTTTGAAAAAACATCTCTGGGGCTTTTGATCCTTCTGATACTAAAGTCCCTAAGAATTGAGCGCAATTTATAGCTTTATTCGCAGATAAAAAAATTTTGGGCTTTTTTATTTTTAAATTTTTACGAAAAATCGTTTTTAAGCAATTTTTTACGAAATTTGTAAAAAAACATAAAGAAGTATGATAGACCCTAACGCCCCCAAATATGCCGAAGCACTTGCTCGGATTTTGCAAATCATGAATGAGCTACGCGAAGGTTGCCCTTGGGATAGACAGCAAACCATGGAGTCGTTGCGCCATTTGAATATAGAAGATGTATTTGAACTCTCTGATGCCATTTTATCAAAAGATGCAGAGGAGATAAAAAAAGAACTCGGCGATGTGCTGTTGCATATCGTTTTTTATGCAAAAATAGCCGATGAGCAATCACATTTTGACCTTTCCGACGTGATTCATAGCCTTTGCGACAAGCTTATCCGCCGCCACCCTCACATTTATAGTAATACAATAGCCGAAGATGAGCAAGCCGTAAAGCGAAACTGGGAGCAGCTTAAACTCGCTGAAAAAGGCAAAGATGGAAAGCCCAAAAGTGTGCTTGATGGCGTGCCTCGCTCCCTGCCTGCCTTGATTAAAGCGATAAGGATACAAGAAAAAGCACGTTCCGCAGGTTTTGACTGGGACGAGCCACATCAAGTATGGGAAAAGGTAAAAGAAGAACTCGCCGAGTTTGAAGAGCAAGCCGAGAAGCCAGAAGTCAATGAAGACGAACTCGAAGGTGAGTTTGGAGATTTGCTCTTCTCGCTTATCAATTATGCAAGGTTTAAAAATATCAATCCAGAGACAGCATTAGAAAAGACAAATCGAAAATTTATTCGTAGATTTAATTATATCGAAGCACAAGCCCAACTCAATGGGCAAAAACTCGAGGATATGAGCCTCGAAGACATGGATATATACTGGAACGAAGCCAAAACTTTGTAAAATAATCAGCATCATAGCAACCATTTGCATGCAAAGTACATGCATTTGAAACCATTTAATGGCTAAAACCTTCAATTAAAAGCTAAAAATGCACTTTTTTTGTGGATTTAAAATTTTTATATTTTTTTTTGCGATAATTGAACAAAAACAAAAAGCATGGTGTTTATGGTTTCACAATCAAAAAATATGTAGAAAATATCCCTGATATCAAACGATAAAATGCAGCGCAAAAGGCACAGTAGCCTATGGATTGCTTATACTTGATTTTGATATATATCATTTTTTTTATTTGCTCAATAACCCGAAAAACAAATCATACATGTATTGGACATTAGAACTTGCTTCATACCTTGAAGACGCACCTTGGCCCGCCACAAAAGACGAACTCATAGACTATGCACAGCGCACAGGCGCACCTATGGAAGTCTCTGAAAATTTACAAGCCTTAGAAGATGATGGAGAGCCTTATGAAAGTATAGAAGAAATATGGCCAGATTATCCGACAAAAGAGGACTTCTTTTTTAACGAAGACGAGTATTAAAATCACTGATAATCAAACCCATAAGGCTTTTTAGTACAGATACTTGATATTTAATAAGTGCGCACCTGTAGTAACAAAGCTCCAGTTTCGTTGTAAACCACTTCGGAAGCTGGAGCTTCGGGCTACAGCTGTACATTTTAGAAATAACATTTCTGGCAGAAATGCCATTTCTAAAATGTATAGATCCAGTTATTAAACTTCTGCTGACTTAACTACAAAGCCTTATAGGCTTGATTTACCTAAAAGCAAATTAGAAGGGAAAATCCTCCTCGTTATTGCTTTCAGAAGGAGGGTTCGTAGGGAATGGTACTTGCTCACGATCTTGGTTCATCTCATCATCATCGGCAGCCGAGCCTTGTGTTTTTTCTAATGAATAGGCAACTAACGAATTGAACCATTTAGGCTCATCATTAGGTGTTCTTTGCCATTTGCGCCCTCTTACCCATGATTTAACCCTGATATTATCCCCCTCTTTGAAATTATCTAATAGGTCGCAATCCGCTTGCGTAAACTGCAATGCTATTTCTTGTGGGTACTGCCCGTCTTCCACTTTTACGACAAAATCACGCTTTTGAAAGCGGTCTGAAATGACGTTAGTCTCAAATATTTTTTCTATCGTTCCTTCAAATTCTAAAGATGGCATATTTTATCTCATTTGATGTGTTCGTAAATTAAATTTTCTATGCTTCGTACAAGTGCCCAAACAAGGCTTATTTTGCACATTCAAATGTAAATAAAAATTAGCATAAACAAAAATTTTGTCGTTTTTTTTGGCATATAAGTCCATTGAGAAATATTATTTTTAGCCACTACGGCTGCTCCCTACAAACTTTATCAGTTACCAAGTAAAAGACAGCCCTACTGTAAACTGCAACATATCCGTACTTGAGCGTTTGGCAGCTGCGCCAGGGTCTGCAATCTGAAAATCGCCTTCTTGGCTATTCGCATTACTGACAAACTCAAGCTCCCAATTTCGTGTTTGTGAACGGTCAAAATACTCGGCTTCGCCTCCCAAAAGATATACACCGCGTAAATCAAGTGCTATGTGCTCGCTTAGCCTTACCATAACCCCCAGACCGCCGCCGTAGTTGAGGGCAATACTTGCCGCATGGGTTTCGCTTGCTATGAGACTGTTATTGGGCGAGTAGTATTGATTATAATAATTTGAGGGCTGGTTGCGTGCGTTTCGGTCAATGATACGTGTACGTGTATAAAAAAAACTTAGCCCTCCAATTGCATCGATATAAGGCTGAACAGCACCATGAGGTGCTTGTAAACGCAAAAAAGTAAGCCCATTGAGTAGGTTATTTTGTGTCGTAACCCTAAAATCTATGGGAATTTGCGCAATAACTGTATTGTTAGTGCTTATCTGAAAAGTCTCTTGCATTCTGCGGCTATGCCGTCCATAAAGCATATAAGAAGCCTCAAAACCAAAAGATAAGGGCGACTTTGGCGTAAAAGGGACGGAAAAATTCATACCTACCCCACCACCTACGGCTTGGCTATTCGTTGCAAAATCATTCATAGGTTTCATAAAACGCCCCCCTATGCCAAACTGCTGGGCTTGCATATCTAACAAAAAACTAAAGAAGAGAACAAAGCTAATAACAAGCGTTTTGATTACATTTTTCATGATAAATTGGTGTTTATGAGAGATACAATAATACATTTGAAAATTTGAGGCTATTAGCCCATAGCTCGAGTGCTACAGTTTCCTATCTCAATTTGTCCTATCTTCGAATCTTGTGTTTTAAGCTACAAGTTTTTGGTTGAAAAGCAAAGTTAAATTTTATAAATAAGATGTATAATGCCAAAAAAAGGTTGCTTAACAGCGAATTGAAGTGCGATAAAATTGCAACTTACGCACAAGTTTTGCTAACTTTGCGCCTCGAACAGCATTTGACTTATAAATTACTCCATGTTTAACCCCCTTATTAGAAATGAAATACTGCGAAATATGTGTATGGCTTTTAGTAGCTTTGGTATTATTTAGCTGCGAAGAGGATTCAAAAAAGAAAAATACAAATCGCAATTTACCGAAAATAAGTAGGGATACAGTAGAAACCAAAACGGGTTTGCGATATATACATCACCTGAGTTATAAAGGACCGAAGCCAAATATCAAAGACTATTTGATGCTCAATCATTTGCTTATTGCAGGCAACGATACTATTATCAATAGCTATGACGGCATTGATAACGAACCCACTGCGCAGCAACTGCTTTATCCACCTTATCCCGGTGCTGTAGAGGCTGGCTTAGCACTCATGTCGGAGGGCGATAGTATGACGGTTTTTGTAAATAGAGATAAGCTATTAGATGCTTATGAAGACCTGCCTGCTGTTATAGAACGCTTAACAGCAACCCAAGATAAATACGTGCGTTACGTATTAAAACTGCATAAAATAGTCCCACCTAATTTATATGATTCGTATATGAGCAACCGAAATCAGTTTTTGCTTTCGAAGCATAAAAGTGAAGACCCTGCTGTCATTGAGGCTTATCTCAAGCGCAAAGGCATTAAAGCACAAAAACATGAAATGGGATTTTATTACGAAATTATAGAAGAGGGCGAAGGCAATATAGCTAAAGATGGCGATAGCATACGCTTTCATCACGAAACTGCATGGTTTACAGCAAGACAAAAAGAACCTAAAGTTTTTGACAAAAGCAAGGGAAATATTGGTAGCAATGCGCCTATAGGGTATATCTTAGGTACACGCAATTTGATTCCCGGCTGGGAGCTTGCTTTGCGCTCAATTATGAAGCAAAATACAAAAGCTGTAATCTATATACCCGGCTATTTAGGATTTGGGCGCATCAGTCCAAATGCTAAGCCACCCGTCAATAAACTCCCGCATTATGCAATGCTACGTTCGCGAATTGAAATGGATACGATTATACCTAAGGAAGTGCTCACTAAAAAATAACCAACTATCTATTTTAAATTGAAATTTTAGAACTAACAGTTTTTGAAAAACTGTTAGTTCTAATTTTACTAATGCTATTGCTCATGCCTATTATTCTACGGCAATAATCATATATTCTACTCTTCGATTTTGTTCGTGCTCGGCATTGCTACACTTTACACCCTCTTCGCAATGATTGATAAGTCTTGTCTCACCGTATCCTTTAGGTACGATGCGCTCATCAGCTATGCCTTGTTCTCTCAGGTAGTCCCTCAATTTTTCAGCTCTTTTTTGAGAAATTTCTAAATTATAATTTGCATTGCCTCGCGAGTCGGTATGGCAAGCTATTTCTATTTTGATTTGTGGGTAATTGCGCAGCATATTTATAAGCTCAGCAAATTCGGTAAGCGAGCTAGCCATATAATCCTCTGAATTAGGATAGAAAGCTACCCCCTCTATGCGCTGTGCTACGCCCAATACAATCTCACGCATTAAGATAGCCCCTCTTAGTTTTTCTTCCACTGAGTCTGCTGTATGGATTAAAAAAGGCTCGGTTGTAAAATATTTGCGATGCTTGGCTTTGATTAAATACTGCTGATTATCCCGCAAACGCTTAAAAGTTTTTCCACTTGTTACAGTAACTGCACGCACATAATCTGTCGTATCGCTTAAATTGCGAATCTCGACATCAGCACCGACCACAGGCTCGCCCGTAGTGGCATCAACAAATTGAATATCTAAAACAAAAGGCTTTGCTTTCGTGCGGTCAGCGGGCTGTGCACAAATATTTAACGCAAAAAAACATAAAAAAAACAAACTAAAAGCTCGATACATAAGGTTATATATGTAAATAGGATACAGTCGTAACGAAAATGTGAATCAATAGGTATAAAAAAATTAGTTTTTGTAGCATAGCATAGACTCGATAAGTCCGTACTTGATAGATGCTTCAAACAAGCTCAGGTATGCGCTACAGCTTTATATAACATCTAATCCAAACCGCAAAAAGCATACCTTCATATAATAGCCAAAATGACAGTTTAATATTTTTTTATTCAAATACAATATGACATTTTGTCATAACGAATGTATATAGGCATAGTTGGAACAGAACTTGCAATATTTTATTATGAACTTAAACAAGAAAGGAATACAATATGAGAAGCCATGATGATTTTATAAACCCGAAGAGTTTGGTAGAGCAAATCAATTTAGCCAATACTGTAAATGGTGGTGTAAGTGCTACTTATTTACATATTTCGCACAACAGCGAAAGGGCTTTGATTAGAATGCGCATGCCGGGCGTATCGCAAGATGCTTACCGTCTCTCAGTAGCTCTGGACCAACTGCAAATTCATACGGTTTTATCTACCGATGAAAATAAAACTTTTGGAGAGCAACCCACGCTCACACGTAGCCTTCCGCTACCTGCTATTATAAACGTAGAAGGTATAGAGGCGCGTTTTGAAGATGGTATGCTTTTAGTAATGCTACCTTTCAAAACTCCTAATGACCGCTTACCCCGTGAGATTCAAATCGGTTTTTAATTTTTTTATTACATTTTATTAGATTTTCAGAACGAATGCCCCTTTATTTTACCTTTAGACCTAAGCCTATCTATATAGGTTCATGAAAAACGGAATGCCTTTCAAGACATTCCGTTTTTTTATGTGCTCTACGTTATTTACTTATTCTGGGCTTAGCAATAACATTTCTCAAAGAAATGTTATTGCTGGATAGAAAATGTCTAATTAGTATGATTCTGGGCATAAGTAATACAGTTAGCTTATATATAGCCTACTGCTCGAGCAGTTTGTAATACTTCAAAATGGCGTAATTGCAAGTTGCACCTACATAGCGTACAATATCGCTTTGGAATCGTGTATTAGGTGCGATAGCTGCATTGAGCTGGGCTTCAGTAAGTCCGTGGTTATTATCCGCATAGTTAGGCATATCGCCTGTAACCTCATAAGTAAAATTGGTATCGCTTTTAAAAACGGCTTTGATGGTAGATTTTGCATCTTCTTTCCACATATAACCCGCTTCTTTAGCATACAAAAACTTCACGATATAGCCCGATGCACCTCTATCAAGGGCATACACACTACTCGAATATACGAGATTAGACTTTCCGCCTTTTTCTCTCATAATTTTGATTTGATACTTGCCCGCTTTGGGAGTTTTATAAATTTCCCATTTATATCTTACTCCTCTTCTATCTATCAACCCTCGTGGATTGTCTTGAAAAGTAACGTACTCACTGGCGATGAGTATTTCCTTAGCTATAGTAGGTTCGTCCTTTGGGTTTATTTGCGTATAGGAAGATAGCAAAAATAGACCTGCGAATAAGATAGGCGAAAAAATCAAGCTCCATTTCATCATCATAAGAAGTATTTGTTTAGTTTTAGTAAGCATATAAAATGCTTGATTATTTAAAATTCCGTATATTTTCTATTACAGAACACTAATTATACCTGCAAAGTTTTTGCCAAATTCTTTTAATCAATCATAAATTAAACAGCTATTGCCATTATATAGCATTTTGATTTTTATCAAATTTTGGACTTATCAATCGAATTTTCAAGATTTTATCTCCCATTTGAATTTGCTTGAGTAGGGAAACCCCTTGCGTAATTTTACCAAAAAGCGTATAACGCCCATCTAAATGCGGAAGCGGCACGTGCGATGCAAACCACTGCACACTTTCAGTATCTTTACCAGCAGATGCCATGCCTAAGCAACCTGCCTCTTCGTAATAAATAGGTGCAAACTCTGAACGAATAAAGTCATCAGTACTTCCCCAGCCATCTCCCCTTGGGCAGCCCGTCTGCACTACAAAATTAGGAATTACTCGATGAAAAGCTTTATTATCAAAATATCCTGCCTGCGCTTGCTTTACAAACTGGCTCACGGTAAGGGGCGCATCGTGTAAATACAAAGTAGCGTACATGGTTCCTCTTTCGGTTTCGATGCTTATTTCGGGGTTTGCTTCTAATGTTTGTATAAAACTCCAGTCTATTGGATTGCTATGCGCTAATTTTTTTAGTTCGATTTCGCGCTCTTCGAAGAGAGAAATTGTCTGCTGAACTTCTCTATAGCTTTCAATATCTTGTGGCATACGCAATGTATCGAGGGCTTGATAAAATATTTGACTTTCCTCTTTGCTAAAAAAACTTTTATAATTTGCTTTATTATTGCGCAAAGCAGCGGCTGCTAATGCGATTAGCCCCGCATCGGCAGTGCCTAAAGCTGTTTTGAAAACTTGTGCAAACCTAGTGTATAAATTGCGCAAAGGCAAATCTTTTTGAGCTTGCATAGCGACAAGGCTCTGCAAAGCAAAACTCCGCTCGAGCGTATCGCTTGATTCCATAAAAATACGAACTAAAAAGTCATATCCTTTTACAGATTCAGCATAAGCTGATAAATAAGCACTTTTGTGATAGATATTATCCGTATTTTGATAAGCTACTTGTAAGGCTTTATGAGCGGTTTCAAAATTAATTTGCAAAGCTGCTGCCCAAAGCTCGGCTTGTATATGAGGTTGTTCGCTATGATTTTTTGCTTCTTTTAGATAAAGCTCAAGCTCTTTAGCAATGGGTTGCTTGCGCAAAACAGATGCAGCTACCTGCCGTACCATCATACTGCTATCTTTAAGTGCTTTCCAAATAGGTTCGCGTAGGCTCATATCCTCACGCTCGGAAAGTGCTTGTAAAGCAGCAACTTTGATAATTGGATCGCTCGTTTTCCATAAAATTCGTCTTATGTCTTCTTCTGCTAAAGGAGATGCCACACCGCTCAAAGCAAGGGTAGCATGCGCACGTACAAATCGGTTTTTATCCGTAGAAGCTACTTCTTGAAGCTGCTCGAGGTAGCGCTCATGTAATCCAATTTTTCTATTGCGTGCAAAATATTCTGATGCAATAAGGCGAGTTCGTGCACTTCTGCTGGGCAAAAGCAAAAGGCTCATACGCATATTTGCACGTCTTGTAACGCAGTTTTTGTTTCGCTCCGTAGCTCTAAAAATACCTAAGGCTTGCCCTTCGCAATGTAAATCATCGGTAAAAGCAAGCGAGGCTAAAAAATTAACTTCAAGCTCATCAGCACATTTGCCAATGGCTTCTAAGAGGTAGCGATGCACAAGCGGGGAGTTTTCATTTTCATAAGCAAAAATAAGCTTTGCGCCTATGCTTGTCATATAGAGCTGTCCGAGTGCAAAAGCTGCTGCGACGCGTACTTGCTCCTCGAGGTCGTTTTGCAATACTTGCAAAAGTGTATCTATATAAAAAGAATCCTGCACGGAAGCAAAAGCATAAGCTGCTTCGGTGCGGTATGTAGGGTTTTGATGGCTTAGAAGCTGTGCAAGCGAATCGCCTACCCTGCGGTCTTTCCAATCATGAATTTTACGCAATACGGGATCAGCCTCAAAACGATTAACAAAATCCGGCGTTTTGATGCTCAATATATCCGTATCTATGGGTGTGGGCAGTTCTTGCTTTTTTTCTTTTTGACAAGCGGCAAAAGAAAAAATTAAAAGTATGAAAAAAACAAAATTTAAAAACCTGTTAGCAGTCATTATTATAATAAGGTTAGCGATTCTACACAAATTTAATCATTTCTACCAAAATCTAATACAATTTTTAGACTAATCGCATCAAAAAAATCAAACTCCTACAAAAAAAGCGTTTGGCTATATCTTTTCAAAGATAAACCAAACGCTAATAAAAAGGCTTGCGCGCTTTTATGCACTCCGATTTTAGATACGCGCTATATTGATTACAGTAGCCTCGCCATCGATAGTAGTCTTTCCAGACACTACCTCTCTGACTTCGGTGCGTATCACGGCACGGTGTTTTTCTTTATCGACGCTTTGCACAGTAAATACCATTTCGTAGTCTGTATCTACGTACATAGGTCGTTTGAACGCCATGCTTTGGTTCATGTAAATAGTACCTTCGCCGGGGAATGAAGTTCCGAGTGCACGTGAAAATACACTACCGCCCAAAAAGCCGTGCATAATAGGCTTTTTAAACATTGTTGTTGCCGCATATTCTGCGTCTAAGTGCAAAGGGTTTGTATCACCAGTTACTTGCGCAAACTGATTGACCTGCTCTTGCGAAAATGAAAATGAAAGGCTGTACACGTCCCCAGCTTCTATGAGTTTTAATTTGGGATTTGCAGACATAATAATCTAAGGTTTAAAGTAAAAAACAACACAACACATAAAATAAAGAAAGGCTTCTAATAGGCAAATCAGAAGCCTTGTCTATAAAACGTTTGCTATTTACAACTTTTTCGAGAGTAATGCAAATCTTTGGGTAAAAATTATGATAAAAATTATGAGGCTTGCATACTATACTTAATTCATTTTCAAGTTTTTAGTGCTTTAAATGCACGTAATTGCATATATTGATAAAAGTTAGAAAAAAGTATGTAATATTTACTATAATGTCAGAAATTATTAGTACATTTGCATTGTATCTAAGAGGGTTTCTCTTTTAGCTACATTTTTAAACGCATTTAAAATTATACTTTTTAGTTTAAACCTTTAATTTTTAATATTATGGCAAATAAAGTCATGGACTCGTCAAAAGAAATGCTTGAACTCTGGTCTGATACGCAGCAAAAGCTCGTACAAAACTGGGTCGATACAAGCAAAAAATTTCAAACTTATGTACAAGAAGGCAAAAGCCTCGAGCATAGTCTCGACTCTTACAAAGAGTGGTTTGATAGCCAGCGCAGCATCTTGAACGAGGCCTTTGAAAAAGGCGTAGCACAAGCACCTACTGATGCTATGCCAGAGCAAGTACGCACTTGGCTCGAAAAACAACGTGAGTTTACAAAAAACTCCATCGATATGATGAATGAACTCATGCAAAAGCAAATGGACGCTCCTGCTGATTTTCAAAAAATGTCGACAAACCCACAAGAAGCCTACAAATTTTGGGCAGACTATTTCAAAAAATGGTATGCACAAACAATGGAAATGATGGGCGGTATGAAAGAATACCTTCCTTCATCAGGAATGTCTGAAATGTACGAAAATATGGTAAACTCTTCTAAATCATACTTTAATATGTATGAAATGTGGGAGAACTACAATAAGATGGTCAAAAACGGAAATTTTGATGCTAATAGCTATTTCAAAATGTTTGATATGCAAAAATATAGCAGCATGATGAACGATATGACCAAAAATATAATGCCTTTTAAGTTTCATGATGTAAGCGAACAAGCTAATACATTTATTGAAACATATCGCAATATGTTGATGGGAAGTGCTAATCAAATGCCTTACAAAGAAATTTGGGCAAAATATTTAGACATGGTGCCCAATATGAGCAATATGATGAATATGATGCCACAAGGAGGTAGCATGCCACAAATGAGTGAGTTCCAAGAACAAATGGTTTCGCGTATGCAAAAATTATACGCACCATTCTACAAAATGGTACCGCCAAGCAAAGAGAAAGAAATGGGTCAAATGCTTGTTGATATGCAAACAGACCTGCTCAAGTATCAAACAAAAATGTACGAAATGAATATGCTTATCGGACAAGCCGCTAAAGAAGCTAACGAAGTCTTGATGAAAGACCTCTTCGAAGCCGCTAAAAATGGTGAGCAACCTAAAATGTACAACGAATATTTTACCCAATGGCTCGATACACTCGAATCACACATGGTAGAATTATTCAAAAGCGATGACTTCTCAAAAGTACAAGGCGAAGTACTTGCTTTACAGCTCGACCTTAAAACAGCTGTTAATAAAGGCATCGAAAATGCACTCTCTCCTTATCCTATCGTACTAAACTCAGAAGTGGATCAGCTTACAAAGCAAATTCACGACCTCAAAGCAAAAGTACGCAACTTAGAAAAAGAAGGTGCAAAAGAAGAGCCTAAAAAAGCAGCAGCACCCGCCACTGCAAAGAAAACAGCAACAACTGCGAAAAAAACTACCTCCTCAACAGCCGCTAAAAAAGCAGCTGACGATGCGAAGTAAAACAAAATAAGCAGGTATTTAATACATAAAATATGCTGCAAATTTAGCAGTTTTGATAAAAAGGAAATACATGCTTTGCTCAAATGTGCAAATACTGTGTTTCCTTTTTTTAAGTCCCTTTTATTCAAAATATTATTTCTGAAAGATTTCACAATCCAAAAATATGCAAAGTAAGCAAGAAGATACAAACCCAATAGAAACTCTTACAAAAGAGTTCATGGCACAAACCGAAAAAATGCTCAAAGGTTATAAAATACTCAGCGAAGTAGAAGAAATTGATGTAGCTACCGCCGAGAAAACAATCGTTTGGCAAGAAGATAAAGTCAGACTTTTTCGTTATGAATCCGATGTAAAGAAAAAAGTCAAAACACCAGTACTTATTTCCTATGCACTGGTAAATCGTTTTGATATGATGGACTTGCAGCCCGATAGAAGTTTTATACGTAAGCTCCTCGAAGAAGGAGTCGATGTATATCTCATAGATTGGGGATACCCAACACGCACGGATAGATACCTCACCATGGATGATTATATCAATGGTTATATTGACTCCTGCGTAGATTTTGTGAGCAAAGAAACAGGGCATAAGAAAATCAACCTCATGGGTATATGCCAAGGCGGTACTTTCTCTGCTATTTATACCTCGCTCCATAAAGAAAAAATCAAAAACTTAATCACACTCGTTGCACCTTTTGATTTCAATACCGAAGATGGGTTGCTCTTCAAATGGTCAAGAGATATAGATGTCGATAAAATCGTAGATGCTAACGACGGTCTCGTACCAGGTGAGTTTCTGAACATGGGATTTGATATGCTTAAGCCTATTAGTAAAGTGAAAAAGTTTGTTAATATCCTTGATGTTATGGAGGACAAAGACAAACTCATGAACTTTCTGCGCATGGAGCAATGGGTGGCAGATAGCCCAGACCAAGCAGGCGAGTGCTACAGACAGTTTATCAAAGATTTGTATCAGCAAAATAAACTAATCAAAGGCGAGTTGAATATTGGCGGTCATACAGTCAATTTGAAAAATATCGATGTACCCGTGCTTACTATTTTTGCCACGCATGACCACCTTGTGCCACCATCGGCGACACAGCCTTTCCACGATTATATTAGCTCAAAAGATAAAACTTTGTATGAGTTCCCCGGCGGACACATAGGCGTATTCGTAGGTAGCCGCTCACAGCGCGAACTCGGACCTAAAGTAGCCCAATGGCTCGCAGACCACGAGTAAACCCTATTTACATACAAAAATACAAAACCTAAGTATCTGTTATTATTCTGATGCTTAGGTTTTTGTGCTATAGGCTAAGTATAAGCCTATGAAAAATATGCCTACCATCTTGTGAAATATTAAATATTATCGCATTTGTTTTGCTCGCTAATTTGATCTTAGAAATAGCCAGCCAGAAATAACATTACTCAAAGAAATATGATTTCTAACGCATATTTTATCATAAAATCGATTA
>JAFIER010000175.1 GCA_020832465.1 Bernardetiaceae bacterium
CTCTTTAAAACCATTATTTGAAAATCTTAGAGGAGTACAACCTGCTTTTGCTAACTCTTTGGAGGGGTATGATATTTTAGAACTTATAAGCATCGAAGAAAAAGAACTCCCCGATTCGCTCTTTGAATTAGACCTCGAGTAGCGGCGAAGCTCCAGCTTCGCCTTTTATGTACTGTCTGTTCCTCGCTAACCTCGGCAGTAGTCGAAGCCCCTCCCGATGGTTGAATCAGTCTCAAAAAAAAGCGATAAGATTTTTGATATGGATCTTATCGCTTTTTTGCTGTAGAATAGACTTTAGGCTGTTATTGGGTTTATGGTAAGTCGAGCTGTAGCCTTATAATGCGCTGAATAGACTGCATTTCTTCGTTAGAAACCTGTCCAATTTTATCTAAAAACCTTAAATCACTTACTGTGGTAAGTTGGTCTGCCATAGCCTTACTGCTATTATCTCCCACTTTAATCAAGGCTTCACTTGGAAATAGTTTGTCCACCTTTGAACTCAATGGCAATACCTGATACCTTTTTAAGTATTTATTAGAAATATCGTTACTAATAATCACAGCAGGACGTTTTTTTCTGACTTCCTGCCCAATAGCGGGGTCAAAGTTTACCCACCAAATTTCACCGCGTTTTTTCATATTTCTTTTGAGTCAAAAGTATGCTCAATCCATTCATAAGCCTCCGCCTCTCTTTCTGTGTCTTCTGCCATATTTTTATAACCCATTTCGAGTGCAGAGAGCGAGTCGGTTTCTTGTTTCTCTTCATACAGCTTGCTGACAATTAGGCTATAAATTTCTTGTAAAATTTCGCCCTGCTGACTATCAATAAGACGAATAATATGCAGTTTAAGATCGGCTTCACTCATTTTTTTACGATTTTGATTTTGAACTTTATCAAATCTACTAATTTTATCGCTATTTTACAAGATTGGAAAACTGTTTTTTAAAAATTAACACAAAAAAAGCGATAAAAATTTTCTGTACTGTCTGTTCCTCAGAACTGACAGAAACGGTTTCTCAAAACCACTAAACTAACCTCGGCAGTGGTCGAAGACCCTCCCGATGGTTCTGAATCACAAAAAAACGCTCCTTATTCATAAAAAATAAGAAGCGTTTTTGGGAGTTTGTACTAACAAAAAATTATCCTCGCCTGAATGCCAAGCTCACTATCGATAGCTCATCTTGTACTACACCTTCACGAAAGATATTTATCTCAAAGATGCCATTACCGCTGATTTTAACCTGTCCATTTTTAAGGTCATCACCTTTAATATCCGCACCTTCATCAATTGTTACTTGCTTATCAGGAGCTTCTCGGCTATCATAAATCACTTCTTTCTTCATATTTACGAGTTGCACGTACATGTTAGAACCTGAATTTGCACTTTGTGAAGCAGTCATAAACTCATAAGTTGTACCAGAAGAGAAAACGACTGTATAACTTACTTTTTCTTGTGAAGGCGGTAGCCAGTACTCTTTAATCTGCGTAAAGCCTTCACTATGTTCATCCAAATTATCCAAAATAGGCTGCACTTCTTGTTTGTGCTTGCTCAGAGCCGCTTCAGAAGAAAAACGTTCAAAATCCTGCATATTTTCAAAAGTAACTAAGTTCACTATTTTGTCTTTTGAAGCCATAAACAAAGTAACAGGCTGAGGGTCTGCACCTTCTTTCCATTTAACTTTTACGATAAACTTCTCAAAAGGGTCAAGATTAAACGTAGTAGATTTTTGCCCATTTATATTACTGAAAAGAGTTCTGCCAGCTGCATCTGTGATATCAAATTGCAAATCGTCTCTATTTTCGGTAACAAAATCCATATAGGTCTGGCGTTGTAAGTAATCATTAGCAAAATAAAAAGTCTTTTCACGATAAGTTTCCTTCATCGCACCAATAACCTTTATATTTTGATTAAAATCACTTTTGTTAGCCGCATTTGAGTTCTCATTCATCAAAACTTTAAACTCTTCATAAAGTTCTAAGTCCACATTTTGAAGCAGTTCTTTCTGAGATTGACTTTTTTCATCGATATGTATGGCTTCTTTCACACAAGCAGATAAAAAAATCATTAGAAAAATTAAGGGCAGGGCAAGGGAATATTTCCATTGCAACATACGATTTGAAGGTCTTTTAGTCATCATTTTAACTCGGGATTTAATAAGTGAAACATTATAAAAGTGATTGCCGAGCTGCACTGTAGGCAACTCAAATAATTGACTTACTAAGTAGTTTTTATAACTCTCAGATTGTACAATTTTAATGGCTTTTTGGTCTGCTAAATACTCATGTACGCAGCTTAAAGCCTTTTTGTAATGTAGCATAACGGGGTTGAACCAAAATACAATATGCAGAAGATTTATCCAAATCATATCGAGGCTATGCCACTCGCGGACATGAACCAACTCGTGCTCAAGCAGGCAGTTTTGTTGCGCTGCATCTTGCGATGGGCTGGTCTTGATAAAAACACAATTAAGAAATGAAAAAGTACTCGGTAGCTCATCAGAACGAAATACATAAGCACCATTTTCTTTGCGATAATCGAATTTTTTCACAAGGCGAATGATGTGAAAAATGCCGATAAAGAAGCGAAAAAGCATAAACAAAACTCCAATAGCATAAAGTGCTATCAGTCCTTCTATCCAACCGAAATGTTGTTTTTCGGTTGGGCTTGTTTCGCTTACGGGCGTATCTAAAGGAGCTACTTCTGCCGATTCCGAACTGCTCACACTCGGCACATCAAATCCTATCCATTCAATCTGCTCACGCACCTCGAGACCCGTCTCGAGCTCGAGATGATTTATGGGAAGGTAGAGCGATAGGCAGGTAGCCACAAGCAAAAACATGCGGTTGCTCACAAAAAAAGTCTCTTTGTGCAAAAACCATCTGTATAGTAAATAAAATAGTACTAAATACAGATTCACTTGTACGATATAACTAAGAAGTAGGGTCATCGTCGTTCTGATTTAATTGTTTGAGAATCTCATCTAAATCTTTAACATCAATCTCTTCTTTTTTCACAAAAAAAGATACTAAGGACTTAAGCGACCCATCAAAAAACTTCGTCGCCACCTCTTTGACGGCAAACTCGCTGTAGGTTTCTTTCGAAATCAGCGGGTGATACTCATGTGTGTTACCGTAAGACTTATGCCCTACAAACCCCTTTTTCTCCAAAATACGTACAATCGTAGAGACCGTAGTATAACTCGGTTTGGGGGAGGGCATCTTCGCAATAAGGTCTTTGACAAAACCTTTTTCCAGTTCCCAAAGGAGTTGCATAACTTCCAACTCCGCTTTCGTAAGTGTTTTTATATTTTCCATATCACAAAGGTATAACTAAATTTTTAGTTACACAACTATTTTCTTAGTTTTTTATCTAAAAATTTAGTTGTTACCAATATACAACACCTAACGGCGTAAAAATTGCGTATATTTGTGCCGTTAGCTACTACCAATATACAACACCTAACGGCGTAAAAATTGCATATATTTGTGTCGTTAGTTGCTACCGATATACAACACCTAACGGCGTAAAAATGCGTTTTTTCGTTTCATTCGCTACCAATATACAACACCAAACGGCGTAAAAATTGCGTATCTTTGTGCCGTTAGGCACTCAATATTGGTAGAATAATAATTATAAAAAATCTCTTTGCCCCGTAGGGGCTGTATATTGCGGTTGATACCAATATACAACGCCTAAAGGCATATTTTCTAATTTCTAAAATTTCAATTTATTATGGCAAATACCTACACACAAATTCATCTGCATTTGGTTTTTGCGGTCAAATATAGGGAAGGGCTGATTCGCAAAGAATGGAAAGACGAACTCTACAAATATATCACAGGCATTGTCCCAAACAATAAACATAAACTAATGATAATCAACGGAATGACTGACCATATTCATATCTTGATTGGTTTTCGTACCCACCAATCTCTTGCCGATTTGATGAAAGACATTAAACAAATGTCGTCTTTGTGGATAAATGAACGAAAATTTTGCAAAGGAAAATTTGCTTGGCAAGAAGGCTATGCGGCATTTTCTTACGGGCAATCGCAATTACCGCAAATTATCAAGTACATCAAAGAACAAGAAAAGCATCATCAAAAACGCACTTTTTTAGAGGAATACAAAGAATTTTTAAAATTATTCGAGGTAGATTTTGAAGAAAAGTATATTTTCAAGGATTTGGAATAAACAAAATCCGCAAGCTACTACCCAATTGTGAAATACGATTTTGAATGCCTCGGAAGTGGTCGAAGACCCTGCCGATGGTTGGCAAGAAAAAAAAAAAAAAACAAATTAAAATTACATTTTTATGACTTCGACAACACGACGTAAATTTTTACGCCAACTGACAGGCGTAGCAGGTGGTTTTGCTTTTGCAGCGAGTTTGCCTTTTGATGCAGCGGCTTATGCAGCTTCCTTCTCGAATTTCAAACAATTATCCGTAGCTGATGCCTGCCAAGATGAAGATTTTTGGCATTTTATCAAACAATCTTATACCGTATCGCCTGCACTGCTCAATTTAAATAACGGGGGAGTAAGCCCGCAACCTCGCGTAGTACAAAATGCACTGGCACGTTATAACGAACTCAGTAATGAAGCCCCTTCGTATTATATGTGGCGTGTGCTGGACCAAGGGCGAGAGCCTATTCGTCGGCGTTTGGCAGATTTGGCAGGCGTAGAGGCAGAAGAAATTGCTATCAACAGAAATGCTTCGGAAGCCTTAGAAACCGTTATTTTTGGATTGCGCCTCGAGCGAGGCGATGAAGTGATACTTACCAAACAAGACTATCCCAATATGATTCACGCTTGGAAACAGCGCGAACTCCGAGACGGTATCAAACTCAAATGGTTATCTTTTGATTTTCCTATTGAAGATAAAGCAAAAATTGTAAGCGAGTTTGTCAATGCTTTTTCTAAAAAAACAAAAGTCGTACATCTGACCCACATGATAAATTGGAACGGACAAATACTGCCCGTCAGAGAGATTGCTGATGAAGCACGCAAAAGAAATATTGAAGTCTTAGTCGATGGCGCACACACCTTTGCACACTTAGATTTTAAAATTTCAGACCTCAATTGCGATTATTTTGGTACGAGCTTACACAAATGGCTATGCGCACCTTTTGGTAGTGGTATGCTTTATGTACGCAAATCCAAAATTAAGAATTTATTCCCACTTTTTGCACCCCAAGACCCCGAAAGCGATGATATCCGCAAATTTGAAGCCTTAGGTACACGCTCATTTCCGATAGAACAAGCCATAGGACAGGCTATTGATTTTCAACTCATGATTGGCAGTGAGCGCAAAACCGCACGCCTGCATTACCTCAAAAAATACTGGCTCGAAGAAGCTCAAAAATTAGATAAAGTCCATATTCATACTTCATTAGATTCAGATTTTTCTTGTGCCATAGGTATGTTTTCTATCGAAGGAAAAACAATTAGGGAAGTAGATAATGCCCTTTATAGCAAATTCAAAATCCATACGGTAGCCATTGAATGGGAAAATATCAACGGCATCAGAGTTACGCCACACGTTTATACGACAAAAAAAGACCTCCAACGCC
This sequence comes from Bernardetiaceae bacterium, assembly GCA_020832465.1. GTDB lineage: Bacteria > Bacteroidota > Bacteroidia > Cytophagales > Bernardetiaceae > JAFIER01. The sequence goes on from JAFIER010000175.1 coordinate 5,575, forward strand.
TGCTCGAAGCTATTGATAGCATCAGAAAATCATAAAAAACCATGCCTCAAATTTCTGTTTTATTGCCATTTTATAATGCCGAAAAAACGCTATATCGCGCAGCAAAGAGTATTTTGGCACAAACTTACACCGACTTTGAGCTCCTGCTTATCAATAACGCCTCGAGCGACGAGAGCCCCCGAGTAGCGCAACAATTAGCCATACAAGACAGGCGTGTTCGCCTACTCCAAATGCCCCAAAAGGGCATTGTCTATGCCCTTAACTTCGGTATAGAGCAAAGCCAAAGCCCATATATCGCACGCATGGACGCTGATGATTATGCCTATCCTAATCGCTTTGAAAAGCAAATAAATTTTATATACAAAAACTTAGATTTAGACTTGGTAAGCTCAAAAGTACGACAGCCCCAGCAAGAGGGGCGCGAGGGTTATGCCCACTACGTAGATTGGATAAATAGCCTCCTCACCCCCGAGCAAATTACACAGTCGCAATTCGTAGAGTCGCCTCTGGCACACCCTACGGTTCTTTTTAGACGCAGTATGTTAGATAAAATTGGGAATTATAGGGAGGGCGATTTCCCCGAGGATTATGATTTGTGGTTGCGTGCCTTAGCGCAGGGCTCGCAGTTTGGCAAAGTGCCAGAGGTTTTATTGGATTGGAACGACCACAGCGAACGCCTCTCGCGCCAAGATGAGCGATATAGCGTCGAGGCTTTTTACCGTTTGAAAACCCAGTACTTGGTGCAATGGCTCGAGCGGCACAATCCATTTTTTCCCAAAGTTTGTATTTGGGGTGCGGGCAAGCAAAGCAAAAAAAGAGCTGCTTGGTTAGTACATTACGGCATCGAGATTTTGCATTATATCGATATCAAGCCCCACAAACCCGACACTCTTTATTTTGAAGATATTGCCCCTGCTGGTAATTATTTTATTTTGAGTTATGTCGCTAATCGCGGCGCACGCGAGCAAATCAATCATTTTTTAGCGCAACGACACTATATTATGGGTAAGCATTTTTTGAATGTCTCGTGAAACCGCTCCTGTAGAACGGACTTCAGTCTGTTTCTGCGCATAAGGCACAGACTAAAAGTCTATGCTACTACACATCCTACTTTAGACAATAAGAAATTGTTTTACAACGCTTTCCATTTCGTTTTTTTGAAATTACTAAGCCGTTAGGTGTTATATACAGGAGCCCAACGGCACAAACACAGGCCTTTATTTGCGGCGGTCAGAGATAATTATTCGTTGCTTGATCGTATTTTCAAGTTGCCAGCAGGTGGTTAATAAAACGTTTGTACTCTTCTTCTGAGAGTAGCTCGCGAGCTATTTTTTGTGGGAAATATGTATCAAAGCTGTGCTTATTGAATGCTTTAGCATACATGGGCTCGAGCCAATCGAGATACACTTTTTGTGTATTATGAGTCAGACTAAGCTCCGCTTGCTCTATTACTGCTCCTTTTTTAAGCGTAAGATGCAATGCAATAGTTCCAGCAGCGCAAGGAAAAATCTTTTCTATTTGGCAAGCGGGCGATTTTCCAAACTGCCATTCCCATTGGCTATACTTCTCTTGGGCAAGCACTGTTATAGCTTCTTTTTCCTTGTCAGATAAGATACGCAAAGGATAGCTTTCGCCACAAACAGCTTGAATAACACCTTGATGAAAGGCTTCAATAGACATAGGATTCCTGATGTGCTCCTTGATATTTGTAACCTTACTGCGGACAGATTTAAGACTTTGCGAACTTACATCGGCATTTGTAGGAGTAATTGCAGTAATGAGCTTATCCAAATCACTATCAAAAAGCAAAGTGCCATGGCTTACCATCAAGGGCTTGCGAGAGCACTGTGCCGTACCACTAATTTTAGCTTCTTCTATATAAATATCATTACGTGCGGTGAGCCTTGCTTTTGCCCCTAAGCTATGCAAATAGTCAATGATAGGTGCTGTAAATGCTTTGAAATTTGTGATATAACTTTTTTGATAAGGTGTTATAAACGAATAATTGACATTTCCAGTATCCTGATATACGGTTCCACCTCCGGAGAGTCGGCGTGTAAGTGCAATTTTATGTTCCTCGAGATAAGCGGAGTTAATTTCCTCAAAGACATTTTGATTTTTGCCCATGACTACAACGGGCTTATTTCTATACGCAAAAAAGTAGTGATAATCAGCATCAAAATGCTGTATAGCATACTCTTCTAATGCTATATTAAAAAAAGGATTATCAATGCCTTCGTTATCGATAAGGGTGTACATAATTTTATTTTCAAAAGTAATGGAACATTAAATAGCCAAAACTTCATCAGCAGTGCGCTGTAAGAAATTTTCAAGGTATTGATTAAAAAGCTCTGGGTGTTCCATCATAGGTGCGTGTCCGCATCTATCTATGAATCTTAGTTCGCTATTGGGTAACAATCGGTTAAACTCATGAGCGACTACGGGTGGCGTAATCGTATCGTTTAGCCCCCATACCAGAAGCGTCGGTCTATCTATTTTAGTAATTTCTTTGGATAAATTATTGCGCTGTGCCGAGCGTGCAATAGAAATCATACGCAGACACTTTGAGTTTGTCGTTGTAATATTGTACACGTCATCTACAAGATCTTTAGTTGCCAAATTAGGATCGTAGAACGTGTAGGCTACCCGCTCTTGAATAAATCCATAATCACCTCTTTTAGGATATGAACCACCCATTCCGTTTTCAAAAAGCCCTGAGCTACCTGTAAGTACCATACGTCTTACTTTTTGCTTGGCTTTGAGTGTATAGAGTAAAGCGATATGCCCGCCCAAAGAGTTGCCAATAAGATTGTAATTTTCGATTTTTTTGGTTTCAATAAAATCTTCGATAAAATTGACTAATCCCTTTAAATCTGCTTTTCTCAATGACATCGTATATATAGGCATCATGGGGATAATGACTCGATAATTTTTAGAAAAATGATTGACTACAGTTTTCCAATTACTCAAAGCCCCAAAAAGCCCATGTAAGAGTAGTAAAACTTCGCCTTCTCCTTCGTCTATATATTGAAATTTGCCATCGTCTTTGATTTGCAATTCCATGTGTGTTTCTGATTTAGGTTTTTTATTTTGATTTTGAAACCACTGCTTAGTGCACAGTTTTTTGATTTCAGTAATAGTATAAATGAGCATCTAAATTGTTTATAATCAATGTATTATTTTCGCTATATAGGGTTTATACACTGCCTTAGAAATACATAGATAACACAAACTTACAATATTATTCGCTAACTTACAATTTTAGCATATATGAAAAAGCGACTTAGCCCAATAAAAAAGGCTAAGTCGCGCTCAATATTATCTATGCTATGCTTAGTCTTCTTTACTTTTTTCTTGTTGTTGTTGTTGTTGCATCATGGCTAATACTTCTTTGACGAGTTCGTTTTCGTCTTTGCTCATTTGGGAGGCATCGAGCTTAAATTTACTTCCATTAGGCAACTCCACATCAATGAGCAATTTTTTTGCCCGTTCGCTCTGTCCTTTTTGTTTGAGCCAAACGTGAATCGATCGTACTAACTGCACAATAGCAGGCGCACCAAGTGTAATGGCTAAAATACCCTCTAACATACCTCCAGCTTCATCGGGTTGCAAAGCTTTGCGCTCTAAGGCTACGCTCTCAAACTCCTCGATACTCTCGTCATCAGCAATCCAATTTCTTAATGCTTGCGCTTCTTGCAAAGTATGCGTATCATCAGCACCTGTAACGTGTAACTTGATATTTTCCATCTTGTATTCAGATTTATATATTGATAGTGTTTGTTTTTTGAATCTGCTTGTATAGCCCCCCATGTGGAGACTTAGCCACTCTCGATAGTTACAAATATAAGGAAAAAATGAGTAATAATTGCGCGCGCACTTTGACAAAGTTTAAAACTTTATCAAAGTTGAAAAATTAAGCCAAGTTTTAAACAAATTTATGCAACAAATTATCAAAAACATAATATATTTGTAACCATACTGGTGGATTATTTAAGATATAACAGCATTTGCTATGCAGAGCTGTTTTTGTAAAATATCCACAACATTTTAATTGTTTATTAAATTTTAGTTCTATTCCGATATGAATCAAAGTCATAGATTTAGAGGTACGGGAGTAGCCTTAACCACTCCCTTTGATGCACATAAAAATATTGATTTGCCAGCTTTTGCCAAGCTCCTAACCCATACGCGCAAAAGCGTAGATTTTTGGGTTATTCATGGCACTACGGGCGAGGCTGTAACAACTTCATTCCAAGAAAAACAAAAACTACTCGGCTTTATGGAGGAGCACAATCCAGGGGAGTTACCTATTGTTTTTGGTTTGGGTGGAAATTATACTGCCAAAATTATCGAGCAAATACGTAAAATTGCTACGGAGGCTTATACCGAAGGCATCAATGCGTTTTTATCAGCTTCGCCTTCGTATAATAAACCCACGCAGGAGGGCATTTTTCAGCATTATACAGCTATTGCAGATGCCTCTCCTAAGCCTATTATTCTTTATAACGTGCCCTCGCGCACTGCTTCTAATATCACTGCCGAAACAACCCTACGCCTTGCCGAGCACCCTAATATCATCGGTATCAAAGAGGCCTCAGGTGATATGTTGCAGTGCATAGAAATCGTAAGGCACAAACCCGATGATTTTATTTTACTATCAGGCGACGATGCCACGACTATTCCTATGATTTCCATAGGCGCGGAGGGGGTTATTGGTGTAACACCTAATGTTTTCCCCGTAAGTTTCTCGCGTATGGTAAAATCTGCCTTAGACAACAAATACGAAGAGGCTAATCGCCACCTACATCTTTGGTTTCCATTCTTCAATGCAATGTTTGAAGAAGGCAATCCCGTAGGTATAAAGGCTTTGCTCTCGCTTATAGGCATTGGTACACCCGCAGTAAGGTTGCCATTAGTGGAGGCTTCTGATGCTTTAAATGAGTATTTTCAAATGCTCTTAGAAAAATCCTCTGCACTCAAAGCACAAGAAGGTATTATATCCGTAACTACAAACTAAACAAACCTAAACCTTTTGTATAGCATACCGCTTTACTACTTGAAATCATATTGCATAAAGCAGTGTTATTTCAAATACACAACATGCGTAAACAAAACATAAATATTTGATTATGAAAGCAATATGGAACGGTAAAGTCATCGCTGAAAGCCATGATACGATTGTTATAGAAGGAAATCACTATTTTCCTGCTGATAGCATGAAGTCAGAATATTACAAAAAAAGTCAGCATACGAGCGTCTGCCCTTGGAAAGGAACTGCCTCTTACTACCACTTAGAAGTAGAGGGGAAAACCAATGAGAATGCCGTGTGGTACTATCCAGAACCTAAACAAGGGGCTATCGACATCAAAGGGCGTATTGCTTTTTGGAAAGGAGTAGAGCTCGTAGCTTAATCAATTAGCTGTTTGCCATAACATTTACCAAAGAAATGTTATGAGTCATACCACGATACATTTTTTTCTATAGCATGGAGGGGTTTGCAAAACCCCACGCTATAGAAATAATGAGCTTATAAATAACATTTTTCAAAAAAATGTTATTTATAAGGAGGCAAATGTACAGTGGTGTGGTATAATCATAGCTAACAACTCAAAATCTAAAAAGGCTGTATGTGAGCAAAGCCTTACAGCCTTTTTTGCTATAAAAATCAATTATTGAAAAAAAATTTGTCATTTTTTTTCGTTTTCTCGTCAGAACTTACTACTTTTAGAGCATATTACTAATACTACTTCACAACAAAAAATAGCTTTTTGGACAAGTATTTGTTTAAAATTTTTATCAAATAAAGTTCATAACAATTATTTTCTAAAAGTTATGTCCCTAACGGCTGCTCTGAAAGCCCCTAAAATCCATTGCGGGCAGCAACAGCAAGTGATAGTAGTATGCAAAGAAAACTAAGAAACATAAATAAACTGTATATCAAACTGATAGCTTTTATTACTACTACCACCCTACTATCTTTTTTATAGCATTTATAGAAATTTAAAAATAGTTATTCAGTTTTGAAATTCTTACATCTATGTACTTGTGCCCTGCTGCTTTTAAGCACTGCCTTAGAGGCACAACAACTACCCGATTTTGCCCAATATACTTGGAACTACGCCCTTATCAATCCTGGTGCGATAGGAACTCAAGATGTGCTTGACCTCAAAGTAGCAGCCCGCCGCCAATGGGCAGGCGTAGAGGGCGCACCTCAAACGGCTTATGCATGGGCAAGCATACCGACCTACAAACTCAATAAAGATAGCCAAAATGAGGAGCGACCCGAGAGCTATCACAGCTTGGGATTGCAAGCCTATAGCGACCGAGCAGGTATTTACGGACGCAACGGTTTCTCTCTGGCGTATGCCTACCGACTAACGCTCAATCAAAGAGTTGCCAACGACCCAAGCACACGGCTTTATGCCTCTGCTGGTTTTATGTTTGGAATCCTGAGCCTTGGCATAGACCCCAATCGTGCCATTTTGGATAATCCTAACGACCCTATGATCCTTAATGCCGGCACTTTTTTTACCCCTGATGCCTCCGTAGGCTTTTGGATATACGACGACCGCTTCTTTGCTGGCGCTTCTTCTTTTCAGATTTTAGGACAAAGGGTAGGCTTTGGAGAAACCATTCAACTCGATAGACAGTATTACCTTACAGGAGGTTATCGCTTTGCAATTAGCCCACTATTTGAACTAATGCCATCATTGCTTGTCAAGTGGCAAGATGATGCACCCATAAATTGGGACATAAACCTCATGGCACGCTATCAAAATCGCCTTTGGCTCGGTGCAAGCTATCGCCATTCAGCAGCTACTTATCTGCTCGCAGGCTGGCATATCAACCATTTCATAGAATTGGGCTATGCTTATGAAGTGTATAGTGCTGCATTCTCGCCTATTTCACGGGGTACGCATGAGCTAATCTTGGGATTTAGATGGGGAGGCGATAAAACAACAGCCCATACCCAACGTCCGTTTTTTAACTAAAAACACAACAAGAACAACAATGAAAAATTATTGCCATCTTATAATTTCAATATTTACAATCCTACTCGCTACCCATAACTCGCAGGCACAAGTAGCAGTAGGCGATTCGCTTGCACTCGTTAATCTTTACGCCACCAATAACGGCGCAAACTGGAGCAACCCTTGGCAGCTCGGGCAACCTATCAATACTTGGGCAGGCGTGCAAGTGCAAGGCAACAGAGTGCGCGGGCTAAACCTCAATGGAAGAGGCTTGCAAGGGCAGATTGCCAACTTAAATACGCTCACAGAGCTACGCACACTGCTACTGGCTAATAACCAACTTTTTGGCAGTGTGGCAGGCATTACAGGACTTGCTAATTTGCAAGAACTTAGTTTAGCAGGCAATGATTATGAAAATGAAATCCCAGTGGCACTTACCGCAATCAGTACGCTACGCACGCTCAACCTCGCTGCTAATGACTTCACAGGAGAAATACCAGCAGCATTGCTTTCTTTTCCTAATTTAGAGGTGCTAAATCTGAGCAATAATGACCTGAGCGGCGCACTTCCACCACAAATTGGTAACTTAGGACGGCTTAAAACCCTTAATATTGCCAATAACAACCTTACAGAGGCACTGCCCCCACAGCTCGGCAATTTGAGCAATTTAGAAATTTTTTATATCCAAAATAACAACTTTAAAGATGACTTTCCCATAGAAATGGCGCAAATGGCTGCCTTGCGTGATGTAAATTTTTCAGAAAATAAGCTCGAGCGAAACTTCTCTTTTCTTTGGCTAAGTTGGAAAAACCTTGAAATGTTGAGAGGATTCAAAAATCAACTACAAGATACGATTCCAATAGGTTTGGATTCTTTACTTGTACTGCGTTACGTCGACCTTTCAGACAATCAAATTAGCGGTAACATGCCGCAATCCTTTTCCAATATCAGCAGCCTCGAACATCTTAATATGTCGAAAAATAAACTCGGTGGACTTATTCCTACGAATTTTGGCAACTTAGTAAGCCTTACTTATTGCAATCTGTCTGAAAATAATTTCGATGGTCTGCTACCCCCAGCCATCAACGAATTGCCAATGATTCGCCACCTCGACCTCGCTCGCAATGCTTTTATTGGTGCACTGCCCGCTCGTTTGGGTGAGATAACTACTTTGGTGCATCTGAATCTATCACATAATCGCATTGCAGGACGCATACCCTCCTCTATCGGTTCTTTAGCCAACTTGCAATACCTAAACCTCTCGCATAACGAACTCGAAGAGGGCTTTGGCAGTGCTTTTGGTTTGTTGCAAAACCTTACCTATTGCAATGTCAGTAATAATTTTATTGCCGGCACGATGCCTACAAATTTTTTCAATATGAAAAGACTTACTTATTTGAATGCTTCTTTTAACCGATTAGTAGGCAACTTTTCGGAGAGCATCTGGCGCATGCCCGCCATCAGAGAAGTCTATTTCAATAATAACAGACTGCGTGGAAGCATTCCAGAGCCGAGTGTAGATTCAATTCCAACATTGCGCATACTGCACCTACATCGCAACGAATTTACGTCTTTCCCCTCTTTTCAGGAGGTTTTTCATAGCATTCAAAATGTAAATATTTCACACAATGCACTGGACTTCGGTCATTTAGAACCTAATATCGGACTTTTCGGACGTTTTCTGTACAGCCCACAAGCGGCAGTAGAGGTGGAAGCCCCCTGTTATTTGCGTGTAGAAATAGGTGGTACGGTCAATAATTATCAATGGTATCTCAACGACCAAATTCTACCTAATGAAACAGATTCTATTTGCCCGACCTACGCAAGGGGGTGGTATAAATGCTTGATTACGAACGATAGCGCCACAGCACTTACTATGGAAACGATTCCCTATTTTGCAGCAGATTTAGTGCCACGCCTTAGCCTCCCACGGGATACTGTATTCTGCGCACCTTTTGAGTATGTCATAGATGGGGGTGAGGCGGCAAATTATCAGTGGAGCACGGGCGAGACTTCTCGTACTATCACCGTAACAGAAGAGGGGCTTTACGTGCTTCAAGCCTCTGGCGGCGTATGTAATGCCACAGATTCTGTGCGTGTTATTTATAAAGGTCCTCGTAATAACGAAATCAGCGAAGATCAAATCATCTGCCGTATGAGCCAGCCCGATTCTCTAATCGGTGGCATCTCCGATGAAGGGCATAGCTACCTTTGGCAACGCTCAACCGATTCGCTTCATTGGGAAGACTTGGATACAACTATTAACTATCAGCCCGAAATACTTAACCAAACAACTTACTACCGTCGTATTGTATTTCCTGATAGCTGCCCACCGCTGCCGAGCAATGTCGTAACAATACGGATTGCCAACCTGCAAATTACGGCAGCCGTACAGCCCGTGAGTTGCCCACATGAGCGTGATGGTAGCATTCGTATTTTCCCCTCGGGGGGCGTAGGGCGACATACTGTATTTTGGTCTGATGGTGATACGACAAGATTCAAAGAAAACCTAAGCGCTGGAGTCTATAAAGTGTATATTTCTGATGAAATTGGTTGCTTAGATTCCTTAGAAATTTTTATCAATAATCCAGAGCCTTTACGAGTGGTTGTACAAACAGTAGCTTCTTCTTGTAACCCTGATTTTAATCAAGGACGCGCAGTTGCAGAAGTTGTAGGTGGCACTGCGCCTTATACTTTGCGGTGGTTTAAAGGCGATTCGCTGCTTGCAACCCAAGTGCGGGCTTTATCCGACTTAGCCATAGGTGAGTACCGCCTCGAAGTAAGCGACTCGAGCAACTGTCAGAACGAGACCTTTACTTTTAATATCCAAAGGCAAGCCCCGGGAAATGCCCGATTTTATTACCAAGAAACAAAATACTGCCAAGCAGAGGCTAACCCAATACCGACCATAGAAGGCGATGAAAAAGGTGTATTTTCCGCCACACCGCTGGGGCTGGAGCTCAATCCCTTTACAGGAGAAATTGATTTACAAGAAAGCAAGGTTGGGCAGTATCGCATTACTTATCGTGTAGATAGCTGTGCAGCAGAAACTTATAGTTTGCAAATTTATTCAGATTGCCTCACAAGCATTCCTAACACCATTACACCCAATGGTGATGGCATTAATGACGATTGGAATGTAGATATTTTAGCGCGCTATCCGAATGCTAAGGTGCGTATTTTTGACCGCAGCGGTAATCCTGTTTTTGAATCTGAACAAGGTTATCCTCAAAATTGGAATGCCGAGCACAAAGGAAACCTACTTCCAGCAGCCACCTATTACTACAGCATCGACTTTGGTGATAGCCATTTCAAAAAACCGCATACTGGTTTTATATCCGTGGTTTATTAAAAGTTTGCACGTTCGATTTACGATATATTGGCAATAAATTTTAAACCAATAACATTTCGGTCAGCAATGTTATTGGTTTAAAATATTGAAAATTAGCATATTGAGGAATCTTGTTTGTAAAGTCTGTTTGTAGGAGTTATGCTATGGAAAGCAGCCAGGTTACAGCTGTGTCTTCACTTTCAAAATATTGTGTAGTAAAGTTTTGTGCTGTATTTTCTTCCATAGTTTGTTCAATGGATACTTGTGAAAATAAATCTTCACTCACAATATAAGCAAAGTACTTAACGCCTGCTTGAAGCGCACGTGGTTGAATATAAGTATCAACCCACTCTTGCGTATCAGGTGGAATTGCCATTTTAAAAACTTTTGTATTAACAAGCACTTTTGCCGGCTTATAAAGTTCTACCATTTCGGCGTATCGGATAAGCCCTTCTCTGAAGTCTTTATCCTCCATGTCTTCTGTTGCTTCAGACCATATAACTTTCAGGATCATTGCATCTTGATCAAGCACGATTTTTACGTATTTGTTTTCGTGTAAAATCATAATTATAATATTTAACTTTGTGAATATTGTTGGAACAGTACAAGTACTTCATATAGTACAAAGGTAATTTTTATTGTATTTAAATCCAAGTTATGCGCTGCGATTTAATCTTAAAAAAAACAAATTTTTCGCTTATAAAAGTCAATCTTTTGTTTTTTGTACGAAATATGCTATCTTAGTATATATATTTTCACACTAAAACATATTCAAAATATGAGAACCAAAGCACATTCATTTATCCTACTGCTAATCATAGCACCTTTTTTTACAGCGCAAGCGCAAATGCTTACCGACCTTTTAGATCCCATGCAACAGAATAGTGAACTGCTCTTCGGCGAGGGTGGCAATGTTGAAGGCTCTCCCTACTTATATGAAGAGTGGGTCAAAGGTACGATTAAAGACAAAGAAGGTAATGTTTTTAGAGAAGTCGATATGCGCATAGATATTTATAACAATGATTTAGTTATCAAAAATGAGCTGGACGAGGAGATGATATTTCAATCAGCCCTGCTAAGTGGTGTAGAGTTTACAAAAGACAATACCAACTACGTCTTTAAACGTATGACTCTTCCTGGTGGCAAAAAAGCTAAGTATGTGCATGTAATCTATGATAGCGAAGAGATAACACTATTGCAAGAGTTTAAAAAAGAACTTTTTGACCCCAGAAAAGTAAATTCTACTAAAGCAGGCTACGAAACTACGAAAGAACAAAAAGCCAAAGTTATAGATAGCGAAGTCTATTGGCTCAGCACTAAAAAAGGAGGTAAGTTGGAGGAAGTCAGTATTCGTAAAAATCCGTTTTTCAAAGCAATAGATAGCAATAAAGCAAAAGATTTGAAAGATTTTGCTAAGGATAATGACATAGATTTAAAAAATCCTGCTGATTTGCGTCGCCTTTTAAAGCATTACGAAGAAAAAATGCGATAAGCAAGCCGTCGCTACAATTCAAAAAAAATAACTAACAGTTTTTTGAAAACTGTTAGTTATTTTTTTGCACAAAGGCAAGCTAACTATATCGGTCGTAATGTGGACATTCCCCCATCAACGCCTATGGTCTGCCCTGTAATCCAAGAGGATTGATCTGAGAGTAAAAAAGCTGCTGCTTGTGCAATATCCTCTGGTTTTCCGACTCTGGCGAGTGGGTGGCGTTTGGCAGAGGCTTCTCTCTTATCCTCGCTTGAGAGTAAATTTTGAGCTAAGGGTGTATCAGTAAGTGAAGGTGCAATCATATTGACTCTAATTTCTGCCGATGCCCACTCTACGGCTAAGGATTTGCCTAAGCCCTCAAGTGCTGCTTTTGCTGTAGCAATGCTGGCGTGGAAGTTCATACCGACTGTAGAGGCTACGGTCGTAAAAAGCACAACACTCGCGCCCTTAGCTTTGCGCAAAGATTTATAAGCTGCTTTAAGCACGCGCACCGCACCAAAAGTATTGATTTGCATATCATTCATAAAATGCTCATCTTTAAGACTTTGAAAAGGCTTGAGCGTAATCGTACCAGGGCAATAAGCCACACCGTGCAATACTTCGGGCAGGTTTTTTAAAGAATCCGCTACAGCCTCATCGCTTACATCTAAATTAAAATGCGTACTTTTGATGCCTTCGGGCTGAGTGCGAGAAGCGGTAAAAAGATTAGCGCCCGCAGCCTCGAGTTGCTGCGCTAAGGCATATCCAACACCTGAACTTGCCCCTACGATTAAAATATTTTTATTAGAAAAATTCATAATTTTGAATTAAGGTTTTCAATTTGTTTTCCTTGTATAGAACATCTAACTAAGGGTTCTGTTTATGCTTTGTACTCTTTTTTATTCAATACGCCACAAAATCCATACAGACAATGCTAAAATTTCTGATACTATTTTTAATAAGCAGCTTGAGCTTATATGAAATCTCGGCACAGGCTTTAGATTATCAACTGATTTATTTTACAGACAAAAACGATTCGCCTTACTCACTTAGCAATCCCCAAGAGTTTCTCTCTGCGCGCGCTTTAGCACGCCGCACGAATCAGAACATTGCACTCAATCAGCAAGATTTACCCGTAAATCCCTCTTATGTAGCAGCTTTACAAGCAGCAGGTGCGCAGATTTTTTATACTTCAAAATGGCTTAACGCCGCACTTATCGTTGCAGAGCCAGCAGTACTGACAGCAATAGAAGCATTGCCTTTTACACAAAGCAGAGCCTCGCTTGCTACTTTACAGCCCTCAGAAATAAGGCAATATGGCGAAGCCAAACACAATGCAATGGCATCGCTTGAAGACGATATAAGCCTACCTATACCTACACTTTTGCATACAAAACACATGCAGAGCATCTTTGGTGCTGCCGCAGGGCAATATCTACCCTTAGGCATTGATGCTATGCACGAAGACGGCTTTTTTGGAGAAGGGTTATATATTGCAGTGCTCGATGGCGGTTTCCCTCTTGTGCCAGAGCTTTCTGTTTTTCAAGATTTAGAAGTTGTGGATACTTACAATTATACACGCCATACAGAAGATGTGTATAGAAGCAACTCACACGGCACAAGAGTACTCTCTGCTATAGCAGCCTATAAGCCCAACGAAATGGTAGCCCCTGCCTATAAGGCTACTTACGCACTTTACCTGACCGAGGATACACGTTTTGAACTACCCGTAGAAGAGTTTTTTTGGTTGGCAGCTGCCGAGCGAGCCGATAGCTTAGGTGTGGATATTATACACAGCTCTTTGGGTTATTACGAGTTTGATAAAGCTCAATACAATTACACACACGATGACTTAGACGGAAACACTGCACTTGTTACACGAGCAGCGAATATGGCAGCCGCACGTGGCATGCTTGTCATTACAAGCGCAGGCAATACAGGCACTCGCCCTTGGCAGAAAATTACTTTTCCCGCCGATTCGGATTCAGTACTCACAGTAGGTGCAGTAGATATCAACGGCAGAATTGCACCTTTTAGTGCGCATGGTTTTTTTGATGATAATCGCATCAAACCAGATGTCGTAGGTATAGGATTGGGCACTGTATTATGGAATACAAACGACGAGATAAGCACAGCAAGCGGTACTTCATTTTCAGCACCGACAGTTACGGGACTTGCCGCAGGGCTTTGGCAAGCCAACCCACAGCTAACTAACCTCGAACTACTCCGACTAATTAGAGACTCGGGCGAGCGACGCATTTTTCCGAGTAATAGATACGGCACTGGCATTCCTAATTATAGACGTGCCTTAGGATGGCTCACCTCACAAGAGACAGCCTTAGAAGCAAATGCTGTGATACTCTACCCCAATCCAATAAAAAATAGTATGCTTACAATGAAGGGAGTAAATCGCTTTTTTAACTCCAATCATAACATTCAAATTTTTTGTTATGATATGAAAGGCAGACTTTTGTTTGAAACTACTTTTGATAACACTCATACTGAAATAAAGCTTGATGTCTCACAGCTCAAACCAAACTTATATATGCTACACATAAGCGATGGCATACAAATGCTGACAAAAAAATTTGTAAAAGAATAGAGACTAACGATAATCGGGGGGGGAAGGAGATACAACCTTATCAGCACTAACATTTCTGGCGACAGCCGGGTGTTAGTGCTGATGAAGGAGGCTATATGAAATGCTGCTTTTATACAGCAACTCGCTTTCCGAAGATTTCATAAAAATATACATCTTCCAAATCGGGTTCGATTTGTTCGAATCCGTCTTCGGGTTGGTTCTCGCTCCATACGTGAATAACGGGTTTTCCAGCAATCATTCTATCAGAAATGACATTGAGCCTTTCTTTGTAGTTAGCGATTTCTTTTCTTGTAATTTGCTTCTGCCAAATTTGTCCTTTGATGCTTTCCAAAGCATTATTGGGGTGAGTTTGTAGCAATACTTCACCTTGATTGATGATAGCCATATCGGTACAAAGCTCTCTTACATCTTCGACTATGTGTGTGGATAATATAACTACTGTATTTTCTCCGATTTCGCTCAGTAAGTTATGGAATCGGTTTCGCTCGGCGGGGTCGAGTCCTGCTGTGGGTTCGTCCACGATAATAAGTTTGGGGTCGGCAAGTAGTGCTTGTGCAATTCCGAAACGCTGTTTCATACCGCCGCTATATCCACCTAAGTTTTTTTTGCGTGCTTCGTATAAATTTGTTTTGTGTAATAATGCTTCTACTCTTTCCTTTCTTTCAGCATTGTTAGTAATTCCCTTCAAAACAGCGAGGTGGTCTAAAAGTGTAACAGCATTAACTTTGGGATATACGCCAAACTCTTGTGGCAAGTATCCTAAGATGCGCCTGACTTTGTCTTTTTCTTTAAGGACGTTGATTCCGTCAAAAGTTATAGTACCGCCATCGGCTTCTTGCAAAGTTGCTATAGTTCGCATAAGAGATGATTTTCCTGCGCCGTTGGGTCCGAGAAGTCCGAACATACCTTGTCCTATAGTAAGCGAAACCCCTTTAAGGGCTTGTACGCCATTATCATAGGTTTTTGTCAGATTTTGAATTGTAAGTTGCATAAAAGAGCATTGAGATATTAGATGTTAAGAAATAAGAAGCTTACACCATAGTTTTAATGAGTAATGCCTACTCCATAGATAAGTAAGTCCGTGTATAAGTTGCAAAGGCTTGCTTTTTATTACGCTATTTTGCTTATTTTTCTTTATTTTGCGCAAGGTCTATGTTATATTATGCTAAATTAAACAATCCTTTTTGTAAATCTGTTTACCTTGCATCGTATTACTGGGCATTTTCAACTCATCAGCGGGCTATGCTTGCTTTGAGTTTTTTATGTTGGTTTTAGCAATTAAAAATTAGGTGTGGGCACTATGTAGCCCTTTTCTCAGACCTTTAAAATACATAAGCATTATAAAATTAAGTACCATGAAAATCGGAATTGTTTGTTATCCAACCTTTGGAGGCAGTGGCGTAGTAGCTACTGAATTAGGTAAATCATTAGCTTCTATTGGTCACCAAGTCCATTTTATTACCTACGAACAGCCGACCCGTTTAGATTTTTTAAGTACGGGTTTGCATTATCACAAAGTTGATATTCAGACCTACCCGCTTTTTAAATACCCTCCTTATGAGCTTGTATTGGCGAGCAAAATGGTTAATGTTGTGCGTAGCGAGCAGTTAGATGTATTGCATTTGCATTATGCAATTCCTCATGCTTCTGCGGCTTATATGGCAAAGCAAATTTTACGTGAGGAGGGTATTCATATTCCAACAGTTACGACCTTACATGGGACTGATATTACGCTTGTCGGCAAAGAGGAGAATTTTGCGCCTGTTGTAACCTTTAGCATCAATCAATCAGATGTAGTTACGGCGGTATCGGAGAGCTTGCGAAGGCAAACATTTGACTTATTTGATAAAGTACATCATGAAATTCTTGTTATACCGAATTTTATTGATTTAAACCGTTTTACCCGTCAGAAAAAAGAACATTTCAAGAAGGCTATATGTCCTGAAAATGAAAAACTTATTGTTCACGCTTCTAATTTTAGAAAGGTCAAAAGAGTAGATGACGTAGTCAAGGTTTTTGCACAAATTCGTAAGGCTATGCCTGCTAAGCTACTGCTCATAGGCGACGGACCCGAGCGGCGTAGCATAGAACGCCTTTGCCAAGAGACGCAAATATGCCAAGATGTACGCTTTTTAGGAGAAACAGATGCTATTGAAGAGGTTTTGTCAGTAGCGGATTTATTTGTTATGCCTTCTGAAAAAGAGAGTTTTGGACTTGCTGCCTTAGAGGCTATGGCATGCGAAGTGCCCGTAGTAGCCAGCAATGTAGGCGGTTTGCCTGAACTTATAGAGCAAGGTTTGAGTGGTTTTATGAGCCATGTAGGCGATGTAGATGATATGGCAAAAAATGCTATTCATATTTTGCAAGAACAGAACCTTGTAAAATTCAAAAAACAAGCCCTTGAGCGTGCCAAAAATTTTGAAATTTCTAAAATTGTACCCCTATACGAACAAGCCTACGAAGAGGCAATTCAAAAAAATATGATTATCAGATAAATAGATATACAGAAGCAAAGCAAATTATGAGCTATATTATTGTTGATGTAGAAGCCGACGGACCCATCCCACATACTTATTCTATGGTCTGTTTTGGTGCTGTAATTTTAGACAGCACACTTAACACTACTTTCTACGGCAAAACCAAACCGATTTCAAATAAGTGGGTAGCCGATGCACTTGCCGTTTCTGGATTTAGCCGTCAGGAGCATGAAAGCTTTGAAGACCCCCAGATAGTGATGCAGGATTTTGCCCATTGGATAGCTCAAAACTCCAAAGGCAAACCCATTTTTATCAGTGATAACCCCGCTTTTGATTGGCAATGGATAAATTACTACTTCCATACCTACTTGGGCAAAAATCCATTTGGCTTCTCAGCACGTAGAATTGGTGATTTATATTGTGGAATGAAAATGAACGCAAAGCTTAATGCCGAGTGGAAAAAATTATATCGAAAAACCGCACACGACCACAATCCCGTCAATGATGCAAAAGGAAATGCAGAAGCACTCTTAGCTATGCAAAAAATGGGATTAAAATTATAAAAAACAAATCATTTCATTCTTCAAAAACCAAATTTAAACATACTATATGAAAGTTCATATCAAACGAACCGATGCGCTACACGGCATGGAAGCGCAAAATCAAAATCAAAACACAATACGTATAGATAGCTCAGCCTCTGGTAGCCAGCAAGGCATGAGTCCTATGGAGTTGCTACTCGCAGGAATAGGTGGCTGTAGTGCCATTGATATTATCGATATTCTAAACAAACAAAAACAGGAAATCAAAGATTTGCAAATAGACATCGAAGGCGAGCGAAGCAATAGCGTACCCAAAGTTTTTACTAAAATACATATTCAATACCACTTTGTAGGCGATATCGCAGAAGCAAAAGCAAAACGTGCTATTGACCTCTCGATAGAAAAATACTGTTCAGTTTCTCAAATGTTAGAAAAAACAGCGCAAATTAGCTATACTTTTGACATTAAAAATTAGTGCTAACAATAATCATTAAAAATAGCAACCCCCAGAGAAATATGACTTCTAAAATTTAGCCATAGACAGCTACTATCGCCGTGTTTGGCGTCTTTACCAAATACGTAAATGCAAAC
>JAFIER010000185.1 GCA_020832465.1 Bernardetiaceae bacterium
AAACATGGTTACAAATCGAATAGTATGTTTAGAAAAGGATTAGATATTTTGCGGCGAGGCTTAAAAATTATGAAAGAAGAGTTTATAGTCTTATGGAAAAATTGTACTTTTATATTTGCCAGATGGATAGATATTCAAGTGCTTTATAATCAGACACTTAGAAAAATCATCGGGTAGAGTAGCACAAGTATCTATGTAATATAAAAACCAACTAATCAAGAATAAAGTTTTGATTTGGAGCATTATTTTGCTATTTATCGCTGTGTTTTTTTTAACTGTTTGATTTTCAGTTAGTAAAATAGGTTTTATTTAGACAAAAAATAAATAAATACCGTGTAAGCTATTGCGAAATATAACAAAACTGAGATTGTGCAATATGATTTTTAATATTAACTCTTTTTATGATTTAATTTTTTATTTGCTATCGCTAAATTATGTCAAAAGGGCGATACTCCATTTTATGAGTGTTTTATGACAAGGTATTTGTAGCAACCTTTGGCTTCATGGTGTAGATACTTTAGAAATGTGAGTTCTTTTTTGTATTTTTGTAGCAATGTTTTTGACCTGGGTATGCAGCGTGCGCTCTTTATCTGAGGTTATTTTTGATAAGAACTTTATACACATTGAATATGGCATCACAAAAACCTGCTTTGCCTAAGGGCATGCGCGACTTTTCACCTGAGCAGATGGCAAAACGCCAATATCTTTTTGATACAATTCAAGAAGTATTTAAGCGTTATGGTTATCAACCTATAGAAACGCCTACAATGGAAAAACTTTCCACACTTACTGGAAAGTACGGTGATGAAGGCGATACCTTGCTTTTTAAAGTACTTAATTCTGGCGATTTTCTCAAAAAAGCCAAGCATTTAGAGGATTATAAAACGCTGACCAACGAAATATCAGAAAAAGGATTGCGCTACGACCTGACCGTGCCTTTTGCTCGTTATGTAGTGCAGCATCAGCACGAGATTCAGTTTCCTTTCAAACGCTATCAAATGCAACCAGTATGGAGGGCTGACCGCCCGCAGCGTGGTCGTTATCGTGAGTTTTATCAGTGCGATGCTGATGTAGTAGGTAGCGATTCGTTGCTTAATGAAGCCGAGTTACTCATGATGGCTGATACAGTTTTTACAAAGCTTGGTTTGGAGGTAGAGATTAGACTCAATAATCGTAAAATTTTGCAAGGGCTTGCCGAGAAAATTCAAGCACCTGAAAAAATGATTGCACTTACCGTAGCTATTGATAAGCTCGATAAAATTGGCTGGGAGGGCGTTTCAAAAGAACTCGAGGAGCAGGGCTTTACAAAAGAAGCCATTGCAGAGGTCTATATTTTTATTCAGCGAAAAGCCGAAGGCTTGTCATTTTTGAAACTTTTTTTTGAAGGAAATGCCGTAGCTCATCAGGGAATTGCTGAAATGGAAGAAGTTCTCGAGCCAATTGAGGCTTTTATTCCTATCAATAATATTGTTATAGACCCCGTATTAGCGCGCGGCTTGAGTTATTATACGGGCTGTATTTACGAAATTCAAGCTACTAAGCATACGATGGGTAGTATTGGTGGTGGTGGGCGTTACGACGAGCTTACTGCTATATTTGGGCTTAAGGGGGTCTCTGGAGTAGGTATTTCTTTTGGTGTGGAGCGTATTTATGACCTGCTAGAGGTGCAGGGGAACTTCCCCGAGCATTTAGGGCAAAGCAC
This sequence comes from Bernardetiaceae bacterium, assembly GCA_020832465.1. Lineage (GTDB taxonomy): Bacteria > Bacteroidota > Bacteroidia > Cytophagales > Bernardetiaceae > JAFIER01. The sequence continues at coordinate 1,703 of JAFIER010000185.1, forward strand.
ACAAGTCTTATTTGCTGTATTTGATAAGGATACGCAGCATTTTTGTATGCCGATAGCACGCCGCCTACGTGATAGAAATATTGCTACGGAAGTATATCCAGATTTACAACGCATCAAAAAGCAGTTTGATTATGCCAATAAAAGAGATATTCCTTATGTTATTGTCATAGGTAGTGAGGAAATGAAAACGGGCAAACTTACATTCAAAAATATGAAAACAGGTGAGCAGCAACAGCTTACTGAAGATGAAATCATCTCTTTTATGCTCGAAACAAGGACTAAAAAAAACTAAAATAACATTTTTCTTAGCTCTAAACGTGATTTAATGATTTATGACCGTATCAATTATTACCGTAGTCCGAAATGCACGTGCTGATTTGGAGCGTACTATGGAGAGTGTGGCGCATCAAACTTATCCAGATATAGAGTATGTTGTCGTAGATGGGGCATCTACTGATGGTACGCTCGAGCTTATCAAGCAATCGGTGCATAGCATAAACCTTTGGATAAGTGAGCCAGACAAAAGTCTATACGATGCCATGAATAAAGGCTTGCATTTAGCTACGGGGGATTTTGTATGGTTTTTGAATGCTGGAGATACTATTCCACAAACCGATACATTAGCGTTAGCTATGGCAAATTATAATGATGAAGACTTGATTTATGGAAAAGTTTTGCTTTTCGAAGAAGATGGTAGCTTGGGGCAGTGGCACAAACCGCACCCTAAAGTGGGCAGTCTGGCAGCCAAGCATTTTATCAATGGTATGATAATTTGTCATCAAGCAATGATTGTGCGCCGCGCCCTCGCTGCTGAGTACAATTTATCTTACCGACTGGCAGGTGATATAGATTGGGCTATTCGGACAATGAAAAAAGTAAAAAAAACTCGTGATACCCAACTTGCACTTTGTTGTTTTCAGAGAGGGGGTATCTCGAGTAAGCAAAAGAAGGCTTCGCTCAAAGAGCGTTTTCACATCTTACACGAACATTTTGGGTTAGCAGCCACACTTTGGCAACATCTTATTTTTATCAAAGATAAAATTTTTAGACGCTAAAAAATAAAATCAAAAACAACATAAAAAGTTGCCCAAGATTACAAGCCGCGAATGCTTGCACGGTAACGGCGCAGATGCTGACGCATGTGCATCCAAAAAGCTAATGTTAGATAGACCACAACGGGAGAGCCTAAGGTCAAAAAAGAAGTATAAACAAAAGACAGACGAATACTCTCTGAAGAGATGCCTAACTTTTCGCCTAAGCGTGCGCATACCCCAAAAGCATTGCGTTCTAAAAAATAAGTCAAACTTTTTATCATGATATTTTAAACGGTTTAGATACAAAAACAAAGTCCGTAGGTAGCTAAAATTAGGCTTTCACTTTTGGATTAGCCCTACAAAGTACACAAACTGCGCAGTGCGTTTTGAGTACTCTATTTGCTACGATTTAAATGTTACGCCTAAGAAACAATATTTTTTGCAAAAAAATCCAAATAAAATATATTTTTTGAAAAAACTTATTGCTACAGAAACAAATACCAAAGCCAAACTGTCAGAAGAGATAGCGGTATGCCAATAGCTGCAAACATACTTGCCAAGACTGGTTTGAGGTTGTACTGCGAAGCCAACAAAACGCCTGTTATCATCGGAGCCATAGCAGCTTCTACGACCGAAACATCTATAATCATACCCTCGGCGCGAAAAACTCCTGCATAAAGCCCATAAATAAGCAAAGGCGCTAAAAAAAGTTTGTAACCTAAGCCCAAACTCAAAGGCAGGATACGAAAAGCACTTTGTTGCCAGTTGAGCTGTAAGCCCACTGAAAATAAAGCCAAGGGAGATAGTGTAGCGCCTAATTTTTCAAATACAAGATTAAGCTCATCTGGTACACGCACAAAAGTAAGTAAGAGGGCTATAATAAAAGCGGGGAAAGGAGGAAAACTTATCAACTTCTTGAGCATATCTTTTGCTTTGGGTTTGCCCGTATCGTAGTACACAGCTGCTGCAATCCCAAGGCTTGATACAACTAAAAACGAACCCGCTTGGTCGGCTATAAGGCCGTAACGCAAGCCCTCCGCACCATAAAAAAATTCTAACAAAGGAAAACCTACAAAAGAAGTATTCCCCAGCCCGCAAGTTAGCACTAAGCAACCTACTGTTCGTCTATCCCAATTGAATGCTCGCCCGAGCAACTCAAAAAGTGGAATACAGAAAATAAAAACAAGCCAAGGCATGAGCGCAGGATAGAGAATCTCCCATCTATAATCAAGCGTAGGGATATAGCGAAAAGCCAAAGCAGGCAGAGAAATATAAAAAATAAATGCGTTGAGACCCTCGTGTGCATTTTTAGGAAAAGCAGGCAGCCGGCGCAAAATTACGCCTGCTATCAGGCAAATCAAAATTAAAATAAAGTTTCCCATAGCCTAAAATTTAGGTTTGAAATTGATACAACTAAAGAGGGTGTAGGTCAAGTCGGTCTATCGGTTTAGGTAGTTTCAGCAGCACTCACAGCTTTTCGCAAACTCCTTAGTGCCTGGGTCTCTAACTTTTGGTGTTAATATTCAATAACTTGCATCTACGGCACGCAACCACGTATCTCTTAGCAGGGTTTGGCTTTTCGAGAGGCGTGTTTGGAGGTAGAGTTGGTAGTTTTTGTAATAAATATGCTCGTCTTTGCGTAGCTTTACTTCGCGGAGTTGGCTATTTCTAAAATAATGAATATGTAGCGTTTCGCTTGCATCTAATAACATATCAAGGGAGGTTTCGTTTTCTACTTTTTTGCCATTGATGGCAGCGATTTCATCTCCTTGAGCAAAAACACTATCTGCTGGCGATCCGGGCATAATAGCCAGCACTTGTGGGAAGGTAGCCGTAGGTAAAAGTTGGGTTTTGAATCCTAAGCGTGCCGCTGCCGTCGAAGGGTGCGGATAGTCTCTTAGCTCGATACCAAAAGCGAGTAGCTTATCGCGTAAAAGTGGTAGTAAATCTTTACTGCCATAAATACAGCGGGCGAAATAATCGTCCATATTGCGCTGTGCTATTTGCTCTACGCTTTGTTTATAATCAGCTTCGCTATAGCCAATTTGTTTTTTGCCAAAATCTTCCCAAAGTTTGCGCATCACATCATTGAGCGAACGCTCACCTTGACTCTCTTCGCGCAAAGTAAGGTCTAAAATAAGTGCAGCAACAAGACCCTCTATGTAAATCGAGGATTTGCGATGCGGGATACCCATTTCATAGCCATCTAACCATAAATCATAAGAAGATTCTGCTACCGAGCGGCGCAAACGCCCAAAGTTATCCAAATGCCGCTGCAAGTCCCCCTCTAAACTTTTGAGGTAGTCATTCAAACCAAAGACTGCACTTTGACGCAGTAGATAATCGCCGTAATAAGTTGTCAGCCCCTCAGCAACAAAGCCGGTGCGGAAGTAGTTTTCACGCTCAAGCTGATAGGGGGACATCTCTATGGGCCTGATGCGCATGATATTCCAATAATGAAAAAGTTCATGCGAGGAAATGGCAAGTAAATCCCGATAAGCCGATTGCTGATAAAAAGCATAGTCCGGCCCCATGACAATTACTGTAGAAAAACTGTGCTCAACGCCATGTCGCAATCGGAATGGCAAAATTCGAAACATAAAATGATAATCCTGCGCCTCGAGCCCGCCAAACATATCGACTTGCACTTGTGAAAACCGCTGAAAATCGTGTAACATCTCCGCCCAATTGGGTTTGAAGTCGCCACTAATCCAGATATGAAATTGGCAGGTTGTGCCTTGGCAGTTATAAGTTTGATGCTGCAAATGAGCTGCGGCAATCAAAGGAGAATCTACAAGGTGAAAAAAATTATCAGCCAATAGTGTTTTGCCCTCTTGCGGTAGGGCGCAAGCGATTTGATAAGATTCTGGAATATCAAGCGTAATTTTATAGGCTTCTTCTTCCCTGCCTATGACGGCAAGGCCGCAGCAAATAAAATTGAGATAAAGCTCGCTATCATCTATCCAACAGCCCCCAGCATCTTGCTGCGAGGCGTAATACTCATATTTTACGATGATACTCTCGATGCCTTCTGTATCAATCTGCCAGCGGTCTTTGCTTATTTTGCGAAAAGCAAGTGGCTCACTTTGCGCATTATAAACAGCAAAATCTCGAATATTTTTAGCAAAATTTTGCAGAGAATAGCGTCCCGGCCGCCAAGCGGGGAGCTGTAGCTCAAGCTGTGCTTGTGCGATGTTATCAATCTGAAGATTGAAATGTAAAAATTTGCTGTGTGTATCTTGATAACTTATCAAATATTGCATAAAGCCTTAAAGTCTATGATGTTGATGACTAATGCCGTACCGCCAGCATTTTAAATGCTAATATAAGCATACAAACTTAAAATTTGAACTTTTGGCACTAATCTTTATTTCGATTTTTGCGAATCTCCCCCTCTGCCTATGAGCTTCTATCGCTTTATTTGAGCTCATCTTTGAGTATGCGCAGCTCTATAGCAGGCGATATACGCTCATAAAGAATGTGATAAACAGCTCTGACTACGGGCATATTGACTTTGTAGGCTTCGTTTACTTCGTACACACACCTTGAGGCGTAATAGCCTTCGGCAATCATATTCATCTCAATTTGTGCAGATTTTACTGAATAGCCTTTTCCAATCATAAATCCAAAAGTACGATTACGGCTAAATTGCGAGTAAGCCGTAACGAGTAAATCGCCTAAGTAAGCCGAGCCATTTAAGTCGCGTGTGGGTAGCGGAAAGGCTTTATCCAAAAAACGTTTTGTTTCCTGCACGGCATTAGATACCAACACCGCTTGAAAATTATCACCATAGTTAAGCCCACGTGCAATACCGCAAGCTAAGGCAACAATATTTTTTATAACGGCGCAATATTGCACACCTACAAGGTCTGCATTGGGTTTGGCTTTGATATAATGAGAACGCATCAGGGCTGCAAAAGCCTCCGCCTCTTCTAGATGGTCGCCCGCAATGGTGAGATAAGACTGACGCTCTTGTGCTACCTCTTCGGCGTGGCAAGGACCGACAATGGCAAGCATATTTTCTAACGGCACGCCGTATTTTTGATGGATATAATCCGAAATCAAAACATTTTCCTTCGGAATCATACCTTTGACAGCCGATACAATTTTTTTGCCGACAAAATCCTCAGACGTTGCAGTCTTTAGTGCATGAGTTACGAAAGCCGCAGGAACGGCAATAATCGCATACTCAGCAGATGATAAGGCTTCTTTTAAGTTGGAAGTAGGGAACACCTTTTCGTTATTGATTTCTACCGTACTCAAATAACGAGGATTGCGATGATAGGCTTTCAAATGCTCGATGTCGTCTTCGGAACGCATCCACCAATGAATGTGCGTATCATTTTCAGATAAAATCTTGACTAAGGCTGTAGCCCAACTGCCACCGCCTATTACACAAATGGAAGTAACAGAACTCATAATATGTTGTTGTTTTAGCAATAATGCTTAAAAATTGGGTATTTATACAAAAAAATAAAAAAATCGCTTTCAAACACATTTTGAAGCGACTTTTTTTTGATTTTTTTCTAAACTATGCGTAATAAATAAAAAATAGATCGTAAATCGCGTAGGTAAAATTCTGTAAACTAAGCTATTGAACCATCTTCTTTCAAATTTACTGCTTCTACGCCTACAATCTCGGGTATGGCTTTAATTACAGCCTGCTCGACCCCCGCTTTTAAAGTCATAGGAGATACAGGACAACTTCCACAAGCACCCAATAATTCTATCAAAAGTACGTTATCCTCACGAAGACTCACAACGCGCACATCGCCACCATCGGCCGCTAAATACGGACGAATACTATCAAGGGCTTGCTCTATGCGTTGGGCTAATTCTGGTGTCATATTTTCTGTTTTTTTGTATGTTGATATGAAAAGGGATTAATGCTTAATACAATGAAATATTATCGCATTTTGATATTAGAAATTTCTAAGCTTAGTTTTCCATAGCGTGGGGGTTGCAAACACCAACTTATGGAAAAATGTATAGTGGTATGGTTTTTTCTAATAATTTAGGTCGCAAAACAAACACAATAATGTGTATTACTTTAATAGAAAAAACTTCTATAATGTTTGTGTTGGTATATAAATTGCTCATTTTTAAGTGTGCAATTAGTGCATACAAATCAAATATAGCTATAAAAGCGTGTAAGAAGCTAAAATATACTTCCTATTTGCAAATATAGATTGTTTTTTTGAGAAATAATACTTATCTTAGCCATTAAACTTTTTATTTTTGCTTCTATTGAGAAGCCAAGTAAAACCCAATAAACCTATTCCTTATGAACTGCTTAGTCGTAGATGACGAAGAATTTTCACGCAATGTAGTCAAGCATTTTGTCAATAAAACCAACGGACTAAATCTTGTCGCTGAGTCTGAAAATGCAGCTGATGCTTTTAGCATTTTGAAAGCCCAGGATATCGATATTGTATTTCTTGATGTAGAAATGCCTGAAATGAGTGGTATTGAACTCATGAAAGCCTTAGACGATATGCCACAAATTATTTTAGTTACTTCACGTCCGAACTATGCAGTCGAAGCTTTCGAATATAGCGTAACGGATTACTTAGTAAAACCCGTAAATTATGCACGCTTTTTGAAAGCCGTAGGAAAAGCAGAAGCCAACCTCAAAGCGGCTAACGTAACCATTGAAAATCAATCTGATGAAGTCTTTGTCAAAGCAGATAGTAAAATTGTAAAGCTCAGACTTAGCGATATTTTTTATATTGAAGCCTTATCTGATTATGTAATTATCAATACCGAAAAGCGAAAATACATCATTCACTCTACCAT
>JAFIER010000190.1 GCA_020832465.1 Bernardetiaceae bacterium
ATAGCACTTTTACTGTGTATAGCAGTAGTGATTCCGTAAATAGTCTCTTTGAAATTGATTATTTTATTGATTTTGAAGAAGAACATTGGGTACTCAAGCAAGCTGATTCTGTGAGCCAAAAAGCAACTGACTTACAAATCAATACGACCTCACAAGTCATTAGCGAAATTATTACGATGTTTGAAGAAGGGATAAATTATACATATGGTGATATTGCAGATAGTAAAAAATACAATGTCGCTATCAGTATTTTTTACACTCGTTCCGTATTATTGGCTGCACAACGTGAAGATTGTGCCTGTTTGCCAGTCCCCTTATTCATTACATCAAAATCTGTTTTTCATTGTCAAGAAGATATATTCTACGAGGTTGATAACTTGATAGCGACTATAGATACAATTGTTGCACAAGGAACTCCTCTGGATAGTGCCACCACAAATTTATACGCCTTCTTAGAATCCACACAAGAAACTACTATTAGATATGATGACTACAATAGTTTCTATATTTCTAAGGTAGATTTTCAAGGCATGATAACCGATATACGGAATCAAACTTATGCAGATGATTGTAATCGTGAAAAATATAGAAATGGAAAATGTGGCTCTGATATAGGTTGTTGTGGGAATTATGCTGGTTGCTGTTGGTTTTGGGATTGGGATTGTTTTGTTCATGATATGAAGTGCTTAGATTGCAAGCCTTGGTGGTACTGTCTGCCAGGATGTAAGCCTGAAAAGCCATCTAACCCGTCTTCGAGTATAGACTATAAATAAAACCCTTTATTCAAACTCAAAATTCATTTCATCATGACACATTCAATTTCTTACAAACCTATTTTACTGGGTGCAAGTATATTTACTTGTATTTATTTTGTCATCATAATTTTTGTGGGCTATTTTCCACCACAGTCAGAGATTATTCTTCAAATAATTCAAATTATAGGTGAACTTACCATGAATCCTATGTTATTAGTTCTACCAGTACTATTTATTTTCAGTATAGTGCAACTGTTTCGAGGAGAAAATAAACCTTTCCATCTAATTATTCTCTTTATCAACTTGGGGACTGTACTGCTTCTCCTATTAGCACCAGAACCTACATAGGCTAACGTTAATGTAGCTTTTTTATATCATACACCCTAAGAATTCCTTCAAAAAAAATGCTTAGGGTGTTTTTTTTACTGTATAGCCACGAAGCTCCAGCTTCGTACGATATATTAAAAACTCATAAATAACATTTCTTCCAGAAATGTTATTTATGAGTTTTCTCAACTACTTAGCATCTTTATTTTCTTTATTTTTTTCAGCCTCTTTTTCGGCTCTGTACTCTTCGTTTAAGCCTGCGAGGATTTCTTTTGTGATGTCGTATTCGGGATTAGCATAAAAAACATTTGCACCTTCGCTATATCCGATAATCAAATCAAAGTTAAACTCTTCGTTGTACTTCCTAATGTGCTCGGATATTTTAGTATAAATTTTTTCATTGATTTCATAAGTTTGACTCGAGATGCCTTGCATTACGCTTTGTTTGTACTGCTCGAGCTCCATTTGGTCTTTTCTCAATTCTTCTTCTTTAGCTTGCGCTTGATTCGTAGAGAGTAAGCCCGCTTGCATTTGCGATACAAAGCTATTGTATTTATTTTGCAAACTCTCTTCACGCTGCCTTACCTGTCTCTCAATTTTACTTTGTTTCTGCTCCATATCTTTTTTTACGTCGTCGTAATAATCGTAATATACAGAGATTGTATCAGAATTGATATAAGCAATGCGTTGAGGTGTACTGCTATTATCATCTTGCTTGCGTTCTTCTTTACTGTTTTTTTTGCTGTCCTTGGGGGCAGCAGGTGTACTTTTGCTAAAATGCAGAAAAAATAAGATGACAACTGCGATTGTCAATGCAATATTAAAAACTAATGAGGTATTTTTCACGAGAAAATCAATTTGAGTAAAACCATTTATTTAAAATAAAATACAAAAAGTGCAGTGCACAATTATTTAGATGCGCAAATATAAAGGATTTCATGGCAGCATGACAAAGAAAATACTTTATATTGTAAGAATTATTGATTTTATAAACTTTTAGCACTCTCAAGTTGCAACTTTTATAAGCGTTTTAGAGTCCATTCAATAGTATTGTATTGCCCTAAAACCTTCAAAATTTCACCCAAAGATTGATATGTATAGCAACCATCGTTTTTTTTCTTGTTTATTGCTGTTGCTACTGCTTTATAGCAGCTTAGCCTGCTCGCTTAGCGCAGACCAAAAGCAGCCCATCGCACAAGTGTATGTAAGTGCAGCAACGATAAAATCTATGGAAATAGATAGCCTTTGCAATGAACGCTTCCTACTCAAGCTCGATGATGGCGAGCTATTGCTTGCCGAGAATTTACGTAGCTTTGGTGCAGATTGGGAAAATGAAAGTAGAGTGCAGATTACCTACAGAAAGCAAGGCAATCAAACAGCAGAGGCATGCAATAATGCAAAAATCATTCATCTCAAAGCTATTCAAAAAGATAAACCCATTGTAGTGGCAGGTGAAATACCGACTCAACACCCATAAAATCCTAATAAAAGCAAAAGTAGATATCAATCTTTTTTTTAATCCTTTTTTTGCTTATCTTAGCGTCATTACCTCAATAAGATTTCTGTCAGCGATGTTATTGATGTAAAGTTTTTTACACTACTATACATTTTTGCATAGGGTGGGATTTGCAAACCTCACCCTATGCAAAAATGGGCTTAAAAATGACATTTCTTTGAGAAATGTTATTTCTGAATGGAAAATGTCTAGTAGTATGAAAGTTTTTTAGATATCAGTTTGAAGTTCTATTTTTATCTATCACAGAGCTACACCTCTGATTTATTGATTTTCAATGATTTAAGATTAGCATGAGAATTATAGCTTTGAGTTTGGCTAATTTGCGCACTCAACCCCTGCGAAGCTTGCTATCTATATTGCTTCTTGCTTTAGGCGTGGGTGTGATGCTGTTGCTTTTACTTTTAGAATCACAGCTATCAGCTAATTTTAATAAAAATATCAAAGGTATCAATGCTGTTGTCGGTGCTAAAGGAAGCCCGCTACAGCTCATACTCTCTGCTGTATATCATATAGATAACCCGACGGGCAATATTTCTTTAAAAGAAGCGGAGTTTGTCATGAATCACCCGCTCGTTGCTACGGCAATTCCCTTGTCTTTGGGTGATAGCCATCAAGGATTCCGCATCGTCGGTACTAATGCTGCATATCCGGCACACTACGAAGCAGAAATAGCCGAAGGTGATGATCAAATTTGGGGGAAATCGCTTTATGCTATTTTAGGCGCGCGTGTAGCGCAACATACGGGTTTAAAAATTGGTGATACTTTTGTAGGCGCACACGGATTTGAAGGCGACCACTTACACGAAGACAAGCCATACACCGTCAAAGGCATTTTGCAACCTAAGCATAATGTACTCGATGGGCTTATTCTCACTGATTTGCAAAGCGTATGGGACGTGCATGATGCGCACCATCACCACCATGACGAAAAGCAGGAGGAGCATGAGCATAGTGCAAATAAAGATATTACTGCGCTTTTGGTGCGATATAAAGGACCTGCTGCGCTTATGTTCCCACGTCAGGTCAATGATAATACAAATATGATGGCAGCAGTGCCTGCACTCGAGATGCAAAAACTCTATCAACTTACGGGCAGTGCATTAGATATTTTTCAGGCTTTAGCGTGGATATTAGTGCTCTTCTCGGGCTTTAGTGTTTTTATTTCGCTTTGGAGTTCGCTCAAAGCACGAGACTATGAAATGGCACTTTTGCGTATGCTCGGTGCATCACCACTAAAAGTTTTTGCTATGGTTTTGTTGGAAGGAGTAATTTTAGCCTTTGTAGGATACCTGCTCGGCTGGATTTTTAGCCACCTAACTATGGCAGCTATAGCCAACTACCTATCGCAGCAATATCACTATGATTTTGCCGCTTGGAATATCTTACCCGCAGAGTTTGTAGTAGGAGCAATAGTCATGACATTAGGAGCAGTAGCAGCTATACCGCCCGCTATATCTGCAGCGCGTACAGATATTGTAAAAGTAATGGCACGACATTAAAATTGGAGTCACATGCTAATACTTTCAAATAAGTATTTAGAATTTGCATTTTTGCTACCAAAAATTGAAAATTTTATGCTATTTGCAAAACAATAGCATATTTTATATTTTTCAAGCAAAAAAATAAAGTATAAGCTAAGTCTTACAATTAACATATACTATTTGGCAAAATCTTATTCATCATAACATAACAAGTTAAAGCCATAATTAAATTCTTGACAAATCGTATAAACCTACATATCAATATTTTGTATCTATGTATGATTGCGACTTTTCATTGATTTTTATCGTATATTTAAACCACTGTAAATGCTTCAAATTGATAGCTATAGTAATTTTGTAAACCAACAAATTTTATGTGCGCTCAAAAGCTTACCACTATACATATACATTTTTTGGTAGTGTATAACAAGTAATGCTTAGAACTAACAGTTCTTTGAGAACTGTTAGTTTTGAAAGACTTTGAGCATTACATCTTTAAGACTACCCATTTTTCCATAGCGCTATGGAAAAATGGGCTTAGAAATAACATTTCTTTGAGAAATGTTATTTCTGGCTGGCGAATGTCTATGTAGTATGACTCAAAGATGCCGTTTAAATAACAATGTTAAAATCAAGTTTTGCTTTTAAGTTGAAAACCACGAACTATAGCTCCGCTCCTAAGATTAGGAGGGGTTGGGGGTGGTTGAAAAATATCCTACAAAGGTATATAAGCAAATAGTATGTAATTCATATTTACGCAGTAGCATAAGCTACAGTCTTAAAATAACTACTCTCGCCGTGTTTTGTGTGCCCACCAAACACAAACTGCGTAGTTTTGAATTACACTTAGCGAATATACGCTTGTAGCTATTGTTAAAGCTAATTTTATTGCGTTTTAGAAAATATTTTTAAACAGCCTTAAAAGTAATCATAACATTTTACGATAAAATATTCTTTTGTATTAAAACACTATCACGTTTAGCTACGACGAGCTCTGACAGAAGTGTTAGCTCTAATTGCTACAAACATTAAAAAGCCCTTATACACATGGAAAATAAAAAATATTACGCTGTAATGTTGATTGATGACAACGAAATCGATAATTTAATCAATAAGCGCATGATTGAAGCTGCCGAGATTTGTGAAAAAATCTACACGCATACGGGTGCGCGCAGTGCTATTGAATTTCTAAATAACATGGAAAAAATTTCAGAAGACATTTCATTAGAAGTGCTCCCTAATATCATCTTTTTAGATATTGATATGCCTTTAATGGACGGTTTTCAATTTTTAGATCAATTCGATTCGCTTAGCGACAAGATAAAATCTCATTGTAAAATCATGATGCTCACATCATCTATCAATCCTAAAGATGTAAATAGAGCTAAAAAATACGCTTTTGTCAAAGATTACCTCAATAAGCCTTTAAGCAAAGAGGCTTTGCAAAAACTAAATAAGTAATGAAACAAAGAATAGCATTATTTGCAGGTTCTTTTGATCCTTTTACAAAAGGTCATGAAGATGTAGTAAGGCGTGCCTTACCGCTATTTGATAAAATCATTATAGGTATAGGCGAGAACAGTCAAAAAAAGCGATTTTTTGCCCTTGATTTTATGATTGATAAAATCAAAACCTGTTTTGCTACTGAATCAAAAGTTGAAGTTTGTAGTTACAAAGGGCTTACTGTAAAGTATGCCCTTTCGCGTAATGCACATTTTTTGCTTAGGGGATTGCGCAATGGTGATGATTTGAATTACGAGTTTCCTATTTCGCAGGCTAACCGCGAACTCAACCCACAGTTAGAAACAATTTTTATGCTTACTTCGGCACACTATGCCTATATCAGCTCTACGATTGTCAGGGAGTTGCATAAGCACGGAGAAGATGTAAGCCGCTTTTTACCCTATACCTTAGCATAGCTATAGCACTAACAATACACAGCACATTATTAGTTTTGAACAGTAAATGCGTAATTTCTAAAAGTTTTGCCTTTATAATTTGATTTTAAACTTTGTATTGTGTATTTTTGCATTCTATTTTTGAAAGGTTTCTCTAAATTTAAAATATAGATATTATGTCAGTAACAAGACTTGAAAGAAAAACGAAGCGTCGTCGTAACAAATCTAACCAACGTCGTGCGGTTATGAAGCGTCTCAACGCTCAGCCCGTCATCAAAAACGTGGATATCGAAGCTATCAAAAAAGAATTTGAAGCCAAGAAAAATGAGGAAAACTAAAACGCTACGACAAAGACCTAAACAAAAAAGACTTACCGAGTTATAAAGCATAACTTTGTAAGTCTTTTTTGTATGCCTACATACCTAAAACATTTTACCAAGTAAGTAAGGACTAACAGTTCGCAGCGGACTCTACGAAAACTTTAAAGCAAGCATGTCCATTATCTAAGTAGGGTATGCGTAGCCATAATATAGCCTATTACTGCCCAATCATAATAAATGCACCCCAATAAATAGGTTCTGGATACTCTTCTCGCAATTTCTTTTTGGCATCTATAAAAGCAGCTCTTACTTCTAAGCCATTATATAAGTTGTTATAAAAAAGCCGCATAAGCTCTTTGGTTGCCGTATCATCTACTTTAAAAAGACTCATAATTAGATTTCTCGCTCCCGCAATCAAAAAAGCACGCTGCAAACCGTACACACCATCGCCTACATTTTCGCCTCGTCCTGTTTCGCATGCCGAGAGTACGACAAGCTCAACCTTACTTAAATTGAGGTTTTGCACTTCATAAGCCGTAAGGATACCATCGCCTCGGTTATACTCATATACACTGGCATTTTCCATCAAATCACCCGCGCCAGTGAGTAGCAAAGCAGAACGCAATAGCGGATTGGCAAAAGCATTTACACTATTCAAACGGCTATTTTCAGAAGCAGAAATATCCGCTTCAAAAATACCGTGTGTAGCAAAGTGCAAAATTTTTGTTTGTTCTAAATTTCTTACCGCCGCTTCTTGCGCCTCAGACATCGTATAACTACTAATGGTCGCATTACCATAAATGCTACTAATCGCCTCTATCTCGCGCTTAGTGCCAGGCAGGTCGGCTATTTTACGATTCCCCCCCTCCTCGCGATAAAATTGAGGATTACCGAAAAGCGTAAGCTCGCCAGTAATATTAGTAAAATCTACGACTTTTAATTCTTTGTCTATATCCTTCGTTGTAGTGAGCAATGCAATTGGCTGCTTATCAATTAGATAAGTATCCTCATCAGTGCCGATACCAAAGGTTTCGAGGTTGATTTGACGATATACTCCATCAGCCGATAAGTAAATATAAGCGTCATCAGGAATTTGCTCATCTATTGCCTCCCAATACAGATGATAAGATAGGGTATCTCTAATTTTATAATCAACGGCGTTTCGGTAATAGAGTACAGCCCTGCCTTCTAAATGATTGCCATTAGGAATTTCGACAAGCTGTGGGCTACGGCTATTTTGATGTATAATAAGTGCTGCATAGCGCACAGAATCCGTAAAAACTTTATCAAAGTGCCTGAATCTGATAATTTCTACGGCATACTCATTTTTGCCTAATTGATTTTTTACATCTCTCCAAGTATGCTCTTCCTCTTTGGCAGTAAAAATAGAGGACTGTTTGGTCAATATTTTTTCTAAATCTTCAATATCTTTTTCAAATTTTTTGATATTGATATCGCTTTCTTTTTGTTGCTCTGGTGTTAGCGAGAGCAATCGGGGTAGTTCTTGCTTGAGTGCAATCCAACGCTCGTAATTGCGAATCAGAGAATCGTTTTCGCTATTCAAAATGGCTGTACGCATGCGCTGCGAAGCACTTAGCAGTACGGTTTTGGTAAGGAGCGTATTGTCATAGAGTTGCCCTAATGTAGTGGCTGTATTTTGTGTAATTGCCAAATTGACAAAGAACTCAAAATCATCTTTGATAACGTTCCAATAGCTACTTTTTTCGTTATCACTCAAAACAGGAAAATAGCGTTGAATATAATCTTTGGAATTACTAATAACCTGCTGGCTTGTGCGTAGCGCACGTTTTTGGTTGTTTGTGGTATAATCGAGTTTAGCCATTCTTCCTAAGGCTTGGTTGTAGGTAGGGTGGTCTTTACCAAAGATTTTTCTATAGGCTTTTTGGCTTTTCTTGTAATAGTTTTCGGCTGTTTCAAACTTAGCTTCTCTCAAAGCAATGTCTCCGAGCAGTCCATCTATGGCAGCGACTTGGGTCTTCGCCTCTACCTGTATCCATATTTTTTGCGCAATGGCAAGTTTTTGAGAAGCCACTGTGAGGTCTCCTTTATCGAGGTAAAGCGCTGCTGCGGATTGCAAAAGTTCGGCATAAATAGGGTTTGTCGTACCGAGTGTATTTTCTATAATACTTTCGGCTTTGTTTTGTGCGGTTAGTACCTCTTCCCAATTTTCACCTTGAAAATATTTAATACGTGCCATAAGGCTATAAGAAATAGCAAGCGTGGCGCTTTCGCCCTCGAAGGCTTTTTCTTTGATGTCTATTTCTTCTTGCAAATAAGATTTTGCTGATTCGTAGTTTCCTATGGCAAGGTCTTTTTCAGATAAAATTCGTAGGCTTTCAGTTGTGCGCATTGATTTATCTCCAAAAAACTCTTTTGCTCCTTCTAATGCTTTTCGGGCGTAGTCTTCTGTTGCGGCGAGGTCTCCCTTGATAAGTTGTAATCTTGCCATTTGGTTGTAGCTACCGATAAGAAATCGGCTATTTTCACCAAATCTTTTAGTGCGGTCTTCTATAGTTTGCTCAAGGAGTTTTTGCGCCTCGTCATAGCGTTCCATTTTGATAAAAAGAAAAGCCAAACGCTCTATATTTCCTTCATGAACAGCACCTTGGCTACTTCTGGCATAAATGCGTGAGGCTTTTTGTAAAAGACTCCTTGCTTGACTATACGCACCTAAAGTTAGGTAATAATCAGCTGCAATTTCTAAGGCTTCGGCATACTTTTCGTTGAGCGAAGGTGTAGCCTGCACCTCATAAATCTCGAGGATAGTATTGATATGGTCTTTTATTCCTCTATAATCGCCTTTCAGCATATTGATTTCGACTTCTCTTTGCAACTGATAAGCATACCTGATGTGTTTGTTGCCATAAGCCGCTTCTACGGCTTGCAAATTATCTATAAGTATTTGATTTGTGCTGTCGTATTTATCATTGAGCCTAAAAAAGAGTGCGTGCTCATTGGTAGCGGCTAATCGCTCCGTGGCTTTAGTCTGAAACTTATCCGTATAATAGGCTTCGAGCTGGTGGTGTAAGTTTCCAGCCTCTTCAAACTTAGCAGTATAACGGCTGAGGTAGTCAGCTTTTAAGCGCAAAACTTTAAAGTGAGCCATATTGTTTTCTCCTATGATATTTTTTGTAGCCTCTTCGAGCTTTTGCAAATATTTTTCTGCGCCCTCTGTATCAAAATTAGCTATTGAAGCCCAGTAAGCCTGCTTGAGCAGTGCAATACGTTGTGGGTGCTTGAGTGGTAGCAAGTCTGTGTTTGCCAATACAGTTTCTATTTGGCTCACCACTTGTTCGGATTTGTTCTGCCTTAACTCTTGCTTTATATCAGCTTCAATCGCATAGCTATAAGGGAATCTGGATTTAGAAAAATAGCGTTTGGTATTTTGCCTTAGCTCCCAGCGTTGCAAATTATTTTTGCGTCGGTAGCGATTATTGACGTAAAAATCGGATAGTGTACCTATGATGGGAAATTTTAAATTTTCTTTTTCTACGAATTTTGCATCTTGATAATAATCAATTAGGGTTTGGTGAATTTGAATATAATCATGATGCACCCTTGAGAGTTTGCGCTCGGCGCGGTAGAGGGCTTGCTCTAAAAGCCGGCGAATTTCAGCGCGATTCTGCCCTTTAGCATAGCGCAATTTGGCATCGCTATATTGAAAAATAATATAGGCGTGAGATTGCTTTCCTACTGTCTGCATAATACGACTTTCAGCACCTCTAATCAAATCTTCTGCTTTTTCCCAATTGCCCTGTAGCGTAGCGACTTGTGCTTGTTTGAGCATTGTTATGATATAAGCATTTTGAGCGCGTTTGAGTTGATGCTTGCTTGTCTCACGGAGTATAGTGGCACTTTCTATTTCACTAAAATAGAGAGTTTGTGGCGCAATAAAACGTTCTTGAAGATTTAATAACTCTTCGGAACTGCTCCAAAAAGAGTCAAAATTACCTCTTTGAAAAGCTATCTCTGTCAGTACTTCAAAATGTAGTGTACGCAGATAAATATCCTCTGGCCTTTTATTATTAAAATGCTTACTAGTGGCATCAAAATGCGCTTCAGCTTCAACAAGATTGCCATATTGTGTATATAATTTGGCAACTTCTAACAGCCCATGATTGTATGAAACCTTACTATTTCTCTCTTTGTGCTTGTGTTTGAGATAGGTTTCTGCTGTTTCTTCAAACTTTCCTGCATATCCATTGGCAAGGTAATACTTAGCCAAGTATTTCTCAAGTTGCGTTACATAGATACCGAGTTTTTTTCGTTTGTAATTATTGATAAAACGTTCGGCATACTCGAGCGATTTACGGTAGTTTCCGTCGTCGTAATAACGCTCCATAAGCTCGATGCGTTTATAGAGTTTTTTTTCTTGTGCCACTGCTTCCGATACCCAACTTAGGCATAGCAGTATGAGGGTGAGAGAGAGTAAGTATTTCATAAATTTAATATGATATTTGAGCTTAGTGCAATCAAATAACAATCCAATAATTAACACAATATGTCTTTGCAATACTAAATATTTTGAAAGTAGCTTATAAACACTATAACAAACCTTTGTGGCAGAACCGTGAGTTATAGGCTATGAATGCCTTGCGAGATAATATTTCTTTGAGAAATGTTATTTTAGACTGCTTCGGCCCTGTTCGTTCTGCTTTTCTAATTTGCTTGATACTTTTTAGCTAACCTTTCACTCTATCAGGATTATTAGCCAAAAAAGCTTTCCAACTTTTTTGTTCTTGCTGGGGTCTATCTCTTTGATAATAATGACATAAAGCCACTGCCAAGGCATCAGTAGCATCGAGTAGCTGTGGAATTTCTTTAAAATTAAGAATTTTTTGTAGCATTCCAGCTACTTGTTCTTTCGAGGCCGTACCTTTTCCAGTTACAGATTGTTTTACTTTGCGTGGCGAGTATTCTGCTACGGGCATTCCGTGTGCTAATGCTGCTGCCATAGCTATACCTTGCGCACGTCCGAGTTTGAGCATAGATTGTACATTTTTACCAAAAAAAGGTGCTTCGAGAGCCATTTCATCGGGTTTATAAGTGTTGATAAGTTGGGTGCATCGCTCGAATAATTTCTCGAGTCTTTTATAATGGTCGTCATATTTTTGCAATTTTATAACACCAATTTGTAGGACTTTTAAATCGCGATTATTGACTTCCAAAACGCCATATCCTGTAATGCTTGTGCCAGGGTCTATGCCTAATATAATGAGTTTTGACTCTTTTTTTTGCAAAAGTTTTTTGAGTTTTAAAACCAGAAAATAATAATATTTTGCCTCATGCAAGCCACTTATAAGCCTTAGCTTTCTGCGTATTCTATCAGTTTAATGTCTAACTCAAGGTCTAATTGATAGTCCTCGCCGCTCATTCTCATATCCTCGTCATAATCGTGATAATACCAATGTACGCTGACTTTGCCTTGCCGCTCAAGGGCATAATCTTCAAATTTTTCAAGCAAAATTAAAAAACAACGAGCGCAAGTAGTGTTAAAGTATTCCATTCTAAATTCAATAGTAACTTCTTTGCCCGCTTCGCTCAAGAATTTATCCGTCCATTCAAAAATAGGAGCAAAAAACTCTTCTGTATATTCATGGTAACACTCGCCAGAAAAGCGCAAAAGACGCTTCTCCACGTTCAAATCCACCTCAGGAATAAACCGCTTTGCAGGTACATAAAGATTTTCTATATCCATAGAATTACAAATCCGAAATAAATGAGCAATTAAAATACCGTTGAAATAACAAAAAAAAATCCAAATAAAAAAATTTAGCGTCAATCTATTTAAAAAAAACAGCACAAAACCTCAAAGCACAATCTCAATAAGGAAATTTATAGCTGCATTTTCCCTAAAACGCTCACGCTGATAAGCGCCATAACGGTACAAACCGCCTACGCCTACGCCCAGCTCATACAGACCGTATTGAAACTGAAAAATTCTACCTATCTGCAAACCAGATTCTAAATATCCCTTTTCATAACCCTGAGAACCTACAAAAAAGTCTCGCCTAAGCCCCTCATCAAGCCATCCAAAACCTACATTTTGTATCAATGAAAAAGTAGGTGCAAAATACTTACTCTTGAAAAGTAACTGTTTGAAGGAATGTTTGAAAAAAAGATGTACGTATCTATCTGCATAAAATTCATAAAAATCCATCGTATTGAAATAACCGCGCAAAAATAAAGCCCGACTAAAACCACTCTGAATCCCGCCAGCATCAAAACGACGGCTATAAGGCGCAGTGCCTTCTATCAGACCGCCCTCTATGCTTATATCCGTAATTCCAAAAGATTTGGTTTTAAACTGCCTTTCAATTTTTCCAATAATGCGCCAATAGTCAAAATTACTACCCATGATATTCGGAATCGCTCTATCTATGCGCAATTCATAAGTAGGCACTTTAAACGCATTAGTAGCCAACCGCTTACCCATGACTTCCGAAAATCGCTCGCCTGGTCTGAATCGCCAAATAGCCGTCAGTTCTGTATTGCGAAAACTATCTACAATGCGAAAATCAGAACGCAAATAACCATAATCATACAAAGGCTCAAACTCCCTATGATTTACGGAAAGATGCAAAAGCGAATAACGCTGGGGGCGCAACTCAAGACCACCTTTCCACTCACGAACCCTATCCATACGAAAAGCAAGCCAACGACGAAAAGCATAAAAAGCGTCATCAAAAACAGGAACATCAATACCCGGCTCGTCCAGCTCGTTTCTATAAGATACAAAAAAACGGTTTTCTTTGTTGCGCAAAGGGTGAACCATCAAACGGCTACCGTATTTGAAAGCCCTATCCCTAAAGCCATAGCCCCCATGCAATAACCATGAAAAATGTTGGCTTAAACGCTCATTGGTTTGTACGCCCAAGCCCAAACGAAAACCCTCATAACCACTCGAGTAGTTGAAAAGATAGCTCGTTTTGAAATCTACAAAACCCACAGGCAAGGCATCGACGCTCAAGGCAGTCATTGTATTGAAAGCACCCTCAAGCGGAATTTTACGACCAAGGCTATCCAAAACTTCATAAGTGAGTTTTTCTTTGGCATTGAGCGTATCGTAGCGTGCCAATGCCCAATACAAAGAATCCTTTTTGTGCGCACTCTCGTCTATACGAACATTGAGCATCTCAAAATCTCGCTTCCGAAAATTAGGTGAAATATTAACCTTACGCAAATAACTCTGACCCCGAAACGTAAGCTCGCTATTTTCACCAATATCTGCTTTCAAAAGCCGCATCTCTACAGAAAGCTGCTCCGGAAACCATTGATTATCTACAAGCGCATACTGCTGCTGTATTTTTAAATCAATTGAGCTAACATCTACGGGGCGTGCCACGACATTTTGAATTGCATAATTATGACTATGAATATACAGCACACCCTTCAAAGCTTCAAAATTTTTGCCATCCTGTGGCTCAAAGCGAATAATAAAAACAGTATCCTGGCCTTGATAAAGCGTATCCTGCCAATCGTATTCATAGCGATTGAGCGCACCGCGCGAAATAGGATTAATAAAATTGCGGTCGAGCAGAGAAACAAAATCTTCATAAAACCCAAAAGGTTGCAAAAGCGTCGCTAATGCCGAAAAACGTGGGTGCTTAAAGCCCGAAACCCTATTCGCAACTACGACTTCATTATCAAAATCTGGTGCCAAAAATTTGCGCTCAGTAACCGACTCAAGCATTGCCAAATGATGCGGTATATCCTCTTCTGGTGCCTTAAACTCTTCGCCAGTAGCATCGCTTTTAATGAGTTTGGCATCTGCCCCAAGGCTATACTTATTGTATGATTCATAGGAAAATGCCTTAAGTTTTGTCGGGTCATTTTCCGGCTTTCGCCGAATTGCTTCTCTTATAATGCGATGAGCAGGATTTTCCTTTTCGCCTACAACGATTTCCCGCAGGTCTTGCATCGTAGAAATCATTTTTACCTGCCAGTTTTTTTGGCGTTTTTCATCACTTGGAATCTCAAGCTCGAGCTTTTCATATCCAATATAAGAAAACAAAATCCTACTCTCGGCATCAACTGCTGGAAGCCTAAACTCTCCATTCAAATCGCTCGAAAGTTGAAACTTTCCGTTGATAGCAATATTGACAAAAGCAAGTGGCTCGCCCGTTTGTGCATCGCTCACCCGCCCTTTCACATCTACCATATCCTCCTGTGCCGAGAGGCTTGAAACAAAAAATACAGACAAAAATAAATAATGATAGCGACTAATCATCGGCTGTATCCATCGCATAATCATAACGATGAGCAAGCATTCAAAATGCCAGCAATCTTTTCTAATTCTATTAGCTAAATTTTGGAGAAAGCCCATATCGCAATTATTTTGTTTAAAAACTTATTGAGGCATTTGCACTACTGGCTACCAAGTTCGTCAATCGGCTTAGGTAATTTCAGCAGTAATAGCTTTTAGGAAATGGTTAGTTCTCGGCTAAGTTCGCTAAAAAAAGTTATACTTTCGTACTACCCCAGATGACAACAATAGTGCGTTTATTGCTCAGGCTCATCATCGAGCATTTCTATATCGTGAATAAGCACTCGCCTTGAGATAGCCTGCCCCGTAGGTGTAGCAGCAAGTCCGCCTAAGGCAGTTTCTTTATAACGAGCTTCCATGGCTTGACCGATTTCGCCCATTGCCATAATACATTCATCTACGGGAATAACGGAATCTACACTGGCAAGGGATATTTGCGCCGAGGAGTAGGCAATCGCTGCGGCACTTGCATTACGAACCACACAAGGAATTTCTACTAAACCCGCTACGGGATCGCAAACCAAGCCAAGCATACATTGAATCGTAATAGCAACTGCGCCAAAAACTTGATTAATATCCCCACCCAAACAGTACACAATTGCACCCGATGCCATAGCCGCTGCCGTTCCCGTTTCGGCTTGGCAACCGCCTACGGCACCCGCAATAGAAGCGTTACGCTCAATGATAAGCGCAATACCCGCACCGACGAGCATGCCTTCATAAATCTTTTGGTTCGGAATATCGTGTAGCTCTTGCAATGTATAAAGTGTGCCGGGCAGTATCCCTGATGCACCTGCTGTAGGTGCAGCCACAACCCTACCCATACAAGAATTAACTTCTTTGGCAGCGAGCGCACGTGCAATAAGCCGCTGAAACTCTGCCGAAAGTACAGCCTTAGGATAGCGATACACTTTTTTTGCACCATTGTTAATCATACCCGAGCGTGAGGTCATCTCTTCGTTAAGCCCTGTATCTACGGCTTCGCACATCACTTGGTAAGCCGTCGCTATACCCTCCCAAATTGCAGTTTCCTTTGTGCCTTTTTGGTGTATTTCGTAATCCAATACAGGTTCAAAAAGCAGTTTGTTATGCTTTTCGCAATATTTTTTCCACGATTTAAAATCATCAAATAAGAGGTAGTCTTCTGTCTGCATTGTTTTTTTGTTATTGTTGTTGTTGTTGTTTGATTTGTAGTTATAAACGCAATAAAATTACACTTTTGAATTTGTATTTATGACTTCTAAGATACGACTTTGTAGCCTATAAATCAAACAAAAGGCATAGACTATTTTTTGTATTGAAAATAAAAACCTAATTAAGATTAAATTTATTGGAATACAACGCTTCCTGTTGTATTTTTGTGGTTGTAATACAAAACATTAGAATTTTCATATACACTTATTATGATACATACATTTATAGGCGAGTTTGGGCATTTTTGTGTCAGTCTGGCTTTTGTGAGTTCGATTTTGGCGGCTATAGCTTATTTTATAGGCAATTACGCTAAAGATGATAAAATATTTTGGGCTCGCTTTGCACGTGCTAATTTTGCGGTGCATGGTCTCTCGGTGCTCGGTATTATTTTCGCTTTATTTTGGATTATAGCGAATCACTATTACGAATATCACTATGCTTGGAGTCATTCCTCTAATACGCTACCCGTCGAATATATGATTTCCTGTTTTTGGGAAGGTCAGGAGGGTAGTTTTTTGCTATGGATATTTTGGCACGTAGTATTGGCTACGATACTTACAGTGCGCCGCGGGGAATGGGAACTTCCCGTTATGGGAGTTTTCATGACCGTACAAGCTTTCTTAGTCTCGATGATTTTGGGCGTTGTTATTCCTATTTTAGAGCTCAAAATAGGCAGTACGCCATTCTTGCTATTGCGAGATGCAATGCCCGATACACCCATATTTATCACTAATCCAGATTTTGTACCCGAGGACGGTAACGGACTAAACGCACTTTTGCAAAACTATTGGATGGTCATTCACCCGCCGACGCTCTTTTTGGGTTTTGCAGCCTCTCTTGTGCCTTTTGCTTTTGTTATGGCAGCGATGCTCAACGGCAAATTCAAAACTTGGATCAAACCTACCTTTACCTGGACCCTTTTCGCCGCCGGAATTTTAGGATTAGGCATTATGATGGGCGCATACTGGGCTTACGAAACGCTAAACTTTGGCGGATATTGGAGCTGGGACCCCGTAGAAAATGCTGTATATATCCCTTGGCTCATCTTAGTAGGGGCTGCCCACCTTATGACAGCCTCGCAACGCAACCAAGGTATGATACGACCAGCAGCATTATTAGCTGTTTTGTCTTTTATCCTGATTTTATACTCTACTTTTCTGACCCGTAGTGGAATATTAGGTAACGCCTCCGTACATTCTTTTACAGACTTAGGACTCTCAGGGCAACTTTTGATTTATATGCTTTTCTTTGCAAGCGTGAGTTTTTATTTCCTAATCCGCACTTGGAAAGATTTTCCTAAAAGCAAAAGCGAGTTGCAAGTCTATGACGCTACTTTTTGGCTTTTTATAGGCTCTATTGTGCTTGTACTTACTGCTTTACAGGTATTTTTACCGACCTCTATTCCCGTATTCAATGCTATTGTAGAAAATTTAGGATTTGAATCTAACCTCGCCCCACCTGCTGATGCCGTAGAATTTTATGGCAAATGGCAAATTTGGTTTGGTATAGCCATTGCCTTACTCTCAGCTACGGGGCAGTTTTTTTGGTGGAAGAAACTTTCAAAAGAAAATGCATGGGACGCATTCAAATTACCTTTTATACTTACGGCAGTTTTTACAACTATAATCGTAAGCGTTGCCAAAATTCAAGACTGGCGTTATGTTGTGCTCATATTAGCAAGCATATACTCCTTAGTCTCTAATAGTGCTGTTATTCGACGTATTTTTAAGCAGGGTTTCAAACTCTCAGGAGGCGCAATTGCACACATAGGTGTAGCTTTAATGCTATTGGGCGTACTCACCTCTGAGGGCTACGACCGCATCGTTTCGCTCAACAATACAGGGCTACTCTATAACAGAGAATTTTCTGACGAAATGAACAAAGAAAATCTATTGCTATTCCGAAATCAGCCACAGCGTATGCAAGATTTTACCCTTACTTATAAAGGAATACGTATGCAAGCTGTTGATTTTCCTGAATACATCGATAAAGAAAAACTGCGCCATACACCCGTGCCACACCTCAAAATTGCAGAGACTGATTTTATATACAAAAGTGAAATCAGGATAGAAAAGGGCGATACTTTGCAAGTCTTTGACGAAAATAATTATTACGAAATTGAGTTTAAAGAACCCTCTGGAAAAACATTTACCCTTTTCCCTCGTGTACAAATGAACGACCAAATGGGAACAGTAGTAAGTCCTGACGTGAGAAAATTTTGGAATAAAGACCTATATACACACCTCACAAGCATTCCAGACCCCGACCAAGAAGTTACTTGGACAGACATCGAAACCCATACTTTGCATATCGGCGATACTTTTGTTGTCAATGACTTTATCGCTACCCTAAAAGATGTGTTACGTGGGCAACCCCGTGCCGATGAAGATGTGATGGTATTTGCACGTATAGAAGTCTTGGATAGAACCCAAAGCTATATTGCAGAGCCTGTATATCAAATAAAAGACAATATGGTGCGTGGCATTCCAGAATTTTTAGAAGGTTTGGGCATAGAGTTTACGCTCGAAGGCTTAGACCCCACAACAGGTACATTTACAGTGCGTACAAGAAGTACACAGCGAGATTGGGTAATTATGAAAGCCGTAGAAAAGCCCCATATCAATTTGCTTTGGATAGGAACGATTCTCGTTACTTTCGGATTTGGATTAGCCGCTTGGCGAAGATATCAAGAAGCACAACAAAAACGTACGAAATTAGGAAACTAAGCCTAATTAAAAAAATGAGTAAGTCTTAGCAATAACATAGACATGTTATTGCTAAGACTTCTTTAAAATCTTTCCATAGCGTGGGGTTTGCCAACCCCAAGCTATAGAAAGCATCAAAAAATATATCGCCCGCCATTATACCGATTTTTAGATAATTTTTTCAGCGTACTTATCCATATTTTGGCTCAAAATGCTGATTAAGTATGGCAAACGTTCAATTTATAGGTAATCTTTAGGATTCAACTACGGGCTTATATCCGCGAGTCAATATCCAGTTTGTGTGCTTTAGCGCAATCCTGGGCAATTTCATAACCTGCATCAGCGTGGCGCACTACACCAATACCTGGGTCGTTGCGCAATACACGCGCCAAACGCACATGTGCCTTTTGCGTACCGTCAGCCAAGATAACCATGCCCGAATGGATAGAATATCCCATACCGACTCCCCCGCCATGATGCAAAGAAACCCAAGTTGCCCCTCCAGCAGTATTCATCAAAGCATTGAGAATAGGCCAATCCGCTACAGCATCAGAACCGTCTTTCATGGCTTCTGTTTCTCGGTTGGGCGAAGCTACAGAGCCAGTGTCCAAATGGTCTCTTCCGATGACAATAGGTGCTTCGAGCTTACCCTCTTTGACTAAATCATTAAAAGCCAAACCTGCCTTTTCTCGTGCGCCTTGTCCGAGCCAGCAGATGCGTGAGGGCAACCCTTGAAAGGCGATGCGCTCCTGCGCCATGTGTATCCAACGGTGCAAAGACTCATCTTCGGGAAAAAGCTCGAGGAGCTTGGCATCACAAATTTTAATATCCTCAGGATTGCCCGAAAGGGCAGCAAAGCGAAAAGGACCCTTGCCCTGACAAAATAATGGACGGATATAGGCAGGTACAAAGCCTGGAAAATCAAAAGCATTTTTGACTTGTCTCTGGTCTTTGGCTTGCCCTCTTAGGTTATTGCCGTAGTCAAAAGTAACAGCGCCTCGTTTTTGTAGCTCGAGCATCTGCTTTGTGTGGCGTGCCATAGTATCCAAACTGAGCGATACGTATTGCTCGGGATTTTCTTCACGCAATACTTTAGCTTGATTCACATCAAGCCCTTCGGGGAAGTAGCCATTCAGTGGGTCATGGGCAGAGGTTTGATCTGTAAGCGTATCGGGTGTAATATTGCGCTCAATTAGCCGCTCGAGCAAATCGACAATATTACAGACCACACCTATAGAGACCGCTTTTTGTGCTTTTTTAGCTTCGAGCGCAGCCTCTATAGCAGCATCAATATCCGTATATTTTTCATCGATATAGCGAGTTTCCAAACGCTTATCTATGCGCCATTCTTCCATTTCAGCGGCGAGGCATACGCCTTCGTTCATTGTGATGGCAAGGGGCTGCGCGCCTCCCATACCACCAAGCCCCGCTGTTACGTTGAGCGTACCTTTGAGGCTTCCGCCAAAGTGCTGCCGTGCAAGCTCGGCATAGGTCTCGTAAGTGCCTTGCACAATGCCCTGCGAACCGATATAAATCCACGAACCAGCCGTCATTTGTCCGTACATCATCAATCCTTTGCGATCGAGTTCGTGAAAATGTTCCCACGTAGCCCAGCGAGGCACAAGCATAGAATTTGAAATGAGCACTCTCGGCGCATTTTCGTGTGTAGGTACAATCATTACGGGTTTGCCAGATTGTATGAGCAGGGTCTCGTCATTCTCGAGGGTTTTGAGGGCTTTGACAATTTTATCAAAACTTTCCCAATTGCGTGCTGCTTTTCCGATACCACCATAGACAACGAGTTCTTCGGGCTTTTCAGCTACATCGGGATCGAGGTTGTTATAAAGCATACGAAGGGCGGCTTCTTGCTCCCAGCCTTTGCAGTTAAGGGTTGTTCCTGTAGGGGTTGCGCCTTTTTCGGCGACACTTCTAATCGTAGTCATATTGTTTTATGGTTAGGGTTTGATAATAAAGATTAAGCATCAGTGCTGCGTTGGATTTGAGTCTGTAACATAGACTTTAGTCTGTGCCTAGCCAGCGCATAGTTCCAAACGGGTGTACGTCAAGTTGGTAAATCAACTTAGATAGTTTCAGCCTTCACAGTTTTTAAAGCTGTAGCCCGAAGCTCCAGCTTCGGAAATAGTTTAAAACGAAGCTGGAGCTTCGTACTACAAGCAGTAAAGATATTAGATGTCAAATTTTCAGAAATAACATTTCTTTAAGGAATGTTGTTTCTGGGCACATTTAGCAAAGTTGTCGTACACCCTCCAAACAGACTAAAGTCCGTTCTACAGTTTTAACTTAATGCTATCATAAACTGCGTGTGCGCAATATAATGAAAATCAACAAAAAAGCGGCAAACATAAACATTCCTACGTACCAAAACCAATTGTTGGTATTTTGTGTTTGTATAATTTGCATATCAGGCATACCAGCAAATACAAAAGTAGCCCAATAGTAAGGCTGTGCAGCATAGTTGTCTGCCTTTTTGAGGTATTCTATTTTTGCTTGCCGCAATGCCGTTTCTGTAGGCATTCCATCAGCAATATGTTTATAGAAAATATGCATAATTTCTGATGTAGATTTATCAGGTGCTTCCCAAAGGCTCATCACAATATTAGGCGAGCCGCTGTAGGCAAAAGCCCTTGCTAAGCTCATTAGTCCTTCACCATATCTCAATTGCCCTACGCCTGTATTACAAGCACTTAGCGTGATTAAATCTGCGTCAAAAGTTTGATTATAAATTTCATACATATAAAGTTTTCCATCATTATGTTCATCAGCATTCAGTTTGAGATAAGAATGATTAGGATTTGCCTGATCTAAAATGGCATGGGTTGCAATATGCAATACTTTGTAGTCTGCCTTTAAATTTTTGAAAGCGGTTTCTGTGGCGTTGTTTTCTAATAAATAATCACCTTTGAACATTTGACTCAGGTATTTGACTTCTTTTTCAGCATAGCCAATTTTTCCTAAATGATGATTTTCAGCGTCCCTTGTCTGGTCGGTATTTGTAGTAAAAGTAGGTGCTATGCCCATAAAGAAGTGTTTAGGCTTTTCGCTTACTTGTTGCTTAGGTGCGTGTGTGAGCATCGTAGCGGAATAGTGATACATAATATTTTTATCAAAAATCCAATAACGAGGCGTTTTATCTTTTGTATTTTGATTTTTTGTTGTTTGGCGCACAAGCATTTCAAAAGGCAATAGCGCAAGGTTTCCTTCGGGTATAATGATAAGTCTCTCGGTGCTCAATTTATCCTCTAAGGGGTATATGAGCATTTGATACAAAATTTCGGCTTGTTTAATAGCTTCTGGTGTTTGCTCGCTCACTGCTTTTCGGAGCTTAAAGATGTGTTTATCAATTTCCTTTACACTTCCTAATGCAATTATTTCTGTGCCATTTTGGTGTATAAGAATGGCGTAGTAACGCTCGGCATCAGCGGCAAACTCGAGGAGCATACGAGGTGCGGCATTGCATATAAGTTTTTCTCGGATTTGTGCTGCAGTGGCTGTTTGCCAATCAAATCTCATTTTGTGATAAGCGGGGTAGCTTTGGCTAAGGTTTTCGAGTAGTTCCTCGTGCTGTGCAGCGAGGGAGTCGATTGCACGCATAATTTTCTCTTTTTCGTTTTTGTTATTTGTTTCATTTCGCTGTGCTTTCCAATAAAGCAAACGGCTCTCTATGTAGTTTTGCTTGCTAATAAGTGCTTGTGGAATACCAGCATTATTTTGCACTAAGGCTTCATGGAATCTTAAAAGCAGGATCAGGGCTTTGTCTTGCTCGGCAAAAAAGAGTGCATCTTCGGCGTATCGATGTTGTGAAGTTTGCGCATAAAGTTGATAGGCAATTTGTAGTCCTTTTTGTAATACTTGTTTTCGGTTTTTCTCATATTCGAGTGCGGTTTCTTTGTCTCTGAGGTTTAGCCTATTAAAGTTCAGTACGCTTACAAAGTCTTTACAGGTTTTGAGGGCATGCTGGAGGTCTTTTTGCTTTTTGCTTTTTTGAGCTTTAGCATAAGCTATATCGCTCCTGATTTTCATAGATTCTATCAAGACTTCGGCCGATAGCACTTGCGCCCAATCAGTGTGTTCATTAAGCGAAGGCTTTCCCGTATTTTTTTCAAATGCAATTTTTAATTGTTTTTCAGCATAATCAAAATTTTGGGCAGCTTGTGCAAACTCAGCACTTAGGTTATAAAATACGGCTATGTCTATTTGAGTACCTTCATTTTCTTTTAAAATTTGAATCCCTCGCTCGAGGGCTTTTTGGCTTTTGTCGTAATTTCCTTTTGCTTGTTCCCAGTCTGCTAACCTGCTATAGGTATTTGCTACGGCAGTATTTTCTAATTTACTTTTTTTGCTACTTTCAAGTGCAATTTGAATATGATATAGGGAGCTATCTAACTTTCCGAGCATCAAAAAGTGGTTTGCCATAGTATTGTGATAGCCAATCATAGCGGGGTGCGTGAGTTCGAAAACTCGTGCTTTGTAAGCAAAAGCCTGCTGTGCGTATTGATAAGAAGCGAGCGTATCTTGCAAATAAGCATATACTGCCGAGCGTGTCGTGTTGATAGAAGCAAAAGCCAAATCGTTTTGTGCTTGTACGGATTTGAGTAGGTGTTCGCTGAGTGCCAAACTATTGAGTGCGCGGTCGATATCTCTTGTTTTGTAATACAAAATGCCGATATTGCCTAAAATAACGGCTACGTGAAAAGTATCTTTTTCGCTACTATAAATGATTTTAGCCTCTTCATACCAATGTGATGCCTGTTCATAATCTGCCCACATATCACTAATAATAGCTTTTTTGATATAAACTCGGGCTTGCATAAGGGGGCTTTCTTGTGCAACTTTTACAGATAGGGCATCATCAAAGGCTTTATCAGCTTCTTGTAATTTATTCTCTTGCATATACAGCATACCGAGCTCGCCGTATAAAAAGTATTGAATTTGCGTGCCTATAAAATCAGTATTTTGTATCTGCTCAAGTCCTTTTTTGACAAAAAATAAAGCACTATCATAATTGCCTAGTTCTTTCAAACACTGCGCGATATTGAGGTGCGTATTGATATGTGCTTCACTCTTGCTGTCTGTGTGTCGTAAGTGTTGCTCGAAGTAAGCTGTAGCTAAGGCAAAAGCACGTCCCCGCATGCAGGTTTTTGCGATAAGTGCATAGGCATCGGCTTTTTGTACTTCATTTTTTTGTTTCAATAGCTGTTCAAATAGTTTTTTTGCTTGTACTATGTCTTTTTTTTGAAGGTATTCCGTAGCACTTGCAAGTAGTATTTCCTCGTTTTGAGCTTGCAGCGTTGCTATGCTACTACTTAGTATCATACCTATTCCAATCAGTATCCACTGCATTTTGCAAATAGCATTTCGTAGCGATGCGAGGTAAAAAATTGCAATATGCCACATAGAAATATAAGGGGTTTATGATTTGGCACAACCTTGATAATTTTTGTATTTTATCAATGTTAAAATAAATCGTATTTTTATAGTTTCGCCAGTACCTCGGCGAGTTCATTTGGTTTTTGCGTACCTATCAATATGCTACGTCCGTCGTGCAACTCGATATCTAACCCTTGATTTCCCGCTACATTGTAAGCTACGCCACCATTAAATCCCCATCGCAATCCCCAGCCACCATACTCGGCTAAGGGGCTATATTTTCTCACTTTTGCTTCTTTGATAGTTGCCCAAGTAAGTGCTCTTTTTTGGGTATGAAAAGGATAAAATTGATAGCTAATATAAGATTCTGTAATTTCTGTACGCAGTTGGCAACTCAAAAGAAATACAATTATGGCTATATGTATGAACATCGTCATGGAAAGTATAAAAATGCTCTGCATAGAAAAAGCAGGCTTATAGAGTGTCCATAGCGTAATTGACATAACACTCAATATCAGTATCCATATCCATAAAGGTTTGAATCGTTGCTTTTCCTCAAAAAGTAAAATAGGCATAAGTCATAATCGTTTTAAAAATTGTATTTTTGTATTATATAGCATCGCATTTTTTGATAAGAATCACACTACTATACATTCACCAATCAGAAATAACACTTCTTTGAGAAATGTTATT
>JAFIER010000191.1 GCA_020832465.1 Bernardetiaceae bacterium
CTAGGGCTTCTATCATGCCTTGAAAATCTACCTTAGAAATATAGAAACTATTGTAGTCATCATATCTAATGGTAGTTTCTTGTGTAGATTCTAAGAATGCGTATAAATTTGTAGTGGCACTGTCTAAAGGTGTTCCTTGTGCAACAATTGTATCTATAGTTGCTATCAAGTTATCAACCTCGTAGAATATATCTTCTTGACAATAAAAAACAGATTTTGATGTAATGAATAAGGGAACTGGTAAACAGGCACAATCTTCACGTTGAGAAGCCAGTAACACGGAGCGAGTGTAAAAGATACTATTGGCAACGTTGTACTTTTTGTTGTCTGAAATATCCTTGTATGTGTAATTTATTCCCTCTTCAAGCATCATAATAATTTCGCTAATGACTTGTGAGGTCGTATTGATTTGTAAGTCAGTTGCTTTTTGGCTCACAGAATCAGCTTGCTTGAGTACCCAATGTTCTTCTTCGAAATCAATAAAATAATCAATTTCAAAGAGACTATTTACAGAATCACTACTGCTATACACAGTAAAAGTACTATACAAATCGTCATTATACTCGGCGACGGTATAGATTATGCTGTAATTGTCATTGCTTATGCGAAGTTCTAAAGAGTCATTACCAAGCACTTGTCTTGCCCTGACCTTGCGTTCATTTTGTTCTGTTTCAGTACTTTCAGGATACTTTTCCTGACACCCACTAAGCCCAAAAACAAACACGGCGAGCAGAAGGAGCATCAGGCCGCTGGGCGTTAGTGCGTTCTGCAGTTCAACGAAAACCCGTCTTTGCGGGTTTCGGAATTGACATTAAAATTTACCATAATTGAAATGAATTTTTGGTTTGCGATAAATAAACAATCAATCATATACGCATGCTTATCTGATTGATACTACTGTAAATATAAAACACAAAATTTATATTTGCAAATTTTTTCGCAATTTTTTTTTGAAAAATATTATTTTATAAGTAAAATTAAATTGAAATTATACCATGTATTTTAGCCCTTCAAAAAACTAATAATTTTGCGTGAGCTATATGGTTTTTGAACGGCTATATTCCTTAATGTTTGAGGGTACGATTTGCAACCAGCTTTTTCGAAGTTTTTTTTTGATTTTTTTATTAAGTAATTGATTTTTAGATAAATAAAGGGGTTGAAAAAAACTCATAAATAATATTTCTGGAAGAAATGTTATTTATGAGTTTGTCTAAGTCTATTTAGGAACTTGACGCACACTCATTTATAAGCGCGGGACGCTAAGAATAGAAATATTTTGCTTTGCGCGAAGCAGTAGGCAACACCAAAAGTGGGGAAAAAATAACCGTTTTTGAAAACGGTTATTTTTTTTTATTTCAAATTAAAACGCTCTTCTTTCTCTTCTACGAGGTCTCCATCTCTTAGGGTTTTGCTAATGACTTGATAAGGACCGGATATGATTTTGTCATTTTCTTTTAAGCCTTCCAATATTTCAATATTTTCATAATCGCTAATACCAATTTTGACTACTTTCATGCGTGCTTTGTTGTTTTCATCAAGTACAAATACAACTTCTTTGATATTTTCTTTGCCGGGGTTGCGTTCTCTCGTGTCTTTGTCATTATCATCATTTTTATCTTTTTGTTGTTTGTTGATGTCCCGTGTTGTTACGGCTGCTAATGGTACGGCAAGTGCATCGGTTTTTCGTTTAGTAATAATTTCGACGTTAGCAGTCATGCCGGGTCGGAAAGGGTATGGATTATTTTCTCTTACTAAGTGTTCGTAAGAGCTACGCAAGATTCTGATTCTTACTTCAAACTCTGTAACGGCATCTGTTGCGGCTAAGTTTTGTCCTTTAGCACTATTAGCGATAGAGGTAACTATGCCTTTAAATTTTTCGTCGGGATAGGCATCAACTTCAACTTCGACAGAATCTTTGAGGCTCACACGCACAATATCATTTTCATTGACATTAACACTTACTTCCATATTATTTAGTTCAGCAATGCGTAGCATTTCTGTACCAGCCATTTGAGAAGTACCGACTACACGCTCTCCTTGTTCTACGTTGAGCTGCGAGACAATACCGCTCATAGGTGCAAAGACAGAAGTTAGTGTTAGGTTTTGTTTGGCTTCATTTACACTTGCTTCTGAGCTTTTGACGGTAAAACGTGCGGCTTCTATGCGCTGTTCTGCTGCTTGCAACTCTGACTGCGCTACTTCAAAGTTAGCTTGTGCTGTTTGAAATTCTTGTTCTGAGATTACATCTTCTTTAAAAAGTTTCTCTTGGCGTGCAAAGTCATTTTTTGCACGGATATACTGTGCCTTGCTCTGCTCAAACTGCGCTTTAGTTTGGGCTAAATTTGCACGTTGTGAGCTTAATGTAGCTTTGCTGCGTTCCACGACATTGATATAATTATCTGGACGAATGCGCAAAAGCAATGCACCCTGTAATACAGAATCGCCCTCACGGATATTAAGCTCGATAATTTCGCCTGGCACGTCTGGAGCAATTTTGATTTCAACCTCTGGTTGAATTTTGCCGGAGGCGCCGACTTTTTCGATAATTTCTGTGCGCTGAACAGTAGCAAAAGTTACGGCAGTGGTGGTGGAGTTATTTACCCACCCCGCTTTTTTGGCTGTTATTCCTAAGGCAATGAGCAACACAACTGCTATGCTTAGTATCCAAATCCATTTATTTGATTTTTTTTTATTGTTCATTTGTTATCCTTTTAAGGGTTTTTGTAAAGTAGTAAGTAGTTCAGTTCGTATATATATATGAATAAGCATACGAATTGTCATAAAAAAACCAACTCATAACCAAGGGTAGGAGTTGGATTCTTATGTTGCTATGTATCTGTCGTAAAAGTAATTGTTTTATTACGCATTACTCGGATTTTTACTACATTTGCGCCATAATTTTGTTTTTGAGTTTGATATACTCTGCGTCGCTAATCATACCTTTTTCTTTGAGTTCTGCTAAACGGCGCAATTCTGAAAGCAAGTTTTTTTCACTTGTTTGATTGGCTGCTGATGTTTTCCGTCGGGATTGCGAGGCTTGATTTGTACTGGGCTCTACTTCTACTTCGTCGATGCTTACTTCTTCAAAATCAAAATCGGGTTTGCGCCTGCCTTGTGGCTTAGCTTGTTGTTTTGTGCCTGTATTATTTGTCGTACCTTCTTTTTTCATTTCTGAGTAGGCTTTTTTGCTCCTTCTTTCGACTTCGCTTTGGACACTTTTAGCAAACTCTTTGCCTTGTTCGAATTGCAATTTATAGAATGCTTTAACGGCATTGACATCAAAATTTGTAAGATCGCCGCCTTCATTAAAATGTTTAGCAAAGGTTTTGCCTACAGCATAGGTTGATGCACCAGATAAAATTGCCATACTTACGCCTCCTACAATTGAGCCTACACCTGGAATGAGCTTTAAAGCCTCTGCGCCTAATTTGGAGAGTACGCTTCCAGAGAGCGTGCCTATCCAAGATTCTATATTAGCACCACGAGGGTCGAGACCATAAATTTCTGCCAAACGCCTTACCATATCGCCCTGCACTGCCGTTACGGCTACCAAATCAGCTATTGGAATAGGTATCAAACCCGCACCCATAGATAAAAATACAGCATTTTCGATGACCTTATCCGACTTTTCGTTGTCGTCTTGCAGGTTCATTTTTTCTTTTAATTTATGTAAAATATAGTCTATCATGTTGTTTGTCTTGAAGGTGTACTGAAAAAAATGCTTTCTAAAAAGCACTAAGGCTTTTTTATGTGAGGTAAGCCAATACCCTAAGCTAAGGATACTTCAAACAAAACAAAAATCCACCTTCTTTGTTTTTAGAATGAAAATCCTTATTATTGGGATTTGCTATGCGTATGTAACGTATAATTTTTAATACAAGTTTTTTTATCAATCATTTTATTTCAAAGTTCAACATATTATGGCAGTAGAAATAGTTAAAGACGATACCTTTCAAGAAAATATCAATCAAAATGAGCGGGTCATTGTAAAGTATTATGCTGATTGGTGTGGCAATTGCCGTCTTTTTGCGCCTAAGTTTAAAAGACTTTCTAATGACGAGCGTTTTGCTGATGTACATTTTATAGATGTCAATGCAGAAGACAATCCCGAGGCGCGCAAAGCAGCTAATGTAAGCAATTTGCCATTTTTTGCGATATTTAAAAATGGTGAGTTTGTAGATGGCGCAGCCACAAGCAAAGAAGAAGCAGTAGTAGAACTACTCGAAAATCTAAAAGCATAAAGATGTGCATAAAGTCTTTTTGTACTCCTGCTTCTCCTTGCAAGGTTGTACTTCGAGTTAGTCAATCGCCTTAGGGCGTTTCAGAACTAACAGTTTTCGAGAAACTGTTAGTTCTTGATGCTTAGTAAAATTGTCGTAAATCTACTTTTCTGGCGAGCAGTGTGCAAAAAGCATAATTTTAGTAGCTAATTTTTATATCACCCAGCCAATAACGCCCTTTGATTGTAAGCGTAAAATTTTGAAATGAGCGTTCTTTATTGCTATCTTTTGCTGAAAAATAATTTATCCAGCGCATTTTTTTGTCTTTTATCGTATAAGTCCCTGCTATCATTTCCGCTTCTTTATTAATGACCCCCTCACAGGGCAAAAGAATATTTATATTCCCAAGTGCCCCTTCTACATGAATGATAATATGCTTACCATCTAAGGCTTCATTGCGCAAATCTAATACAACCGTACTCAAAAGATTATTTACATGAATATGCCAAGTCTTTGCATTAGGCAGTCGGCATTCTCTTATATTTATTTTTTGCGTACTGAGCAAGGCATAAAAAGAAGAAGTTTCTGC
This sequence comes from Bernardetiaceae bacterium, assembly GCA_020832465.1. Lineage (GTDB taxonomy): Bacteria > Bacteroidota > Bacteroidia > Cytophagales > Bernardetiaceae > JAFIER01. Next base: position 4,810 of record JAFIER010000191.1, read on the forward strand.
AAGGTTTTGAATTTTGAGTTTTTCTGTACTTAAAATGGTACGTTTTTGCTTGATAGGGCTAATTTGAGCTACTTCGCGAATGGACTCTGAATTTTGCACAGCATATAAGTTTTCTTTTTCTTCTAATGGTAGAAATATTGCGTGCTTAATTTCTGTTGGAAAGTCATATATAACTAATGCCAAATCCTCAACAGACTCTGCTTCCATAGCCTCTTGCAAACGCTGCTCATAGGCTTGAATATCAAGATTTTCACTACTATAAGCAGTTTGAAGTGCTTCTAAGACCTCTTCTCGTTTTTTTGGAAGTCCGTAAACGGTTTTGCTCATAAAAATAAAAGTGTGGCGGTGAGCCTAATTGATTACAATAGCCCCATACTACTATACATTTGCTAGCCAGAAATGTATAGTAGTATGAGAACAGCCATAAACTAAGCACCTGTGTTTTTTTTATGGCAGCAGCTGTCTGTTTATGAGCTTATTAAATAACTAAAAAGGGCTGTTATTTTTGCACCCTTACTTACATATACGAAAAAGTAGCTGCATAGTTTGTTTTTAAGAGCCAAATGATAGTAGAATTGTTGTAAAGTCGTATGATGTAGGATTAAACAAAAAAACTCACAGAAGACTCTGTGAGTTTTTAATCTTTTTTTTATGAAAACTTTATTTTCGTTTTGCGGTCTGGACGGGACTCGAACCCGCGACCTCATGCGTGACAGGCATGCATTCTAACCAACTGAACTACCAGACCAATAAAAATTGATATGAACTTAAAAACAAAAAGCAAAATTTTCTTTCAAAAAAATAGCGGTCTGGACGGGACTCGAACACGAGACCTCATGCGTGACAGGCATGCATTCTAACCAACTGAACTACCAAACCATTTTTTTATTTACTCCTCTTTTGAAGTAAATGCAATGCAAAGATACAAGGTTATTTTTTAATTGTCAATTATTTTTCTGTTTTTTTTATCGTTAAACCAAAAAAAAAACGCAATAAACTGATTTTCAGTTTCCAATATGCTGTAAATTTTTCAACATTAGGTTGTATTTTTAGGTTTTAACCTCACTCTTGGTGCTTGTTTTGCATATAGTATTGCAGAGAAGCTGCTTATAGATATACGTTTTGCATAAGGATTTGCATGATTTTGCTCAAGTTTTTTGTGAGTGGTTAATTTTTTATGTAAATTAGTGGTAGCTTTGCTAAGGCGTGCGCTATGGTTGTAGAGCTTTCCATGAGCCTGCCATAGAGATTGGCAAGTTATAACTAATTGTAATTAGCACTAACATTTCTCGGAGCAATGTTAGCGTTAGTAAGTGCTTGTACGGATATAGTTTATATTAAAAGCCATAAATCAATTTTAGAAACAACATTTCTTTGAGCCATGTTATTTCTAAAATTGAGCCTTAGACAGCTACTATCGCCGTGTTTGCTGTTTTCACCAAACACATACTAAGAATGTAAACTAAATTTATGCAAGTGCTTATCCGTTTTTAATGTATCCTTATTATTTTTTGATTTTTACATAATATTCATGAGTAGTCCGTTTAAAGTGCTTGAAAGCTACCGCAAAGAAGATGCTGATATATTCTTTGGGCGCGAACGCGAAACAGAATGGCTGTACGAACGTACTTTGCAAAGCCATTTGATTACGCTTTATGGTGCATCAGGGACTGGCAAAACAAGCCTTATTCGTTGCGGGCTCTCGAATCGTTTTGAAGAGGGTGAGTGGTTGCCGATTTATCTGCGGCGAAAATCCGATTTTTTATCTGTTATCGTACACGAGGCTAATAAGCATCTACCCCGTAGGCTCAAGCCCAATACACCACCACTTATTGCACTCAAAGCCATGCAATTGGCACATTTTAGACCGATTTATCTGATATTCGACCAATTAGAAGAGATTTTTATTGCAGCGAGCCAAGAGGAGCAAATCGAGTTTTTTGATTTTATCAATCAAGTATTGCGTGCCGACCTCAATTGCAAAATTATTCTTGTCATTAGAGAAGAGTATTTAGCTAATCTTTCGAGCTATGAAGCGCACGTGCCAGAGCTTTTTGAGCATCGGCTGCGCCTCGAGCCTATGAACGTCAAGCAGGCTAAAGAAGTACTGCTGCGAAGTGCCTTAGCTTTTCATATTGACTGGGAGGAGAGAGACCGAACCTGCGATATGATTATTATGCCTTTACAACAATACGACCGTATAGAACTTACCTATTTACAAGTTTATTTGGATAAACTCTATAATGAAGCCTTTAAGCAAAATGCACAACATATTGTTTTTAGCCCAGCATTGATAGAAAAAGTAGGGGCTTTAGGAGACGTGCTGGCGGAGTTTTTAGATGAGCAGGTAAAGTTTGTTACTGCTTTGCTCTACCTATCTGAAAAACAAGAAGAAAGCCTGTGGCTTATGCTCAAAAGTCTGGTTAGCGAAGAAGGTACAAGGCTTAGTAGTAGCATAGAAGAGATTGTCAAAACGCTTTGTGAACACGACTTCGACCAAGCACTGGCCTATAAAGTAATCCATAGACTTAGCCGCGCACGTGTAATACATCAAAAAGAAGACTACCTCGAGCTCGCTCATGATAACCTTGCCGCTAAAATATTCGATCGCATAACCACAGAGGAGCGAATGCTGCTACGTGTGCGCGAGTTTTTTAAGATACAGTTTAATAAATTTATCAAGGTGCAGTCTTATTTAAGCAAAAAAGAATACGATTACATCTCCCCATATTTAGATAAAATACCGCTTAGTGAAGAAGAAAAACAGTTTGTTCAAGAATCTAAAGACCGACTAAGGCAAAAACGAATCTGGGGGTTTGTTGTTATGGGTATGATTATTTTTGTACTGCTTGTAGCTGCATTAGTCGCTTATCAGCAACGAAATATTGCTATTGATAAAAAAGATGTAGCCGAACTGCAAACCCAAAGGCTCAACGAAGAACTTAAAAAATCTAAACAACTTTCAAAAGAATTAGATAGCCATTTAGGACGGCTCATAGAGAGCGAAAGACAGCTTGATTTGCAAGGATTAAGCGCAGATGAAAAATCTAAACGTATCGTAAAGCTCGAGAACGAACTCAAGCAAATCATTGCAAGAGAGGATAACCTCAGAACAAGAGCTAATGAAGAAGAACAACGCCGCATACAAGCCAGAAGGGAAGTACAAGCTACGCAAAGAAAAGCTAAAGCCTACGAGATTACAACCCAAGCACTGCTCACCGCTGATAGCAACCCCGGATATGCGCTAAGATTAGCAGAACTTGCTATAAAAGTGCATAGCGATAAGCTTACACAAGATGCTATAGTCAGAGTTTATCAATTAGGTATGTCAAGTTTTCCTAACCAACCTAATGTGCCCCTACGCCAACAAATTACAAACCTGCTCAACTCAGGTAAAATTGCGAAACTCTCTACAGCACAATTGCGAAACTTAGATGTGGAGGAATTTTTGTAATTAGTTCGGAAGTCGCTACGCCGTGTTTGGTGTCCTCTCCAAACACAAACCGCGTAGTTTTGAATTCCACCCCTGATTACTTATATTTTATCCTTTGAGCTAGGATAGCCCAAATTAAAAAAATCTTATTGATGACTTGAGTTTATTTTATTGGTTTTTATGCTGCTCCTGCTTGTCTATAAAAAGTACTAACACAAAAGCAAAAAACATAATCAATAATGCGTAAAGCAAATTTAAATCCCAAGGTGGTAATGTATAAGTATAGCCGACTACCTTAGTCTTGAGTTCGTTACCCACAGTTTTACTGATTTCTATCGGTACTTTCCAAGGGTAAATAATACTCAATGAACCCAATACAAAGCCTGTAAGCAAAGCTAAAATAAGATTTTTATAATGGGTAAAAGCCCACGAAAGCACACGTGAAAAGCTAAAAAGACCGAGCAACGCACCCAGACCAAAAGGTACAAGTACTGCCAAAATATCCACCCATACAGACGCATTGAAGCTGCGCAAAGCCTCTCCCAAACGGCTTAAAGCCGAAATTACTAAAAAATAATTGCCCATAAGTAGCAATACAAATGAGCCTGAAATGCCCGGTAGTATCATACTACAAATGGCTAACATCCCACACAAAAATACATACCAATAAGCAGGATTTTCAGTAGCTTGACCCAAAAAAGCAATAAGAACGGCTAAAGATACACCTATCAGAAAACTAAATACTGTACCCCCATACCAACGACTAACCTGCCTGCCCACAGCCCATACCGTTGCAGCAATCAATCCGAAAAAAAATGACATAGTCAGCACAGGATAATCGCTGAGCAAAAACTTAAATAGCTTGGCAAGGCTTAAAATACTTGTCGCAATGCCAAGAAGCACTGGAAGAAGAAACTTACCATCTATGCGTGCCCAAAAAACAGAAAGACGAAGATTAAAAAGCATACCTAAAGCTGCTTTATCAATGGACTTAATTGCACGCAAAAGTCGCTCGTAAATACCAAGCATAAAGGCTATCGTACCTCCAGATACGCCCGGTACTACATCAGCAGCACCCATTGCCATACCTTTCAAAAAACGAATCAATAATATTTGCATGGATACTATTTAATAAAAATGATTGATATATTGGTAATCATACTAATAGACATTTAACAGCCAGAAAGGTTAGTACTAAGCCCTTTTTTCAATAGCGTGGGGGAGAAAACCCCATAACAACACTATGGAAAAATATATAGTGGTATGACGGGTCATAAATATTAGACCTGATACCGTAAGGCTTACATAACCTATCTCTTTTTCTAATAAGTAAGGGTAACAAAAATAATTGCCCTTTTTAGTTATTTAATAAGCTCATAAACAGATAAATGCTGAAATAATAAAAAAGCACTGGTGCTTATCAAGCACAAAAATCTGTAAATTTTTATCAAAAAAAGAATTATTTGCAAAAAAGTAGGTTATAATTAAAGATTATTACGTTTCAGCACTACCACTCATATTACCCAGAGCAATATCTGTGATAATGAAGACAAACAATACGCAAATATCCGAATAAATCAAACGTGATAAGGACTTATATAGAAATGTTATTTCTAAGCCCATTTTTGCATAACGCTATGGAAAAATGTATAGTAGTGTGTATGATTGTATTAAAATATTCAATACTTAACATGACTCTATTGATGACACAAACACAAATTCGCTATTGGCTAAACCAAACCCTTGAAGAGGCAGCCCAAAATGTGCATACTGGAAAAGGAGGTCCTTTTGCAGCAATTATTGTCAAAGAAAATAAACTCTTAGCGCTAGGTACAAATCAAGTGCTTGTAGATAAAGACCCAACTGCACACGCCGAAGTTACTGCAATTAGAAATGCCTGCCAAATAATTGGACATTTTCAATTGAAAGATTGCATACTTTTTAGTAGCTGCGAACCCTGCCCTATGTGCTTAGGTGCTATTTATTGGGCAAGACCCAAAGCTGTATATTTTGCAGCCACAAAATACGACGCTGCCAAGGTAGGGTTTGATGATGGATTTATTTATGACGAAATTGTAAAAAATCCTTTACAAAGACAAATTCCTTTTACGCAAATTGATATGAAAAATGCAATAGAACCTTTTAAAATATGGCAAAACAAAATTGATAAAACGCATTATTAGATAGTAAATCATACAAAATCAAATAGTGCAAAATTTTGAAATATAGCTATAGGGCAGAGGTTATTGTTGCTTTTTATGAAAAAATGAGCTTAGCAATAACATTTCTCAAAGAAATGTTATTGCTGGATAGAAAATGTATAGCAGTATGGACTTTTTTGAAACCATCAGGAGGGTCTTCGACCACTACTGAGGTTTCGCTGGGAGTGGTCGAAGACCCTGCCAGTCGTTGAATATGATTACTCTTCCTCGTCTTCTGGCTTATAATGCCTCCAAGCCGCTTTATAATCGTAATGAATAAGCCAAACCACAATTTCTACCCCTTCAATTTTGACAGTTTCTTCTTTGACTTTATCGGGATAGCGCACGTCAGAAGGACAAAAAATAATGTAGTACGCACGAGCATGTCCGACAGATTTGGCATAATACGCTAACTGCTTTTTGCCATCATCGAACTGAAAATAACCCGCATAGTTTTTTGTCTCGAAGAGATATTCTTTTCCTTTAAGGTAGATAATCATATCGCTCCTTCCTAAACCTACCAATGCTTCACGATAAATCTTACCTTGTGCTTGGGTGATAAAAGCCGCAATATAAGTCTCGAAACTATAAATCATGGCTGCTTCTTTGACGGAAACAAATTTACCTTCTTCGTCCTTTTCGCGAAAAGGTGCAAAACCACGCAATGACACATATTCTTTGTAGTCATTGAGCAGTTTATCTACTTTCAAATTGTCATTATCATCGAAGTAGGCTTCGGCAAAAATAGATTTTCCG
>JAFIER010000194.1 GCA_020832465.1 Bernardetiaceae bacterium
AGAATTTTCTTACATATCCATCTTGAGATACGCTCGTGCGAAATTCGGCTAAATCGCGCCAAAGAATTTCATTCGTAAAATGGTCATACTCATCTATGAGCAGATAGATAGGCGTTTCTTCTCTTCGATAGGCTTGTACAAAAGCACCCATCATTTGAGCAGGCACTTTTTCGGATAAGATTTTTTGCGTTTTTGAAGGGTCAAATAATTGATGTTGAGCTATAAAATCTGAAAGTGTATCTCTGATATTACTCAAAAATCCTTCTTCTGTACTCTGTCTTGTGGTGGTATTTATGCCACTAAAATCAAATTTGAGCACTCTGTAGCTATTTGCCAAGGGCGTAGGGTTTTGCCCAATGTAGGTATTGCCAAACAGCTGTTCGAATTTATCTTTATGGTTGATGTCGTAATAACATTCCAAGATAGACAAAAATAAGCTCTTGCCTATTTTGCGTGGGCGCAAGTAGGAGACATATTTTGTTTCTTCTTCGAGCAGTTCTATGAATGAAGTTTTATCAACGAATAAGTAGTTTTCTTTGATTAAGTCCTCAAAGTTGCTCACACCGTAGGAATATTTTGTTTTGTTTCTCATAGTACAAATATACAAAAAAAATACGCTTGATGCTAAAAGATAGATAAGGGATTTTTGAGCGATTTGGTGATGGATTTGACAAAGTCAATGAAAAGAGAGGCTGCTAATCATTAACTTTGATAAGAGTTATGTAAAAACCTATCCTTCTAATTTTTCTAATCAAATTATCTAACGTATTTTTGCGTTTTCAAATTCGAGCTTATACGCTCTTTTTTTTATTGATAACCTAACAAACAGAAGTTACCATGCCTTTGACAAGCCTTAATGCTATTTCACCCATAGACGGACGTTACCGCTCTAAAGTTGAGCCACTTACTGCTTATTTTTCTGAATATGCACTTATCCGCTATCGTGTGTGGGTAGAGGTCGAGTATTTTATTGCATTATGCCAAATTCCACTTCCTGATTTAGCGAGCTTTCAGCCACAAGGTTTTGCACTTTTGAGAGATCTTTATATCAACTTTGATGAAGAGCAGGCGCAAAAAATCAAAGATATTGAAGCCCAAACTAACCACGATGTGAAAGCCGTAGAATATTATATCAAAGCCTTTTTTGATATACAAGGCTGGCAGGCGTACAAAGAATATATCCATTTTGGACTTACTTCACAGGATATAAACAACACGGCTACGCCTATGCTTTTTAGAGATGCTATTTTAGAAGTGCAAATGAAGCAACTCCAGCAACTTATTGATCAACTTCGAAACCTTGCTAACGACTGGAAGGATATTCCTATGCTCGCACGTACACACGGGCAACCCGCCTCACCTACACGATTAGGCAAAGAAATTGAAGTTTTTGTATATCGATTAGAAAAACAAAAAGCAGAGCTACAGCGCATTCCATTTGCTGCCAAATTTGGAGGGGCAACAGGCAACTTTAATGCTCATCACGTCGCTTTTCCTCATATTGATTGGCAGGACTTTGCCAAAAATTTCGTCGATAATACCCTTGAGCTCGAACGCTCCGAATATACTACACAAATAGAAAACTATGATTTCCTCGCTGCTCATTGTGATGCTTTTAAGCGCATCAATACCATTTTGATAGATTTAGCGCGCGATATGTGGACTTATATTTCTATGGATTACTTCAAACAACGCATTTTGAAAAACGAGGTTGGCTCCTCAGCTATGCCACACAAAGTTAATCCTATTGATTTTGAAAATGCCGAAGGTAATCTAGGATTAGCGAATGCTATTTTTACGCATTTATCTGAAAAATTACCTATATCGAGGCTACAAAGAGACCTTACAGACTCTACAGTATTGCGCAACTTAGGCACGCCAATCGCGCATAGCCTCATTGCTTACCAAGCTATACAAAAAGGACTTAGCAAACTCGAACTTAATAGCGCACAAATTCATAACGATTTGGGTAACAACTGGGCAGTCGTAGCTGAAGCCATTCAAACGGTGTTGAGAAGAGAAAAATATCCAAATCCTTACGAAGCACTCAAAGCACTTACACGTACAAGCGAAAAAATTACAGAAAAATCTATGACTGATTTTATAGCACAGTTAGATGTAAGTCCTCAAATTAAAGCAGAACTCAAAGCCATTACACCCTTTAATTATACAGGGGTCTGAGCCAACTGCACAAAGCCCCCAAAAAAAAAATTACAAAAAAAAATACTTTTTTCTTTGTACATAAAAAAAAAGCCCTTACCTTTGTACTCACAAACGGCGAGGTAGCTCAGTTGGTTAGAGCGCAGCACTCATAATGCTGAGGTCGAGAGTTCGAATCTCTCCCTCGCTACAAAACAAAAAAAGCAATCATTTTTAATAAAAATGATTGCTTTTTTTGTTTGCACTATTGCACTATGCTCAAAACATTGACAAAGTTTTAAAACTTCGTCAATGTTTTTGTATTGACTGGCAGCTGCTACTCATCCATATCTATCACTACGTCATCTGATAGGGGGTGAAGTTGGCAGGTAAGCACGTAACCTTCTTTGAGTTCGACTTCGCTCAATGCGTCATTCATATCCATTTCTGTATGCCCACTCAGGCACTTTCCCCTACAGGCCGTGCAAAGACCGCTTTGGCACGAATAAGGCATATCTATACCTGCGTCTAAGGCAACGTCTAGTACGGTTTGCTCTGGTCCGACATTAATTTTATGACTTTCGCCATCAAGACGGATTTCAACCTCACGAGTTTCTGTAGAATTATTATCGCTTTCCGATTTATCAGCATCAGCAGTATAAAAACTCTCTTGTAAAATCTTTGCCGCAGGCACACCTTGTGCTTCTAAACCGCTACGTACTTCGTGCATCAAACCTTCCGGACCGCACAAATAGTGCAAAGTATCTTCTTTTTTAGGTATTTTATCCAAAAGTTCGGGAATATGGGCACTGCTAATTCGTGTTTTGTAGTCAGCTATTTGATCTGTTTTGGCTTGGCTCAAAAAATGAATCAGTTGAAAACGATCGCCATGCTTGGCTTGCAAATCCTCGAGTTCGGATTTAAAAATAATTGAGTTTTCATCGCGATTGCTATAAATCAGCGTAACGATGCTTTGGGCTTCGTAATGAAGTACGGATTTAAGTATAGACATCAAAGGTGTTATACCGCTACCGCCACCCCAAAGTACAATATGACGCGAAAGATTGGGCTTAGGCTCAAAAACAAAAGTACCCATAGGCTCCATAATCTCGAGCTTATCGCCTGCTTTAATCTTATCATTCACAAAATTAGAAACCACACCGCCCTCTACACGCTTTACCGTAACGGCAAGCGTGCTATCTATGTTGGGTGTGGAACAAAGCGAATAAGAACGACGGTATTTTTTGTCATTGATGTGCGTGATCAAAGTCAAAAACTGACCCGACTGATAGGCAATTTTTTTGAATAAAGGCTGTTTGAAATGCAGCGTAACCGTATCATCAGTTTCCTTGACAACTTCTTTTATCTTTAGATTGTAATATTTTTGGGACATGTTTTTGTGTTTTTTATACTGTAAAATGCACCCAAAGGTTTGCCCTTTGCGTATTTTCTACAAATTTATAAACTCTTTTCAAATAAAAAAAAACGATGTAACAACATATTTGTTTTCTTTTTCTATACTTCACGATACCACCCCCGTAAATTTCTTAGTTCGGCAAAGCTCCTTGCCTTTGCAAAAAAGCTATGCAAATGTAGAGGAAGCTCCTGAAATATAGCCGTTTCATCGAGGAATGCCACCTCACTAATTGTTTGAAATACAGTCTCTGGGTCTTTTCCTTTTTCTAACTCGCCTTCTAAAATGCGCACATCAAAAAAAAGTTCTACAGCGTGCAATGGGCTACGAATAATTTCAAAACCAAATTTAAAATCTAAGACCTCGATAGATAGCCCTGTTTCTTCTAAAAACTCCCGCTTTAATGCTACTTCACTGCTCTCTCCATACTGCACCCCACCACCAGGCGGTATCCAGAGATAATCACCCTTGCCAATACCTAAATGCTTGATAAGTAGCAATTTGTTTTGATAAAAACAAAGACCACAAACACGCAATCGCAACCGATGTCCGTAATGTATGGCTATCTGCTCTTGAATATTATCTATTTCCATGATTCGGTAATCTGTATTTTGAGTAGTTTTGATTTTCAGGATTTCAACTCTTGAGTTTGTTAGGGTATTTCAAAAGTTGATAAATGGGCTTGCAATGCTCGATAGTCCAGTGTTCTACGCCGATAAGCTGTTTGCAGCGCACTACACCATTTTCGTAAAAAGTCAGATAGTGAAGTTCTTTATGACGCACTAATTCTTTTTCTACTTTTACGAGAAGAGCCTCGAGCGGTATAATAAAATCCTTTTGCTCATCGTAATCATAAACACAAAGGTAGCAGGTTTTGTGTTTGTTATCAATCTTTACAGATTGTAAATAATAACGCACCCAGCGCATATAAAAAAGAACATTGATAAAACCAATAGATATAAAAACCGCACCAAAAAGCAACCACCAAGATTCAAATGCTACCCCTACTATGAGCAAACCTATAACTTGTACGCCCAAAACAATGGCTATCAGACTCGCATGCGTATATTTGATAAGGCGTTCGCGAAAACGCATATAAGGGCTCGGGTTTTGAAATTCAAGCACAGCATTAGCTTCTGTATCCATAAAATTATAGCCTTTAAAACGTTAAATGATAAAATAAGTACCTCTTTTATAAAACTGTAGCCCGAAGCTCCAGCTTCGGAAGTAGCCTGTAGCAACGAAGCTGGAGCTTCGTTGCTACAGGCTCACAAATATTAAATTTTAAGTATCTACACCATGGAAAAATGGGCTTAGAAATAACATTGTTATTTTTAGTTGTTCAATGTATAACAGCACAAAACCTACCAACTTGCACTTCTGCTATCAATCGTATGCCCAAAAAATATAGCATTGGCGAGCAAACGCTCTGTCCCGAGCCAGTAACCTCTAAAAGTAGGCACGGTCAGAAATCCTATAATTATGCCGCGTTGGTAGCTACGTGCTGTAACTACTGCTGACTCGGCGGCTAATTTTTTATTTTTTTCGGAAGCATATCCACTCAAAAGCGGATTTTTGCTCATGCGCAAGGGCGTAGCATAGGGATTAGAGGGCAGCTTGGCAAACATAGTCGTATTTTTAAACACCGGAATTTTTATTTGACTAATTCCGAAGGCTAAGGGGTGGGAGGTATCTAACTCACCTTCAAAAATTGCTCCGCCAATATAAGCTGAACCTTTATCAGCAGCCAGCTGATGATAAGCTCGTGGCGTTACGATGCTGTCATTTTGCTCTTCTTGTGCAAATTCAAGTGGTAAAATCCCACGCCCGCTTAGGGTGCGCACGGCATTGCGTTGTGCGATAAGTGTAGCACCTTCTGCTACACGATTTTGCAAGGCTTCCCAGGCTTTATCCGACATTTTACTATAAGAACCATTTGCCAAAATAATAACGTTATAATCTGACCAATTTATGCCAGTAGCACGGCTATCCTCGACCATAGTAAGTGGCATGCCCAATTTTTTATCAAAATAATGCCAAATTTCGCCTTCCTCGCCACCGCCGTAAGTGCGCTCATCTAAGACCATAATGGCACGTGGGAAGCGCAGTGCTTTAAAATTCGGGCTGCCTAAGTCTATCCCCTCAGCTGCCAAGCCGCTACCAACGGCATGCACTTTTAAATTATGGGACTCGGCAAGCTGCTCGAGTTGTTCAAAAATTTGTTGTTCGTTTTTGGCTTGATTTTTTGCGGTAAGCAAAACCGTACCTACTGGAAGCTCAATAGCATTTCCTTTTAAATTTTTGATTTTCAATGATTTATTCGCTACTTTGAGTTTTAAATTTTCAGAAAGCAGTGCGTATAAAGCTGTGGGCAGTTCGTAGGCAAAAGGCTCGATGAGGTAGGCATAATTGCTTTGCTCAAAGCTATTTTTTTGATTATCAATGGCAAAACTCAAGTCTTTGATTTTCTCACCTTTCAAGTCGTTTTTCGTTTCGGCGTATGGCAATCCGTAAGCCATAGGGAATGTCCAAGCCGAGATGTCATAAAAAATGCTATCTGAAAATGAGGTTTCTTTTTGAAAAACACCTTCAATCAGGTGCGCCTGCATTTGCGCTCGGGGTACAAAATAGCTGTAGTCTTTATCAAAATTTTGTCCTTTGTTATCAAAATTTTTGTTTAGATGATAGCATTCAATTTGATGGGCAGCGAGTAGCTCGGCAAATTTTGCACTTCGTGTAGCTGTGTGTTTATCACCAAAAACATATCCACCAGCTGCGGATTTACGCTCGCGGTAAAAATTGCGCTGATAGTCTCTTAGTTTTTTGCGCAAAGCATAACCTGCCTCGAGTGTGGAGAGTGAAGTTGTGAATTGATTGCGAATCGTAAAAGCAAAAGACATGATGCCATTTACAGTGCTCCTCAGATGCCCTCTGGAGCTTGCCTGCTCAAATAAAATGCCGATGCAGCCATTGGCATCGGGATAGGTTGAGCCTTTGCCGTAGTAAAAATCATCAAAAGATTCTTTGGTATAAAAGGTCGAGCCTATTCGCTCGAGGTGCTCGGCGTGGAAGTTGCCAATTTCGGCAGTAAGTTTCTGGTTTTCAGCAGGGGTAAGGGGATTGGTGCGCGAGGGCACGCCCGGCTGAAAAAAGAAAGTTGAGTTTGCGCCCATTTCGTGGTGGTCGGTGAGAATATGCGGTTTCCAACGGTGAAAAGCTGCAATGCGCGCTTGGCTCTCGGGGTGAACTATGGGCAGCCAATCGCGATTTAAATCAAACCAATAATGATTGCTGCGCCCTCGTGGATAGACTTCATTAAACTCCCTGCTGATGCCCTGGGTCGAGGGGTTATCGCTTTTGTGCATATTAACCCAAGTACTAAACCGCTGAAAACCATCGGGATTAAAGCAAGGGTCGAGGATAATAATCATATTTTTGAGCATGGCTTCAGCACGCTCGCCTTGCATCGCTGCCAAATGGTAGGCAGTAAGTAGGGCGGCATTGCCACCGCTGGGTTCGTTGCCATGAATGGAATAACCCATGAGCAGAATAGAAGGCGTTTCGGGGTTGCTATTTTTGTTTTCTAATGCCTCAAGGTGTGCTTTACGCAACTGCTCGGGGTCATTATCAGGGTGTGTGATAATGGCTTGAATGAGTGGTCGTTTTTCGTGTGTATAACCAATCGTATCGAGCCTAATTCTCGGGCTTTGCGCTGCCAAGTGATGAAAATAAAACAGCAATTTGTCGTGCGTAACGTGCCACTCACCCACTTCATGACCTATGATTT
>JAFIER010000177.1 GCA_020832465.1 Bernardetiaceae bacterium
AGATTTTCAAGATTTTGGGATTTACTTGATTGCTTTAATCCTGAAAATCCTTGAATCCTGCGAATCCTGATTCAGACAATAAGAAATTGTTTACAACGCTTGCAAGCGATTTTCAAGCCATTGTTTTTTTGAAATTTATACGCCTTTAGGCGTTGTATATTCGTAAAAAGCCTAACGCACCTGTTGTATAGGGGTATATGTAGGATATTCCATTTAGCTATCAATATATAGTGCCTAAAGGCACAAAAACACGCTCTTTGATGGCTTTTTTTATGCGTCTATCAGAGTTTTCTTGATTCTCGAGCTCCATTGTATTAGAAGTACGGCGCACTATTTTTTCGGCTAAAATATGGGCTTTTTTATCGATATATTTTTCTAAGGATTTCTCTCTTGGGACAAATCCATATCCAAAGCATGGGCAACCTCTCGCAATGATTTGAGTGTGATTGCGCCTTCTTGTTCGCGCAACTCGAGTTTACTTACACTTTGCTTAGTTATAGATAATTTATTAGCTAATTGCTGTAGTGTCATGCCCAAAGCCAAACGAATAGCTTTTATCCAACCCGTAGGAGGCATGGGAGTTTGTGCATCTGCAAAACCTTTGATTTTAGCATCAAGCTGCATAATTTGAAGGTTTTTTATATCCATTTTGTAACCTTATAAGATGACTTAATAAATGCAAAAGTAACCTTAAAAGATGACTCAAGCAAAAAAAGAGAAGCTGTTTTTGCTTGAGTGCTCGCCTTTAATGTATCATAGTCTGATTGAATCTTTATTCATCTTTCAAAACCAAATCAAAAGCAGAAAATATTTTCTACTGACTGCTCGGCGGTTCTTTCTGGCTTATGCTTATAAACTTTTGTACTTGATAAGAAGGCAGAATACTATGAGTTTTTATAAGAGGCAATAATCAGGGACAAAAATCTGCTAGTGGACAAAATGTCTAATAGTAAACGTATTGATAATCAAATATTTATGTTTTTTTGAAGGTGTTTTACTTAGTTATGACCTTGCAGCTAATTTTCAAATAACTAATTTCAAACAGTAAAATCACAACATATTGTGATTTTACTTGTTTAAGTACACAATAAAACCTATGTTTACACAAAAAATCACATTATAATGTTAGTTGAACATATCGGAGAGACAATAAAAAACAGGAGAAAAGAGTTGAATATCACGCAACCCCATTTAGCAGAGTTGGCACAAATAAGCACGAATACACTCTATAAGTTGGAGAACGGACAAGGCAATCCGTCCTTACATATTCTGAATAAAATCGCAGAGGTTTTAGGAATGGAACTAAAAATAGAAGTCAAAAAGAACTAATAACTTCATGAGAAAAGTAAAAGTATATCGCAATGGCATATTGGCAGGCACACTCACGGAAGAGTATGCTGGGCTGTTTGTTTTTAGATATGAAGATACATATTTCAATAATAGCAGACTACCTGCTATTAGTCTGACGCTTCCCAAAACACAGAAAGAATACAGCAGTAACTTTTTGTTTCCATTTTTCGCTAATATGCTCAGCGAAGGAGTAAACCGAAAGCTACAAAGTACGCAATTAAAAATTGATGAAAAAGATAGTTTTGGATTGCTCATGGCAACAGCACAATACGATACTATAGGAGCAGTAACTGTAAAACCAATAGTACAATGAACTTAAAAAATTGTCCAGGAACTTTGGTAAAGGGTTTTACAACTTATAGCCCAAGTTGCTTGCGAAGTGTATTTTATGGAAAAAAGGTAAGTCATATTTTACCCTACGAGCAGCCACAACTAAGCGAAGAAGTAGCCGAGCTGTTTATAGAAAATCGCAAACGTATCTCGATATCAGGTGTGCAGGAAAAATTAAGTATGCGACTCGAAAAAAATCAATTACGCCTCACGAACAAGGGGGAACAAGGTACTTACATACTCAAACCCATACCGAGAGATTTAAAAAAAGTCGACCAAGTGCCCGCAAATGAACATTTGACTATGCAAATAGCCAAACAAGTTTACGGAATAAATACTGCAGAAAATGCACTGATATTTTTTCAGAATGGTTCACCTGCTTACATTACTAAAAGGTTTGATATAAAAGATGACGGTAGCAAGCTGGGTAAAGAAGATTTTGCAACCTTAGCAGGCAAAACCAAAGACAATGCAGGAGGCCGTTTTAAGTATGATTACAGTTATGAAGAGCTCGGCTTATTGATACAAAAATACGTTTTAGCATGGCGTGTAGAAATAGAGAAATACTTTTCGTTAGTAGTATTTAATTTTTTGTTTTCAAATGGAGATGCACATCTAAAAAACTTCTCTTTGCTCGAATCATCAACAGCAGATTACCTACTAAGTCCTGCTTATGATTTGATAAATACAAAAATGCACATAGACGATACAGATTTTGCCTTAGAGAAAGGGTTATTTGCCGATACCTTTAAGAGCGATTCATACAAAAAAAACGGGCATCCTTCCAAAGCTGATTTTATAGAATTGGCAAAAAGAATAGGAGTCATGGAAAGCAGAATCAATAAGTTGATAAGTCCATTTTTAGAAAGACAAATAAGAGTAGAGACTTTGGTAAAACATTCCTTTTTAAACGATGCCAATAAAAGAGGCTACCTCTTGATGTACAATACAAAACGAAACTATTTATTGGATTGATAGGTAACTTGCACACTTTTTGTGATAGTGTCGCGTCCCTCTTTGTCAGAATCAAGATTTTCAAGATTTTGGGATTTACTTGATTGCTTTAATCCTGCTCATCTTCGAATCTTGAAAAAAGCGTCCCACTTCCCCCGGCCTCTTTGACGGTCGCAGACCTCAAAGACGGCTGAAGAGAATCCTGCTTATCTTTGAATCTTGAAAATCCTGATTCAGACAAACAAAAAAACACACCTCGAGAGGTGTGTTTTTTTTGATAAGAAGTAAGTACTATTTGCTTATGCTTCTATTCCCGCTAAGGCTTGTTCTTCTTCGTACTCCTCTACGGGCAGGCAGCTGCACATCAAATTGCGATCGCCATAAGCATCATCTACACGGCGGACGGGTGCCCAATATTTGCGGACTCGTACCCATTCGA
>JAFIER010000196.1 GCA_020832465.1 Bernardetiaceae bacterium
AAGATTATTTGGAGTTAAAAAACCTATATGTTGCTGACAAATTGGTTGAAGAAGCTCATAAATACGAATGTTCTGATGCAGTTTTCACAGTTGCTGAAAGCCAATCAAAATATTTGAGAAATAAGAATGTTAAACAAGGAAAAATTAAATTCTAATGAACTACAAAAACTTCATACAGACATTAGGATTTACACCTAAAGAAAACACTTCGGGAATTTTCCATAAAAAATACAATGGCTACGCCATTGAAATTGATTTTGAAAATTCAATTTTCAATTTCGGTAACAAAATAAAAGGCGAAAGCAAAACCACTCAAAATTTTTCACAGGCTGAAAATTGGGTTGTGCTCGAATGTGTGAATAGGCTGTTAGAAAAAGGCTATCTCCCTCAAAATATTGTGTTAGAAAAAACTTGGAGAACAGGGCACGGCACAAGCGGACGATTGGATATTTTGGTAACTCGTGATAATGGTGCAGCCTATTTAATGATTGAATGCAAAACTTGGGGAGCAGAGTTTGAGAAAGAATTTAAAAACTTAGAGCGTAACGGAGGGCAACTTTTTACCTACTTCCAACAGGATAAAGATGCAGATATTTTAATGCTTTACGCTTCGCAACTTCAAGGAAATAACATGGAGTTTAAAAACATCATTGTAAAAATTGAAGATGACTACCGACAAGCAGGAAATGTAAAAGATTTTTATGATAGATGGAATAAATTGCCTAAAAACAATGGTATTTTTGATAGTTGGGCAATGCCGTATGAGTTTAAAAGTAAGGCACTTACCAAAAATGATTTAAAGCCTTTAAAACAAGAGGATAGCAGTTTTATATTCAATCGTTTCTTAGAAATATTAAGGCATAATGTGGTTTCGGATAAGCCCAATGCTTTCAATAAAATATTTACGCTTTTCCTTTGCAAAATTGTTGATGAATACTCTAAAGACGAGGAAGACGAATTGGAGTTTCAATGGCTTGAAGGACAAGATAACCACATTTCTTTCCAAAAAAGATTGACAGACCTTTATGGCAAAGGAATGCGAGAACTGTTAGAAAAAAATGTAACTGATGTAAGTGATGAGCAATTGGATAAACGATTTGCATCTATCGATACAAAATACCAAGAAGAATTTAAGCAAATTCTTACCGAAATTAGACTTAAAAAAAACAATGAGTTTGCGATAAAAGAAGTCTTTGATGACGACTCTTTTGAAGAAAATGCAAAAGTAGTTAAAGAAGTTGTCGAGCTACTTCAAGTCTATCAAATACGCTACAATTACCGCCAGCAGTTTTTAAGTGATTTCTTTGAATTACTCTTGACCACAGGTTTAAAACAAGAATCGGGTCAGTTTTTTACACCTGTTCCTATTGCTCGTTTTATTATAAAAAGTTTGCCGTTTCAAGAAATAACAGCACAGAAAATTGAGCAAGGTAATAAAAATGATTTACTGCCAAATGTAATCGATTACGCAGCAGGAAGTGGGCATTTTCTTACCGAATCTATGGAAGTGGTTCAACAATACTTAGATAAACTCGAATTAAAAGGTTTTAAACCAGAAGCCAGAAAACAAATTCAAGGATTTAGAACCGTGCAATTTGATTGGGCAGAAAAATATGTCTATGGTATTGAAAAGGACTATCGTTTGGTAAAAACTGCCAAAGTAAGTTGTTATTTGCACGGTGATGGTTTGGCAAAAATAATTCACGGTGATGGTTTGGGTGATTTTGCCACTACCAAAGAATTTAAGGATTTGTTGAAAGAAACCGACAAAACCTATCCGCAAGACAATAAACAATTTGATATTGTTATTTCAAATCCGCCTTATTCTGTTTCGGCTTTTAAAGGCTTAATGGTTGAAGAAAAAGCAAAATTAGGCTTTGATTTATACAGCCGACTCACCGACCAAAGTTCTGAAATTGAATGCTTGTTTATTGAACGTACAAAGCAATTATTAAAAGATGGCGGTGTGGCAGGAATTATTTTGCCAAGCAGTATTTTGAGCAATACAGGTATTTATGCGCAAACAAGAGAAATATTATTTAAACATTTTGAAATTTTAGGTATCGCAGAATTTGGCTCTAATACCTTTATGGCTACGGGAACAAACACCGTTACTTTATTCCTCAGACGCAGAAATAATGCAGATGCTTACAACATACAAGAAGCGATTAAAAAATGTTTTGTAAATCTGCAAGATGTAACTATTAACGGAATTGAAAAACCAATTTCAAAATACGTAGCTCACGTTTGGGACAGCATTTCTTTTGAAGACTATAAAACCCTGTTGCAAAAAACGCCAAATAAGAACATTGAGCAACACGAAATTTATAAGGAATACGCCAAGAAAATTAAAGCCAAAAACGAACAAGAACTTTGGACGAATATCTTAGCTCTTGAGCAAGATAAATTGCTTTATTTCATATTGGCTTATCCTCAAAAGTTGGTTTTGGTAAAAACTGGACAAAAGAATGAAGAAAAACGCTTTTTAGGTTATGAATTTAGCAACCGTAGAGGTAGCGAAGGTATTCACGCTATAGAAAGAAGCAAAAGCATAGACGAGTGTACTCAATTATAT
Organism: Bernardetiaceae bacterium; assembly: GCA_020832465.1. Classification (GTDB taxonomy): domain Bacteria; phylum Bacteroidota; class Bacteroidia; order Cytophagales; family Bernardetiaceae; genus JAFIER01. The sequence continues at coordinate 2,576 of JAFIER010000196.1, forward strand.
GATGCTGATAGCTTTACCAACCCCGAAAAGGCAAGTTTTTATATTTACAAAGCATTCTTAGGCGAGTTTGATTTAGATATACCAGAAAATTTAAAACAAAACCTTAGCTATCACAACTTAGTAGATATGTTCACTTTTGACCGTGTGGATTTTGAGAAAAACATTTCGCTCTCTGCTAAAAAAAAAGTCGTAATTGAAAGTATATTTAATGTTGTAAGAATTGGTCAAATTGCTGAAACGCAATACGGATATACTGACAAAGCTACTAGTAACGGTAAAGTAAGGTATCTCCGGATTACGGATTTAAATGATAACGGTACAATAAAGTCGAATAATGATATTGTCTATATCAATCCTGATAATAAAATTGAGGAGCAGTTTTTATTACAGAATAATGATATTGTTATTGCAAGAAGTGGTAGCGTAGGAAAAGCAGCTATTTATAAATCGGATAGGTATGAAAAAATGATTTTTGCTTCATATCTAATTCGTTTGAAAATAAATTCAGATTTGGTACTTCCTTACTACTTATTCAATTTTACAAAGACCAAAATGTATTGGAATCAGGTAGAAGCAAATAGTATCGCTGTTACTCAGCCCAACTTAAACGCTAAAAAAATCAAGGAGTTTCAAATCCCTCTCCCACCACTCGACATTCAGAAAAAAATTGTTTCTGAAATTGAAGCATTGGAAAAGCAAGAGCAAAAAGCGATTGAGGAGATTGAGAAATTTGAAAATAATATTAAAAATATTATAGGCAATGTTAAGGGAGAAGCTAAAAAACTGCGGCAATTGTGTAAATATTCTGATAAGAGAATTTCTTCTAATTTATTAACGTCAAAAAATTATATTGGGGTAGATAATATGCTGCAAAATATGGCAGGTAAGATTGATTCAAGTTTTGTTCCCATTTCAGGTACATCAACGGTGTATAATATTGGAGATATTTTATTGTCAAATATTAGACCATACCTAAAAAAAATATGGTATGCAGATGAAAATGGTGGCAGCTCAAATGATGTGTTGGTATTACAAAAGGCTATTGAAAATATTGAATCAAAATATGTTTATTATGTTTTGAAACAAGATGAGTTTTTCGATTATGTAATGGAAAACCCTAAGGGTCTAAAAATGCCGCGTGGAAACAAGCAACACATTATGGATTTTAAAATCCCTTTACCCCCTATCGAAGAACAAAAAAAGATAGTTGCAGAAATAGAAAAGATAGAAGCTAAAATCGCTGAATTGGAAAAAGAGATAGCAGATATTCCAAAACAGAAGGAGAAAATCTTGAAAAAATATTTGGAGTAAGTCTATATAGAAATGACATTTCTCAAAGAAATGTTATTTCTAAGCCCAATGGTGGTAGGTTTTAAGCCAAAAAAATACTGCAAAAATTGCAATATTTCTAAAATAAATGCTATTATTGTGATAGCCATGCGCACAGCCTCCTGCCGTTGCTTGATGCCCATAGCTAAAATCTTTTTTCACAGTGAAGTTTCTTTCCAAAACCATGAACTCAAAAAACAACCCCAACTCTAATATTCGCGACAACTATAAGAGAGGTTCGGTAGCGAGTTTTTTAGAAGAGCATATTACAGAGGGCAGCAAACTCTCGATTGTCTCTGCCTATTTTACGATTTTTGCTTACGAAGCGCTCAAAGACAAATTGAATCATATCCAAGAATTGCGATTTTTGTTTGGTGAGCCTTCTTTTTTAAAAAATATTGATAACAAGCAACCCAATCAGCGTGATTTTAACATCGAAGGAGAAGGTCTCTCCCTCTCCCAAACGCTCAAGCAAAAAAGTGCAGCCAAGAATTGCGCCCAGTGGATAGAAGAAAAAGTACAAATCAAATCTGCTGTAAAGCCCAACTTTTTGCACGGTAAAATGTACCATATCACGCAAGAAAATGGGGTAGAAAAAGCCATTATGGGGAGCTCGAACTTTACCGTCAGCGGCTTGGGCTTAGGAAAACGCCCTAACCGAGAGCTCAATATGATTATCGATAACGATAGGGATAGAGAAGATTTGAAAGACTGGTTTGATGAGATGTGGAATATAGACGACGGGCAGCTCATAGAAGACGTCAAATCACAGGTGTTAGGATACCTCGCCAAGCTGTACGTAGAAAATGAACCCGAATTTGTCTATTTCAAAACCCTTTTTCACGTCTTTGATAAGTATCTGAAAGACCAAGAAAAAGGCGACTTGCTACGGGAAGAAACAGGCTTTTTCGATACCGAAATTTGGAACAAACTCTATGCCTTCCAAAAAGATGGCGTAAAAGGAGCTATCAATAAAATTTTGCGATACAATGGCTGTATCATTGCCGATAGTGTGGGCTTGGGTAAGACTTTCGAGGCACTTGCCGTGATTCGTTATTTTGAATTGCTCAACTACAGGGTTTTGGTCTTGTGTCCTAAAAAACTTTCCGAAAACTGGACTATCTATCAAGCCAGCCAAAACAACCAACTCAATCCCTTTCAAAAAGATAGGTTCAATTATACGGTTTTGTATCACACCGATTTGGGTAGAAAGCACGGCATAGCTAAAGCCAACGCCATCGAGCTGAGCAATTTCAACTGGGGAGCTTACGACTTAGTCGTGATTGACGAGAGCCACAACTTCAAGGGAAACCCCAGCGAGACCGAGAAAGAGGACGGCACAAGCAGAATGAACAGACCCAAATGGCTCATGGAAAAAGTCATCAAAGCGGGAGTCAATACCAAAGTCTTGATGCTCTCGGCTACGCCCGTCAATAACAACCTCAAAGACCTCAGAAATCAGTTTTATTTGATTACGCAAGGCAAAGATGATGCCTTAGAAGAAGAGACGCAAATCCAAAACATCGGCATTACATTGAAAAATGCACAAACTAAATTTTCGAAATGGAGCGACCCAAAGACAAAAGATAGAAGCGTAGGCAAACTGATTCAAGACTTGGACAGCGATTTTTTCAAACTCTTAGATACCCTAAGCATCGCCAGAAGCCGAAAGCACATCAAGAGTTTTTATCAAGATGTAGAAAAAGAATTGGGAAAATTCCCGCAAAGGGAAAAACCCAAAGCTATATATTCTAAGATTGATTTGAAAGACCGCTCTATGAGCTATGACAAAATCAATGAAATGATAATAGGCTACAAACTCAGTCTTTTTAATCCCTCAATATATGTCAAGAGCGAACATCAAGACAAATACGACGAGCTATCTAAATCGGCAGGAGTAGTGGTTTTTAAGCAGACAGATAGGGAACATTTCCTCATCGGCATGATGAAAATCAATTTCTTAAAACGACTCGAGAGCTCGGTGGCTTCTTTCAAAACCTCGATGGAGCGAACTATTCTGAAAGTCGAGGAGTTGCAAGATAAAATTAAAGCATTCCAAAAAGCAGGGCTTACTTCGCAAATAGAAGACCTCGAGCAAATGCAACCCGAAAATTATGACGACAATGAAGCCGACGAAGAAAACGAAGCTTGGCAAGTAGGCAAAAAACTCAAATTTGATTTGGCAGACCTCAAGCTCGAGAAGTGGCTCGAAGATTTGGAAGAGGATAAGCAAGCCCTTATTCCTTTGTTGAACTTTGCCGATGCCGTTACGCCCGAGCGAGATGCCAAACTCGAAGACCTCAAAAATCTTATCCGAAACAAAATTAAAGAAGCCAAAAACAACGGCAACAAAAAAGTGCTCGTCTTTACTGCCTTTGCCGATACGGCGCAATACCTGTACGAAAACTTGCAAAAATGGGTCTGCGAAGAGCTCAAACTACAAATCGCTATGGTTGCCGGTTCGAGAACATATACTACCTTCGGCACAAATAAATTCTCGAATATCCTGACCAATTTCGCACCCAAAGCCAAAAACCGAGCCGCACTCCGCATCGCCGATGCCGAAAAAGAAAACGAAATCGATATCCTTATCGCTACGGACTGTATTTCCGAAGGGCAAAACCTGCAAGATTGCGATACGGTTATCAACTACGATATTCATTGGAATCCCGTCAGAGTGATTCAAAGATTCGGACGAATTGATAGACTTGGTAGCGATAACGAAAGCATACAATTAGTAAACTTTTGGCCCACCCAAGACCTCGATAAATACATCAACCTCAAGCAAAGGGTCGAGAGCCGCATGGCACTCGTAGATATGACCGCTACCAATCAAGATGACATCTTGAACGAAGATAGCCTCAAAGATTTAATCGAGCAAGATTTAAACTACCGAGATAAACAGCTCAAAGCCTTACAAGAAGAAGTCCTCGACCTCGATGAAATGAACGACTCCATAGAGTTCTCGCAGTTTACCTTAGATGATTTTAGAATCGAGTTGCTCAATTTTATCGAAAGCAACAGAGAAAAACTCGAGGAAGCGCCCTTAGGACTTTATGCCGTCGTGCCCGCACCCAAAGGAGATTACAAAGAGGAATTTCTTCGAGATAAAGAATTTTCAGAAACCGAAAAAGAAGTCATCAAACCCGGCGTAGTATTTTGCCTCAGGCAAAAAGGAGACTCCAAAAGCAACGAAAAAATCAACCCCATATCCCCTTATTTCTTGGTTTATATTCAAGAAAATGGTACAATGCGGTTCAATTATACCAGTGCAAAACAAGTTTTAGAAATCTTCAGGCTGCTTTGCTCGGGGCAGAAACATGCCTTCGAAAAGGCTTGTAAATTCTTCAACGACAAAACGCAGGAAGGAAAAGATATGCACAAATATTCCGTACTTTTGAAAAGAGCTATCAAAGAAATAGAAACTATTTTTAATAAAAAATTAAAAGAAGGTATGACCTCAGACAGAGGAGCTGTCCTTCCCAGAAAATCTGAACGCATACAATCTGATAATTTTGAGCTGATAACTTGGCTTGTGATTGTTTGAAAACCACCCCCAGCCCCTCCTAATTTTAGGAGGGGAGCTCCAGAAACTCC
>JAFIER010000201.1 GCA_020832465.1 Bernardetiaceae bacterium
TCAGACATGTTATTTATAAAAATTTTTCCAAAGTTAAAAGTCATTGATAGCAATTACTTTGAGCTGCCCGTCTTTGTTTTTGTTCATCCAAATATACCCCTTACCTAATGCAAATCCTTGTGCGTTGGTTTTCATAAAAATGGGATAGCTCTCCCTTACATTTTTGAGTAAAGAGGGTGTAAAAATAGTTTCTCCTTTTTTGTGCCAATCTTGCTTATTTTGAATTTGTACTTGCCCTTGTGCACTATTGATCAATAATGGATAATCAATATTCTGTGCCAAGGTCTGTTTGTCTTTTTGTAAGATAGCTTTTTGAATTTTTTTGGCAAAATTTTCGGCTTCTTCCGTGCTTATTCCCAAGAACTCATATCGTTTGTCGATACTTTTTTGATAAGAACTTGCTTTGTGTCGCAACTCAAAGGGATAGCTTCGTTGCAAATCTGCGCTACGCCATGTGCCTATCATTCTATTTTCTCTAATTTCGCCTACAAAATATCCGTTGATTTGCTTATTTTTGTCATATTCAACAAGCTCAATTTTACCGTGAGCAATTCTGTTATTATGGGTTTTTACCTCTGTAATTTGTCCTTTTAAAGGGATTTTGGTTACATATTTGACATAAAAATACTCTCCCTCGATATTCCTTTCTTGGTCTATCTGCATGGAGAGTCTTACACTTCTCGTATTTCCAATATGCCCTTCCCAATCGTGTAGGGCATTGATTTCTAATCCCGCTTGTAGAGGTGCTGCAAATAGCAGTGCAAGTATGATTTGTAGGCTCGGTAGTAGCATAATTTTTGAGTATAAAAATGGTTTATGTATAAACTTTTATTTTCTGTATTTTGGGATTTTTGTATTTATAAACTTGCTTGTGTAAGCTGTTCATCGCTTTTATCGAGCTGCTGTCTCAAATTTTCACATCGCTCGAGCAATGATTGAATTTCGCTGTCTTCCATTTCCAAAAGCATATCAAAATCTTTGAAATTAGCTTCAATTTTAGTTTTCACTTCGAGCACATACTTTTGCAAACGGTCTTCAATTTCTTCCCGCATATTTTGCTTGGCTTCTATAATTTCTTTACGATAAGCATTTAGAATTTTTTGTCTTTTGCTATAAATCGTAACGCCAGCAAAAATTACGCCTGCGGCTGTCATAATTCCGCCCGTAATATCCAAAACAGCCCCTTGCGTAAGGGCTGCAATAGCCACTCCGATGACGGCAATACCGCCACTGGCTGCAATTTGAGGTGAGAAATTACTATCTGCACTTACAATTTGACTTGTATCGGTAAAGTTTTCGTGCCTGCTCGTAAAATTGCTCATTTCTAACTGCAACTCTTGAAGTACGGCACTGCGCCTATCAGCGATATTGCCAAAAATTTCATGATTTTCTTTTAAAATTTTAGGACTTTGCCGCAGCTGCATATCAATCATTTTTGCCATTTGCTGAATCGTATCAGCAAGTGCGACTACGCCTTCCTCGATTTTCTGCCCGAGGGTCCGTCTCAAATTATTATCTAAATCTGCAGCGACCTTATCAAACCATTGCTTCACGGATTCTTTATCCGAAAAAAGCGACTTAAAAGCATTCCCTAAAAGGGTAAAAGCCCCAAGCCCTTGCTTGATTTCAACTTCTGTATTTTGTGTAATCAACTCATAACTCGAGAGTAGATTCTCTATAAGTACATCGATTTGATAATGCGCTTTTTTCTCTTGCGACTTGAGCGTACGTGAAATTTCTTTTCTAAATGCAGTATCAGCTTCGAGCTGCTGCGCACGTAAGGCTACCCCTTCTTTGATTTTTTGCAAGATATTTTTAGAAATATCAATATTGTTTTTTAGCTTTAAAATCGGTGCCTTACCGCCCGTAATGTGCATCTGTATGTATCGCCTTACAGCAAAAAAACCACTTTCATCGTGCTTTGCTTCCTGCTCAAGCTTTGCAGATACGGCAAAAATTTGAGCCTCAAGCATACCTTTTTTTTCTGTATGCTTACGCAAACCCTCTATATTGATTTGCAAATCTTGCTCATTCATTAAATCGGACTGCTGCAAAACAAAAATAATTTTTTTGCGCCACTCCGTATGAATAAAATCAAAAAAATCCCAAGCAGACTGCCTATAGGGATTTTTAGCCTCAAATACAAACACAATCAAATCGCTAGCAGGGATAAACTCCTCTGTAATTTGCTGATGCTTTTCCGAAATGGTATTCGTACCAGGCGTATCCACAATAGCAATCTCTTTGAGAATAGGCACAGGAATCAAGATTTTTTTAAGATGCGGATTGATTTGAATAATTTCCTTCTCTTCGCCATAAAGAATCTGCTGTACAGTATCGGTGCAAGGGTCAGGTGCCACTTTACAAATATCCTCTTTGCTCTCTAAAAGGGCATTGACAAAACTACTCTTACCCGCTTTTACTTCACCGACTACAACAAACATAAAAGGCTCATTAATACGCTGGCGCAAATCACTAAGTGTGCGTGCAAGCTCGTCAGTCTCTATATCCACAGTGAGTTGATGTAAAGATTTTGCAATTTCGTCTAATCGCAATCGAATGGTACGCAATTTTTTATCTATAATAGCAGCCATTAGTTTTTTTTGTATTGAAAAATAGTCTTTGCATCAAAGATAACAAGATTTCAGGATTTTCATAATATGATTGCAAAAAAATATAGACAGTAGCGAAATTTTAGGTATTAGACTGTATAAAAATGGCTTAGTCTTGTATTTCAAAGGATTTTTTCCTAATTTTAGTGCTTATAAGAGTTTCAAAACACGAATGCTATTATATCTATGGCTTACGAAAACATACGCGAGGAGGAGTTGAAAAACAGAATCGCACAAGATTATTTTACAGGTTTTGATTGCAATCGCATTATCGGCAACATCGATTTTTGTGTAGCTTTGCAGTCGCAGCAGGCGCAACTCTATGATGCCGAATCCTTACTTTGGGCAGAAGCTAAAAGAGGAAAATCTGATGTGCATAAATCCATCGTGCAGCTCATCTTGACTATCGGAAAAGCACGCACTTTCGACGAAAAACTCCCCCCTGCCCTACTCGGGGCTTTTGATGCCGAAAAAATTGCCTTTGTGCCTTATAGCGAAATTCACGATATTTTTTATCAGAATGATTTCAATTGGAATATCGCCCCTTCTAATCACGAAACCAAAGAGTTTAACCTTGTTTTAGAAAAAGTAAAAAGTAGCATCGAGCAGCGCGCTATGCTTTTTTACTATGACAAACATGAGCAAGAACTCAAAAATTTTATCCAGAATAATCTCGTTGTCGGTAAATTTGGTTTTACCAAAACCCAAATTGATAAGAACAATTTTATTGCAATTTTCAATAAATGGAATCAAGAGGTAAAACCTACGATTGTAATGAACTGGGATATGGCAAGAAAAAAAAGCATCGTAGAAGCTGATTTTTACCTCGCTGACTTGCTTTCTGCTGAAAACAAAACGCTCAAAGAAAAACTCTTTGTAGTGCTCAATCAAAATCGGTATGAGCTGGACAAAAAGCTCAACGATATGGGTATATTTGATGTAACTTATACCAAGTTCAATGACCATCAGAAAGCCCATACTGCCTTTTGGAACAAATACGAACGCCCCCCGAAGGAGGAATATTGGGATTATATTATTGAACGACGGGATTTGCTCGTGCCGCAAGATGTGCGCGAACGCAAAGGCAGTTTTTTCACCCCTCAAATTTGGGTAGAGCGTTCGCAGGAATATCTTACCGATGTCTTGGGAGAGGATTGGCAAGACGAGTATTATGTATGGGATTGCGCCGCTGGTACGGGCAATTTGCTCACAGGACTGACAAATAAATATCACGTGTGGGCATCGACCTTGGATAGGCAAGATGTCGATGTAGTGAAAGACCGAATCGCTAATGGTGCAAATTTATTGGAAGACCACGTCTTTCAGTTTGATTTTTTAAACGATGATTTCAAACAGCTTCCAGAAGGTTTGCAGCGCATTATCAATGACCCCGAGAAACGCAAAAAATTGGTCATTTATATCAATCCACCTTACGTAGAAGGTGATGCGCGCATCGGAAAAGGTAGGCGTGATGTGCAAAAAAGCAGAATCCACGAGAAATATCAAAACGACTTGGGCAAAGCGAGCGGTGAGCTTTTTGCACAATTTTTTATCCGTATTTATAGAGAAATCGAGGGCTGTTATCTGGCAGAGTTCTCGAAATTAAAACATCTTCAAGCTCCGAATTTCTTAGCTTTTCGGCAGGTTTTTCAGGCTAAGTTAGAAAAAATGTTTGTCGTACCAGCGGATACTTTTGACAACGTAAAAGGTCAGTTTCCTATCGGATTTATGATTTGGAATACACAAAAAAAAGAAATTTTTAAACGTGCCGTAGCCGATGTCTATGATGCCAAAGGCAAACTTCTTGCTAAGAAAAAAATTCATTCCTATGGAAAATCAAAGCTCCTTAGTGCACTAATTACACAAAAGAAAAGTGAAGTTGATGATGACAATGCCATAGGCTATCTAAGTTCTACGGGTAATGATTTTCAAAATCAAAGAGCAGTTTTTATTGATGATTATAAAAAACGCAGAAAAGCTGGCGGTCGCCACACCATTATTACAAGTGATAATCTTATCACAGTAGCGGTTTATTATGCGGTGCGAAAAGCTATTCCGGCCACCTGGCTCAACGACAGAGACCAGTTTCTCTACCCCAACAAAAAATGGGAAGCAGACAGCGAATTTCAAAACGACTGCTTGACTTATACGCTGTTCGACAACAATATCCAATCCGAGTACGGCACAAATCATTGGATTCCGTTTACAGAATATCAGGTCGATGCACGCACAAAATTTGAAAGTGATTTTATGACTAAATTTATAGCGGGTAAAATCAAAACTACAAGTTCAGATTCGCTATTGGGCAAAAAGAAGGCTTTGCACCAAACACCTTTGGAGTTTTCAGCCGAAGCGAAGGCAGTTTTCGAAGCAGGCAAAGCCCTTTGGCAATACTACCACGCCCAGCCCAATCCGAATGTAAATGCTTCATTTTACGACATCAGGGCGCATTTTCAGGGTAGAAATGGCAACGGACGTATGAAAAGTCATAGCGATGACGCAAAATATAACGAGCTATTAGCAGCACTGCGAGAACAAATTAAAATTTTGGCACAAAAAATAGAACCAAAAATTTATGAGTATGAGTTTTTGAAGGATTAAGAATTAGCTAATTCCGTTTTGAGAATTTATGGGCTTTCTTGTAAAATTTATTTATTTTTGTTATTGGGTTATTTGAGTACGAAATACGGACAAATCTATGGCTTACGAAAACATACGCGAGGAGGAGTTGAAAAACAGAATCGCACAAGATTATTTTACAGGTTTTGATTGCAATCGCATTATCGGCAACATCGATTTTTGTGTAGCTTTGCAGTCGCAGCAGGCGCAACTCT
>JAFIER010000202.1 GCA_020832465.1 Bernardetiaceae bacterium
AAGGTAATACTTGGCTTATGCTTAAAATATATTTAGATATAAAAGAAAAAAAATTATTTAAGGATTTTTTATTTACTTCTTTAATGCCAGAAAATAATTTTGAATCGTTTCAATTTTTATATATTCAAAAAAGTTTAGAAAAGCTATCAGTAGAACTCTTAGAAGTATTTTTGTATATTTGTATTTTTCCTAGCAATATTGAGATTAAATATTTTAATCAAAATTTTTACACTAACACACTAACATTAGCAGAAAATTTATTTCTCTTTGAAGTTGAAGACGAGACCTATACTGTTAATGGTTATATGAAAAATATTGCATTGTTAGAATTAGCAAAATCTCATATTGTAGCGGATCTAATGAAAAAAATTAAAATAAACAACAAACAGCCTATAAAACTTACACTTCAACAGCAAATACAAAAGTATGAATTTTTACATGAAAAAATTCCTTTTTTCGCTCCTTATATTATTAAACTTTCCAATGCTTACAACGAAAGTGGTAGCCACTATAGCGCTAGAACTATTTTAAAAGACTCTCTTTTAGATGTTAGACTCAATGAAAAAGGCAGAAAATTAATATACAAACAACTTGCACAATTTTGTAATACATTTGAAGATGTAAAAAAGTTAATCGAAGAGTTAGAATACGCTGATGATGAAAAGATGAATAAATTGATATTTAATAGTTATTTATCAAAAAGTAAAACGTATGAAGAATCTCAAGTGATTTTTGAAAAAATGAAACAAAGCAAAGTTCCAATTGGCAAATTTGCTTATACAATGCTTGTAAAGAGAACAGAAAATTTTGAACAAGCCTACCAATTATTTCAAGAAATGAAGATAAATAAAATTCCCATTGCTAACTTGGCTATTAAAATAATTTTAAAAAGGACAGAGAATTTTATACAGGCTCAAAACTTTTTTAAGGAACTTAAAAATGATGCTAATATTCATATAAGTATCAATAATATCAATCTTTATTTATACAAAGCCAAAACTTTTGAACAAGCTACGGAAGTTTTTAATGAAATGAAAGCAATGCAAATAGAACCTGATGCAACTTTTTACAACCATTATCTAAACAAAACAGAAACTTTTGAGCAGGCTACAGTAGTTTTTAATGAAATGAAAACTTTTTTACCTGAAATTCCTATTGCAAACTACAATTATTATCTAAATAAAACAGAAACTTTTGAGCAGGCTACAGTAGTTTTTAATGAAATGAAAACTTCTTTTTCTGAAATTTCTATTCTAAACTACAATATTTATTTAAACAAAACAGAAACTTTTAAACAGGCTACGGAAGTTTTTAATGAAATAAAATTAGTTGGTATCAAATCAGATATAATTACTTATAATACTTATTTAAACAAAACAGAAACTTTTGAACAAGCAGAAGCTATTTTTAATGAGCTTAAAGCATTATTCGTAAAGGCTGATGAGTACACCTTTTTTACTTATTTAGGTAAGTGCCAGACTTTTGCACAAACAGAAAAAGTTTTTAACGAAATGAAAAGCATGCAAGTACAACCTAATATGGATAACTATTACATTTACTTGCAAAAAACCTTAAATTTGACGCAAGCAAAGAAGATATTTAACGAGATGAAAGAAAACAATATACAACCTAATTTGAAGAGCTATTGTTTATATTTAAATAAAGCCAATGACTTTACTGAAGCAAAAAATATAATCGAAGAAATGAAAGAAAATAACATAAAACCAAATGAAGTAATTTACAATATATACATCAATAAAATACAAACCTTTAAAGAAGCGGAGTATGTATACATGAAATATCTACAACAATTTCCTTTAATCAAAGGTAATTATAAATCAGAAAAAAATTATAACTACTTATTTCCTGCCTTACTTAAAAAAGTACGCACTTTACAAGATTTTTGGTACGTAGAAGACGAGTTAAAACGATTAGATTTTAAAATAAACGACTACACACGAAAAATTTATACTCGGGTTCAACGGCGAGTAGGTGCAAAGTAGAAAGAGAGGGCAGGCTTGCAACCCCGTTCAAAAAAATATTTATTTTAACGACTGGCAGGGTCTTCGACCACTACCAGCGTACAAACATACCTCAGTAGTGGTCTTTAGACCCTCCCGATGGTTCGATGGCAGGAAAAAAGCACACCCTTACCGATTGAGTAAGGGTGTGGGCACAGCAGGCGGTTTATTCGTAAATACCCCAACCCCCTATATTTTAAATGTCTTGACATGTACTATAACGTAGAAACAAAAAAAAGTTTATTGATACGGCAAAAAAAATAAAAAAATTATTTACGTGCTGGTTCAACCGTCAAGGAGGTCTTTGACTGTCCTTGAGGGGTTTAGTCCCCCCAAAAAAATCTTGATTCAGGCACAAAAATAGGCTTTATTTTTGTGCTCTCACTTATAACAAGAAAATGATAATCGTATGCAAAAAATTTCGGATAATCATTGGCTCAAACAACTCAAAAAAGAGTTGCAAAACATAGAACCTACTGCTGAGCTGATTTTATACGGCAGTAGGGCGCGCGGTACTGCCCAAAAAGATTCGGATTGGGACTTATTGTTGCTTACCGATAAAAGTAAACTTTCTCATGCAGAGGAAAGCCAGTTAAGATTACCTGTTTTCTTACAAGAACTCGAGTTGGCAGAAGTGCTTAGCTTGCATATTTTTAATAAAAAAGAATGGCACAACAAATTCAGTATCACTCCTTTTTATGAAAATATTCAAAAAGAAGGAGTAAAAATATGAAAGCAGAAAATAACAAAGGTATCATTGCCTATCGTATTGAAAAGGCGGAAAAGACTTTACAATAGGCTCAAATCAATGCTGAAAATGGGCTTTGGAATGTAGTAGTTAATCGCTTATATTATGCAGCTTTTTATATCGTTACGGCATTACTTATAAAGCATGGCTATACTACAACTACACATAAAGGGGTGAAAATTCTTTTTGCACAACATTTTATCAAAACAGGTATAGTGAGTACAGAACACGGCTTTCATTTTTCACAGCTTTTTGATAAGAGACAAATAGGAGACTATATAGATTTTGCAGATTATGATAAGCAAGATATCAAACCGCTAATCAAACCCACCGAAAATTTTATTGCGCATCTCAAAAAAGTGATTAACCTTTAAAATTGTAAGTAAGCACACACTCCTTGCCGCTGTCTGTGTCTCCACAGACGATTGTAAGTTGCTTGTGAGGACACAAGCAACGGCGTGTTAGAGGCTTCACTGTAGCATAGCCTTTAGGCTGTGTTTTTATTCGAACCGTCCAGGAGGGCTTTATTCCCCCAAAAAATCCTGTAAATCCTAAAATCCTGTCTAATAAACGGTTTCAAAATGTTTTGAGAAACCCGCCCCCACGAGTAAAACAACTGGCGTTTTTTACATTTTCTTTTTGATAAAGTTTAAAATTTTGTGTAACTTGCTTTTGTAGTCAAAATTTTTACAAAATGAAAACTATTACATTTTTCAATAACAAAGATGGTATAGGTACGACCGCTTTATTGCATCATACCGCTTATATGTTTGCGGAGTTGGGTTATCGTGTGCTGGCTGTAGATTTAGACCCTCAAACTAACTTATCGCAGATATTTCTTCAAGAGGATAGACTTTTTGATATTGTAGAAAATAATCAAACGATAAAAAATGCGCTATCTCTTATAGAGAAAAAACAAGGTGATATTATCGAGGCGCACGTAGAAAAAATTCGGGAGAATTTATTTCTTATTCCTGGAGATTTAGATTTATCACTTATAGAGGATAAGTTGAGTAAAGAATGGTATGAGTGCCTCACGGGCGAATGGTATCCTTTTGCTTTGCAATCTGCATTTTATAGAATTATTCAAAATGCAGCTAAAAAATATGAAATAGATTATATTTTTATTGATGTAGGTCCTAATTTTGGTGCAATCAATCGCGCTTCGCTTATCTCTTCAGATTATTTAATTGTAGCTACTACAGCAGATTTATTTTCTCTAAAAGGACTCTCTAACATTGGCGAGCGCATAGAGAGTTGGTTTGAAGAGTGGAAGAAAAGACTTCAAGAACGCAAAGAAGATGCAAAGCAGCTCAATCTCCCCAGCGATAAAATATTGCCCTTAGGTTATGTACTGATGCAACATGGAGTAACCTCAAATAAACCTGTAAAATCGTATAAAAAGTTTGCTGATAGAATCCCAGAGGTTTTTAGAACCTCTTTCAAAAAAGAGACAGCATCAACATCTATTAGATTCGACGCTGACCCCTATTGTCTTGCTTTAATAAAGCATTACAACAGCCTCATGCCTATGGCAATGGAAGTACGAAAACCCATATTTCTACTAAAACCCGCAGATGGTGCTATTGGGGCACATTACCATGCAGTTAGAAAAGTCTATGGCGATTTTGAAAAATTTTCACATGTAATCATAAAAACCATAGATAGCTTACAGAAAAAGTAAAAACCCTCGGTTGCCTATTTCTGCACAGAGGCAACCGAGAAATTTTAAATCCTGAAAATCTTGATTCAGACAATTTTATCAAAACAAATATGCTAAAAAAAATTATTTATACAGACAATGCCAAAACTACAATTATCATTCGTTTGATTGTAGGTGTAGTTTTTTTATCGGAGGGGATACAAAAATTTTTACTTCCTGCAGTTCGCGGTGCGGGTCGTTTTGAAAAAATCGGTTTACCTTCACCAGAATTTTTAGGTAGTTTTGTTGGTTTTTTTGAAATAGCTTGTGGTGCATTGATTTTGCTTGGTTTATTTACAAGATTAGCAAGCCTTCCGCTCATTGCAATTATGATTGTAGCATTTGCCACGACAAAGTCCGCAGTCTATGTAGAGCAGGGATTTGGGGAATTGCTTCACGGCAGTCGCACGGATTGGTCTATGCTACTGGCTAGTATTTTCTTGCTCATCAAAGGTGGTGGTTATTGGTCTTTTGATAACAAATGGTTTTAAGAAACCAGCCCCTCGTCCGATGGTTGCAACCGTCAAGGAGGTCTTCGCCCGTCCTTGAGGTTTCAGCCCAGCCTAATCCTAGAATCCTGTCCTAATAAAAAATTAAAACCACCCCATTTGTCTCAGATTTGAGAATCAAACACCACAGCATCGCCTGTTTTGTTGTCAGAAATGGTAACGAGGACATTGTAAACCTTAATGAGGAATTTAGAACAAGAAAAATAATTTACCTTACTCCGCCTCCATCTCGTCCTTGAGTTTTTGCACCTGCTCTTCGCTCAAGCCTGTGAGTTTAGCAGTTTTTTCAATAGAAAGTCCATCTGTTAAGCAAGCTAAGGCAAATCTAATTTGAGCTTTCTTTTCGCCTCTTATTTCACCTCTTATTTCACCTCTTATTTCGCCCCTTATTTCGCCTTTCTTTTTGCCTTTCAAGTACAACTCATCTTGCTCTATGTCATATCCAATAGTTCCCATATTTCCTAATTCGTTTTGAATGATGTTTGGTAATTGATTTCGCAGACGAGCCAAAATTAAGAGCTGTCTGACATACTTATTTAACGCTGTTTTATC
>JAFIER010000204.1 GCA_020832465.1 Bernardetiaceae bacterium
AAATCAAAAAATATGATTTGGTATTTAAATTAGAATAACCATTAAACAATGATTTTCAGAGAATACGAGTATTTTAATTATAAATTTCCTGAACCTCAATATTTGGGTGCAAAACACACACATTTGGCATGGATTAAAAAATTTATACCAAGCGATATAGCAGTAGCGCTTGATGCTTTTGCAGGCTCACAAGCATTGGCATTTTTGTTCAAACAAATGGGTTTGCAAACCATTACCAACGATTTTTTAAACTTTAATAATCAAATAGGTATAGCCTTGGTTGAAAATAAAAGCGAAAAAATTACACAAGAGGATTTAGACATTTTATTTCAGCCTGCAAAAGATAAAAATAGTTTTGAGTTAATTCAGTCAGTTTATACGGGCGTTTTTTTTGAAGAAAATGAAGCAGAATTTTTAGATAACTTTCGGGCAAATATTCCACTATTAAGCTCACCCTATAAACAAGCATTAGCGTTTTCGCTTATCAACAGAAGTATGACACGCAAAGTAACAATGGGGCATTTTGGGCATACACAAGCATTGAAATATGCCAACGACCCAGAACGTATCAAACGCAATAGAAGCCTGATAAGACCTATTAAAGAAATATTTGAAGATTTATTGCCAAAATATAATAGTGCTGTATTTGACAATAAACAAGAAAACAAGAGTTACAATCAAAATATTCTTGACTTACTCCCTACACTTGAGAATGTTGATTTAGTTTATTTGGACCCGCCCTACTGCGATAGTCATGCGGATTATCAAAGTTTTTATCATTTGTTAGAAACCTATACAGAGTATTGGCAAGATAAACAGTTTATCAATGGCATTAAACGCTATGATCCACAACTTTTTAGTGGGTTTGACAAGAAAAAAGATGTTATAAATGCTTTTGAAAAACTATTTGAATACTCACAAGAAATACCTTACTGGCTGATGAGTTATAATGATAGAAGCTATCCAAGTGTCGAAGCGTTACAAAAGATGATTGCGAAATATCGAGATGTAACCATTGAAACAAAAGTCTATCGCAACGGTAGAGGTGGCAAGGGTAGTGTCGCAGGAAGCCACGAAGTTTTATTTGTATGCAAACCTCAAAAAAAGCATATTATTGTATCAGAAAATGCTAAAAAAGATGATAAAAAATTTTAGTTATTGGAAAAAGTTGTACGAAAACCAACAACTCACTGAGTTTAGTACAGATAATATCGGTTTGCTGTGGCTAAAAACCAAATCAATTGTTCGCAAAGCGCTGATAACTGAATTTATCACAGCAAATAGCATTGCACTAAAAGAAACAGCTTTAGGGAAGCAATTTGTTGAACTTTTTGAAGTACTTTGCAAAGATATCAATCATTCGCATCAAATTTTAGATGCTTATATCAAGCAAAAAAATGCGAGTCAAGTGGCTGAATTGAATACGGAGCAGTTAGTTTCCGAATTATACAAACTCAAAAACTTTGAATGGGGTGGAGATTATCAAAACTCTTTGGATAAGTTTTTGGTAAGTCGATATGTCAAAACACATGAATCATATAATATCCTTGTTTCAAAGTTTGAAACAGAAATTAATGTAGCTGTTCAGGGTTATGTGCTCAACAGTTGGTACAACCATTGGAGCAGTATTTTAATTGAACATATTTTCAAATCTCATTCAGCAGTATTACCAACAGTTGGACAAATAAAAAGTGTTGATTTTTTCATAAATAATATTCCTTTTGACTTGAAAGTAACCTATTTGCCTGCGGAGTATATCAAATGTAAGCGAAAAGAAAAAGGATTGCCCGTTGAACTCACATTTCTAAAAAAGAAGGCAAAGGAAGCCCAAATAATTTTTGATAAACAAGCTAAAAACATAGATATTTTTTACGAAATAGTTGAAAAAATGAAAGATAAAAATGACGATTATTGTACCAATGTTTTGACAAATTTAAAAAACGAAAAACTTGAAATTTTGAAAGAAGCACAAGAAAATCCAAAAATATTGGCAAAATGGCTTTACGAAAATCAAGGAGAAATGCGTTTTGGTTCAGAAAATCGTCTATTTCTTGTGCTTGTAGATACAGAAGACTTTAATAATTCTTGGAAACTAAAAAGAAATCTTGACTTACTCAAGCCTACAATTTTAGATTATTTAGACAGTTTTCTAACTCAAAAAATTGATGATTTGAAAGTGTCTTTCTCTTATAAAGGCAAAACACAAACATTTACAGCATTAACCGACATCATATTTGTAGTAAAATAGATATAAGGCACTATCCCAAAAAGTGTGTAAAATAGCATAGCATCAAAACCATAAAGCCCTAAACCTTTTGTTTTTTTTTAAGAGGAGTAGGGCTTGGTAGAAAAGAAGGATTAGTCTGCATATTTTATCAGTAGTTCGTCTTCAAGGTCAAAAACTGTAAGTGCCTTTTTTAAATTATCAAATTTAGCAGAACTGCGTAGGTGCGTCTCGACGTGATAGCTTCCATTGAAAAAGGCAGGCTGACTGAGCTTTTCCTTTTGACTGTTTTTGACTATCTTTAAATCTACAGCTAGACTTGTATTGAAAAAAAGTTCGGGACGCAACTCAAAAAGTTTTTGCAAAATCTTGACGTAAAAATCCTTTACATTTTTCTCTACGATTTTTTCACTGTAAAACACGGCATATTCTATTTGCTTACCTGTAGGGTCTTCTACCTCAAATATATTTACTTCTGGATTTGTATCAACTTCAATATCAATATTTGGGTATTTCCATATCTCGAGGGTGCGTTTTGTGATAAGTTCACAGCGTTTTTCAATAGCTTTTCTATCCCATTTGTCGAGCCCTGCGAGGTACTTATTGAGCCATAAACGACTGTCGGCATAACCAGCCTTTGGTAAATCTCGTTTTTCTACGAAGGATTTATTACTTAATTTGCCATTGTTTCCAGATAGCGTGAGGTTAGCAATCGTATTGACATAGTTTTCTTCAATAAACTTGAACTCCTCCTCACTCAAATCCGTCTGCCAATTCTTACTGGGATTTCGGGGAAAAATATGCTCAATCGTAATATCGTTATTCCCTTCTATGCGTACAGGTTCTTTGTTATCGAAGTTTTCTAAGCGCTCCAAATAATAAGTTCTATTTTTGGACTGAATGTTATAAAAATCCTTGATTTTGAGCTCTTCAATAATCTCTTTATCACGTGGGAAACGCTGAGTGCCACTTTTCTCTAACAAAGCTTTTTGAATAGAAAATAAATAATGCTGCGTCTTTACCTTTTCATAAAGGTTCATGAAAATTTTGTTGAGCGCATTGGTCGGTAAGCCTACAATAAATCTCCTCCAAGTAAACGATTGGACAAGATTGAGCACCTCAATAAATGTATCTTTATCTATGATATTTTCGGCATAGTCATCATATACTTTCATCAAAAATGGAAAAGAAACATTAACTTCTAACTTATGAATATACTGCAAAAGTTTTCTAATATACTTATCAGGCTCGTTAGTAGGATTGAGAAGTTTATTGTAATGTTTAGCCATTTTCTTGATATTGACTAACTCTTCCTCGAGTTTTGCATACTGTTGCTTATCCTCTTGCAGATAAGTAATGGGGTATTTACGCTTAAACTCCTCATAAACTCTTTTCTTAGCAGGTATTTTTTTATTTTCGAGTGTAAGATAATCACGAATAAAGTCAGAAACTTTACTTTCATGAGATATAACTTCTTTTGCAAGTTGTTCTATAACTTCCCAATAAGTTTGATAAATTCTATTTTGTTCACTGGGCTCGAGCCCCATCAAAATATAGTTTCTTATTAAATCGGCTTGTGAGAGTTCTAAACCTGTGGAGTTCAAACTTTCAAAAATACGCTGAGGGTCATCTTTTCCTCGCTCGAGAGAAATTTCTACAAACATGAGTTTAGCTAAACCTTGCTGTATGGTTTTGTAGTTTTCTTCTGTGATACGCTCGACGAAATAATTGTAATTGTCGATAAGACGAGAGTGTAATTGATAGTCTTCCATCTTATTATCCACCAACATATTAAGCACTCGAAGATTATTATCCGTGGGGCGTAGTTTTAGTTTGTCAGCTTCCTGATTAGCAAACTCATTCATCAGATAAGTCTTATTTATTTTACTTACCAATCGCTTATCATCTACCACCTTAGCTACATTGCGCAACACGACATAAATTAATAGCAAAGTGGTAAGCCGCTGCTGTCCATCAATAACTACCAATTTTTGTACATCAGAAGTGGTATAGACTCCCTGATGTGTATATACAATGCTACCTATAAAATGCGCGTGCAAATCTTCGCTTCTACCGACTTCGAGAATATCATCAATTAGCTGTTTGCACTGCTTTTGTGTCCAATCGTAATTGCGTTGATAGACAGGAATTACAAACTGCGTGTCAGGTTTTGATAAAAAAGCCTGAATCTTATTTTCATTTGCTTTCATAATGCGTAAAAAATTAAAGGTTTTCGTGTACAAAAAAATATAAAATAAATCAAAATTTAATCAACTAATATCACTCCAATTCACTTTTTGTTTTAGCTTCACGCTTTCGAGTGTATTTTTAATAGAAATATTTTCATCTTGTTGAAAATAAGGGTCTTGTGTTAAGATTTTTTGTGCAGCTTGGCGTGCATCTTTCAGGATTTCGCCGTCTTTGGCAAGGTCGGCAATTTGGAGTTTCATAATGCCGCTTTGCTGTGTGCCACTCATTTGTCCTGGACCTCGGATTTGCATATCCACTTCTGCAATCTCAAAGCCGTTATTGGTTTTTACCATGGTCTCGAGGCGTTTGCGCCCCTCACGACTGAGCTTGTAGTCGCTCATTAAAATACAATACGACTGCGCCGAGCCACGCCCCACACGCCCGCGCAACTGATGCAACTGCGCCAAGCCAAAACGTTCGGCATTTTCAATAATCATAAATGAAGCATTCGGGACATTCACCCCGACCTCAATCACGGTAGTAGCTACCATAATTTTAGTTTCTCCTTTCACAAAACGCTGCATTTCAAAATCTTTATCCTGTGCTTTCATTTTGCCATGCACAATGCTTATCGGTACATCAGGGAATGCCCTACTTACACTTTCATACCCGTCCATCAAATTTTTATAATCCATTTTTTCAGATTCTTCTATCAGCGGATACACAATATACGCCTGCCTTCCTTCTTGGATTTGCTTACGCAAAAAGCCAAAAACTCGCAAACGCTGTGCATCATATCGATGCTCAGTGCGGATAGGCTTGCGCCCTGCGGGAAGTTCGTCAATCAGGGATACATCTAAATCTCCATAAAGCGTCATGGAGAGCGTACGCGGAATAGGCGTAGCGGTCATGACCAAGATATGTGGTGGGATTTGTTTGTTTTTATCCCAAAGTTTGGCGCGCTGGGCTACACCAAAGCGGTGCTGCTCGTCAATAATGCAGAGTCCGAGGTTTTTAAACTTCACTTTATCTTCAATGAGGGCGTGCGTACCGACAAGTATTTTTATTTCTCCATTTTCCAAACCCTCGTGCAATTTGCGCCGTTCTGCGGCTTTCGATGAGCCTGTGAGTTTTTCGATACGAATATCGAGCTTATCAGCAAATTCTTTAAGTCCGTTATAATGTTGCTCTGCAAGGATTTCGGTGGGCGCCATCATGCAGGCTTGCGCCTGATGCGAAAGGCACAAAAGCATAGATAGAAAAGCGACAATCGTTTTTCCACTACCGACATCGCCCTGCAAAAGGCGATTCATTTGATTGCCTGACTTTAAATCCCGATAAATTTCTTTCACTACACGCTTCTGCGCATTCGTTAAATCAAAAGGTAAATGATTTTCATAAAAGATGGTAAGCAAGTCTGTTTTATGAAAAACTTGTCCTTTATATTTATCATTTCTAACCTGCTTTTTCTGTAAAAGTTGAATTTGAATAAAAAATAACTCTTCGAATTTGAGCCTTCTCCTTGCTGCTTCGAGCTGCGGATAAGTTTGCGGAAAGTGAATGTGCTGATAAGCTGTAACCCTATCTATGAGCTGATTTTTCTGACAAAAAGTATCGGAAAATGCTTCGGGATTGTATTGTATTTTTTGATGTAAAATAGTTTTTACTAATTGACTAATTCCCTTTGAATCCAGACTAAATCGTTTGAGTTTTTCAGTGCTATGATAAATAGGATAGAGTTTAGAATTGTTTGTAGTAGCTTCTTGTGTAGCTTCTATTTCTGGGTGCGGAATGCTAAAAAAGCGTCCAAAGAGGCTGGGTCTTCCATAGACTATATATTCTTGATACAGTTGAATTTGCTTTTCAATCCATTGTACACGTTTGAACCATACGAGTTTGACCTGCCCTGTGGCATCTTCGAGTGTGGCTTCGAGTCGCATTTTTGAGCCTTCTCCTACTTTTCTGATATGCTGAATTCGTCCTTTGACTTGCACAAAATTATCCTCTTCGGAAATATCTGCAATGCGAAAAAACTTGGTTCGGTCTTGATAACGAAACGGATAATATTCGAGCAAATCTCCAAAAGTAGTTATTTCTAACTCTAATTTTAATATCTTTGCACGCTGTGGTCCTACACCTTTGAGGTACTCAATGGGTGTATCCAATGTATTGGCGTATTGTGTTTTGGCATCTGGCATGGGCAAATTCAAGAAAATTAGCTTATAAAATTTGAATAATCAAAAATGCAAGGTTTTTCATGCTATTTTTATGTATAAAAGCTTTTAGAACTAACAGTTCTCTGAGAACTGATAGTTCTAAGCCCATTTTTCTATAGCATGGGGTTTGCAAACCCCATGCTATAGAAAAATGTATAGTGATATGTACAAAAATACTAAATTTTTGTTTTTTTACAAACAAAAATCAAAAGACTTTGCCTTGTAAAGTTAGATTTTATGATTTACTCTAAAATATCATGTATTGCAAATGAAAACTTGGCTTATCCGAACTTTTAGCTGGAGGAAAGTAAAACTGCTTGTTTTGCTTGTCATTATTATCAATGTGGTTTTTGCGTGGCTTACGCCTCAGATTGTAGGGGGCGGTGTGGCACGGATTCCCGATATTAGTTTTGGTTATCATGCCGATCAGCTTTATCAATGGTTTGAAGCTATGGGTTCATCAGGTCGAGAGTTATATTTTTATATGACTTTAAGCTTAGATATGTTGTATCCTTTGGTATATACACTGTTATTTTGTTTTGTACTTATCGGAGTAGAGGCTAAGTCATGGATATATTTACCTTTGACTGCATCTTTGTCAGATATAAGCGAAAATATAAGCATGCTTTTTCTGTTGAATGGCTATCCCGAGCGTTATGAAGGCATAGTGAGATGGGCAAGTGCTTCTACACAAACGAAATGGATATTGATTAGTTTTTTAGTAGTTGTTCTGCTATGGCGAGGTATAATATTTTGGCGAAAAAGTTAAGTATTTTATTCTGATAATGCTGCCTGCCATTGTGCTAAGTGCTGTGCGAAAGCCTCGGCCTCGGGTAGTTCCTTTACGGTAAGCGTATGGGATATTATACCTCCAAAAGATTCAAGCGTGAGTATATTTTGTTTAAGGCTAACAGAATTTTTATTTACTTTATAAATCGGTACATTTCCCCATATTTTGATATTCTGCCACTCTTCGGGCGGATTATTTTCATTTACGAATGCTTCTATCACGACCATATCGCCCTTGATTAAAGTTTTTTGCAGAAACAAAATGCGCTTATTACTAAAAAGCAATTGCGAGGCGGGGTAGTTTCTGGATTTTCCTACATCAGGGCGGTTCAATATAGTAAGTGGCTGAGTTCGGAAAATGATTTTCTCGTCTTTATCCCACGTAATTTTATCTTCTGTTTTGGCGGGGAAAAAGTAAATAAATACAAAAAACAAGATAATAAATCCGAGTGCAACATAAAGTGTAAGCATAATTTTGGAAGTTGATGATAAATTTGTCATAATGATTTGTACTGCTATACATTTTTCGTTAGCGTGGGGTTTGCAAACCCCACGCTAACGAAAAATGGGCTTAGAAATAACATTTTTTAAAAAATGTTATTTCTGGCTGGCGCACGTCTAATAGTGTGTTAATGATTATTTGGTTTGTTTTTCATTACTCAAATCGGGGATAATATCTCTTTGGTATCCTTTTTTCTTTGATTTTTTGCGCAGGCGCATATTGAGTAGTTCTACAATAAATGCAAATGCCATAGCAAAATAAATATATCCTTTTTCTACATGCACGTCAAAACTCTCGATGACAAGCATAAAGCCAATCATAATTAAAAACGAAAGCGCAAGCATTTTGAGGGTGGGGTGATTATTGATAAAATCGCTGATACGCTTGGCAAAAATCATCATAACAATCATAGAAATAACCACAGCTACAATCATTACATATACATTTTTGACAATACCTACGGCAGTCAAAATGGAGTCAAAAGAAAATACAATATCTATCAATACAATTTGTAGTATAACGCTAAAAAGGGCATTAGTTTTTACTTTCGGTATTTCTTCCTCTTCAGTGAGTTCCATTTTTGCATGAATCTCGGTTGTAGTTTTCCCAATTAAAAAGAGCCCTCCAAAGAGTAAAATCAAATCTTTGCCCGAGACTTCACCCGATTCTCTTTTAATTTCCCAGTCTAAGCCTAAAGATAGCAGCCATTCGTGAATATCGAAGAGGGGCGCGGTGAGTCCGATAAGCCAAGTAATACCAAAAAGTAAGGCTACACGCGCAAAAAGTGCAAAAAGAAGCCCTATTTGACGGGCTTTCCCCTGCTGCTCCTTCGGTAATTTATCGGCAATAATGCTAATAAAAATAATATTATCAATGCCTAATACCACTTCTAAAATTGTAAGGATAAGCAGGCTTAATAAGCCCGCACTTGTAAAAAGATAAGCAATTTCTTCCATGCGTCAAGTAAGCAAATAATAGTGATTTTGAATATAGAACTAAAAAAAGACAGCAGTTTGTTAAAGTAGCGAAATAACACTATTTTTT
>JAFIER010000220.1 GCA_020832465.1 Bernardetiaceae bacterium
ACATTTCTATGTATTGAGTTTTTTTGCTCAAGTAATTTTTGTTTTTCTTCTAATTCAAATACTTGATTTACTAGAGAAATTATCTCGTTAGAAACTGATATATTTTGCATAAAAAAATTGTTTTAATTTCCAAAAATTGAATTCCAAAGACCCGAACTGCGGTTTGTTTGTTCTGCTTTAAATTGTCTAATACTACTTGCCAAAGTATTGTTATTTTTTCCAATCTCTTCAAAAGATCTTATGGCATCAAGAGCATAATCCTTTTTTAGCTTATTAGCAATATTTTTACAATTTTGAAAAAGTTGATTTTGTAAATCTGAATAGGCATTTGCTTCAGCAACGAAATCTATTACTTCTCTTGAAAAAACATTTCTAAAAATATTTACTACATGGTCATGATTAATACTTTTTGTAGGCATATCTTTTATTTGCGAATAAATATTTGCGAAAACTCCAATGATTTCTGCAAATTGTCGTCTAATACTTTCTTGCTCTTGCAACTTCATTTGATTAAGCTGCTTGTAGGTAGATTCTACCTTGCGCTTTCCTTCGCTTGTGCCATTTATGCTCCTCCCAATCTGGAGAATATTTATTGCATTATCAAAATCATGAAGTTTGTTGAATACAGCTACTGCAAGATTATTTATTAGCTGGCAGAAAACTTCTTTTATATCGTTAGCTTCCAGCCCTTCAAGATTAATCTGTTGTACAGGGATAAGTCGATTGGCATTGCTATAGGCAACCTCCCCTGTAATTATACCTCGTTCAACCTCTCTTACCTTATTTTTTAAAGTCTCAATTTTTAACTGATACTTCTGTAGTAAATTACGCTGCCTTTTCAAAGCCTCTACCTGCTCGAACGAATTACGAATTATTTTTTTTGTATCTACATCAACATTTAATTTTTGTGCTGTAAATGATAATTCGTAGGTTTGTTCTATGTCTTGATAGTTTTCCCATACTGCTACTGAAAGACCTACAAGTGCTAGTGCTATTTGATTTCGTATCTGAATAAATATGTCATCAGGAAGAGTATTTAAATTTCTAACGTCGGTATCTGAAATAATTGTGTTAATATTTAAACTTACCTTATGTTTGCTAACACTTTCTATTAGTTGAATTACCTTTGACAAAACTATTCCAAATTTGTTTAAATCAGGTTCGTACTTTCTCTCTTGTTCACGATTGGTATGTATTTCATATATCTGCTCGTAAGCATCAGATATATTTTTAGAGGCAAGTCCATCAGTATAAATTGCTTTTGCTAATTTAACAACGTAAAGTGCAAGAGTATCATCGGCATATGCATTATATATTGATACCGATAGATTCCTTATAGTTTGTGCAAGATGGTTGCGCTGCGGCTGTAAATACTTATTTACGAAATTGAAGCATTCTACATCAACTCCTGTAAGGAGTGTTTTTATTGAGCGAGATATGTCGTCACCACTATAAGTAAACTCACCTTCATCAATAGCTAATCCCACTTCTTGATATTTTTCAGTAAGTCCTTCTATATATAGTTTTGTTTTTTGCAACGCACTATCAAAATCTTCTTTTAGTATTAAGGAGGTCTGCAACTCCATTTTTTGTAAAAGAGTTTTATTCCTACTTTTTAGTGCCTGCAAATAGGCAATAGCATAGCTATCACTAAAAAAAGGGCTGATGAAATCTACAAATTTTTTGTCACGATACATAGCTTCCTGACGAAAGTTGTTAAAGATATTTGTGTCAGCCTGCTGTAAAAAATTGTCTAAGTCTTTGTAGTTAGTAATAAATAGGTAATATTCGTATTTATCGACATCTGTCAAAAAGTCTGCATATTTATTTACATCATTTTTTGTAATTTCTTGACTTTGAAATAATATGTACGCATTATCTGAAAACTCAATTTCGGATAACTTGCGTTGCTTTGCCATTCTTATTTGACTTCCTATATTATTGCTATTTTGTAATTTAGAAAGGTCAATATCTAATAACTGAAAAGGATTTATATACTTCATATTTCTGCTTGGGTTTATAGTTTTTATTTTAAGCCGTTAATTTATATAGTGCGCAGAGCGTACAACAACTTTACTAAATTACAGAAATAAAATTTCTTAAAGAAACGTTACTTTTGTAAATACCTAAGTCGACTTAGCAACTTGAAATACATATAGTGCGCATTATAGGCGGAATTAGTATTGCCAATTGTTTAATTGAAGCCCACGAGTTGTAGCCTTCGCAAAGTTATTTCAATTGTCAAATAGTTCGATTTAAAGAGTCTACGAGCACGGGTTGCAAGGCAGTAACTCGACGTTTCAATTCTCAAATAGTTCGATTTAAAGCCTCTGTGCACGCCCAGCCAGCTGTTTTACATAAATGTTTCAATTCTCAAATAGTTCGATTTAAAGCCAGAAATTTCTTTCTGAAAGGCATCGTTTACCAATGTTTCAATTCTCAAATAGTTCGATTTAAAGAAAACAGGCTTACTTCTGAATCTGATATTACAAACAGGTTTCAATTCTCAAATAGTTCGATTTAAAGACGTGCGATTGTGTTTGGCTTTAATGTAGAACCTCGGTTTCAATTCTCAAATAGTTCGATTTAAAGATATTCTGTCTAAATCCATTTTGACCAAAATCGTACGTTTCAATTCTCAAATAGTTCGATTTAAAGGCAAGTCGCAGAAGGACAAAAGTTTTTGGCAATGGCGTTTCAATTCTCAAATAGTTCGATTTAAAGATACGTATCCGCTCGATTTGCGAATGGATTAAAGAGTTTCAATTCTCAAATAGTTCGATTTAAAGCAAACTCCATGCGGTCATTATTTTGAAATAACGGCTTGTTTCAATTCTCAAATAGTTCGATTTAAAGTCAACAGACAATCACGACTTATGAGACTGTCATCGCGTTTCAATTCTCAAATAGTTCGATTTAAAGTTTTTACCTGCCGTTATCGTGTTTTAATTTGTTTTAGTTTCAATTCTCAAATAGTTCGATTTAAAGTGCTGTATAGGCAAACGAACTTGAGTATCTACTTTGGTTTCAATTCTCAAATAGTTCGATTTAAAGATTATAAAGTGTATTTATAGGCTTTAAATAAAGATTTGTTTCAATTCTCAAATAGTTCGATTTAAAGGTTAAGCACTTCATAAAAGCATTGCGTGCAGGCTGGTTTCAATTCTCAAATAGTTCGATTTAAAGGCTATTATAAACCCTTTTGATTTGACAAATGTAGAGTTTCAATTCTCAAATAGTTCGATTTAAAGGCGTTTGATTGTGTGTGCAATATAGGGGTTTATTCGTCAGAATCCAAATATTTTAAAGAAAAAATTGAAAAAAAAATTGAAAAAAATCGTCAATCCCCAATAGTACGATTTGACCTAAAGAACGACGACTTTGTAAATAACTAATAATCAATAATTTAACGCTTTTAAATTCAAAGTATCAATGCCAAATCAAGCAAATAGGTGTAGAACGACTACAAAGCCCCTACTTTTTATAAGCGCATCAAAGCCTCCCATACCCCAAGTGCTTGCTTCCTTTCCTTCAAAATAAGCATAGGCATCGGAATTTCAAGCGAGATTAACTCCTCTGCAAAACTACCCAAAAAAAGTGCAGAAAAATTACTCCTACCACGAGAACTCACCACAACAAAATTTATATCATTAGCTTTAGCCTCCCGTAATAACTGCTCACTCGGACTATAATGCTGCGAATTGCTAAAAAGAGGACGTACATTCAAATCCCCAATCTTACTCTGTGCCAAAAAATCACTACAACTCTTTTGTGCATGCCGCTTCATAACCTCAAGCATCTGCTCATAAGTTTTTCCCGTTTTTGAATAACCACTCGGCACACTAATACTATGATGACAAAAAACCTCTACCGACTGCCCACGCTCCCTAGCCCAACCCGCTACCGTTTCCAAAGCATGGCGTGAGTTTTCAGAAAAATCAGTACCAAGCATAATTTTATCAAAACTAAAACGCTCCTTCTGCGGTACAAAAAGTACAGAAGCCGCCGCCTTTCGCGCTAATTTTTTGGGAATAAGACCGCTACCCTCCGAAGCATTCTTTACGCCCGTTACAATCAAATCTACATCTTTTACCTTTGCCCAATGTACAAAAGTATCCAGTACCTTACCCTCCGCTACCAAATAATGCCTCGCTATCTTGCTATCTGCAAAAACCCGCTCCACTTGTGCCTTCATGCGCTCCGCCAAAAACTCATCTAAAGGTTGATCAGTCCCATAAAGCTCCTTTTTCACCTCCTCCGGCATAACTAAATCCTCTTGTACGTGCACAAAATAAACTTTTTCTACCCCAAAAAAAGAAGTAAAATCCGAAGCATAATCTATTAAAGTCGTATCCATTGCCGAAAAATCAAGGGCAATCATTATATTTTTTAACGAAATCATCATAATAATAAAGGTATAATCAAAAACTGTTAGTTATTATCGGTAAATGCAACCAGCAGCTACCTTAGTAGCATATTGCAATACTAATAAAAAAAAATGGAAAAAATATAAGACAAGGATAATCTTTTGCTATTTTTTATCGAGCCTGTTTAGATGTAGCCTTCAACCACCCCCAGCCCCTCCTAATCGTAGTAAGGGAGCTACGGAAAACTCCCCACCTTTTCAAGGAGGGGACTAAGGGGTGTTTGAAAAATGCTTTATAAAAATATACGCCTATATCTGTTGTAAAAATCATTTTATCTATCGCCACGGCGCTTGTCTTAATTTTTTATAGCTTTTATTTAGCGCAATTTGTACGAAAGTTTTCTAAAAAGAGCACAATAAGAAAAAAAATACATACATTTTATGATATTTTTTTGATTTCTAATTCTTTTTGTATAGCTTTAACGTTTGATTTGTTATAGCACAAAGGATTTAGCAATAATCCTTAGCAAATGTTTTAATTTTCAAACATCAATAAGTATGTAGTACGACATATATATCAGTCTTATGGGAAAAACACTATTTTTAGCACGCCACGCCCACACGGAGTTTAGTGGCAGTCAAGACGATAATCAACGCTTTTTGAGCGAAAAAGGAATAGAAGATGCACGCGAGATAGCTCATAGCATCGCAGAAGATTATGGAAATGTAGATCATATTATCTGCAATGATATATTGCGCGCCAGCGAAACAGCAACGCTTTTTGCAGAAAAATTAGGCGTAAACCTCTCTACTATCGAGAAGCAAAAAAACCTGTTCAATATCTCCCCTGAGGAGCTATTAGCAATCATTCAAAATATTGATGTGGCGCATGAAAAGGTGCTTTTAGTCAGTCATAACTCTGCCCTGACTTATTTTTTAGAGTACCTTACCGGTAGTAATTATGTTATGCTTAATCCCTGTATGGTTGCTGTGCTTTATTTTGAAAGCGATTCTTGGGCAGATATAAAGCCTGCAAGTGGGCGACTTATCACCATTAGAAAACCCCTTGATGATCGCTACTAAAAACTATAATGCAATTTTGTAGTACTTTAGCGTTTTCTAAATTCGCAAAAGCAAATTGCATGTTTTTTATTCAATATGCTTACATATCAAATTTTCAAAACTATATGAGTTTGTTCAAAAAAACATTTTTCTTTGTTATTATCTCAATATGCGCAATTTTTTGCTTGCTTTTTAGCGGGTGCACGACGGATAGCGAAACAGACTCTACAGGACGTTTGTCAAATTTTGAAATCAAAGGCAAAGTTATCGCTTCTAACGAAATACCCTTAGATAATTACGTTATTCTGATAGATGCTATCAAACAAGATACAGCTACAGTTAGTCGCTATCAAACCCCCTTAGATACTTGGGGTAATTTTCAATTGAAAGCGCATATTTCAGAAACTGATGTATATATCCTCACTATGGTACGCAAAAAAGATAGTACACATCTGCCTAATCACTCTTTTTTGCTCTTTATAGAACCCAATAGTCAGATAACGCTTACCCTTCCCTACAAAGGCTTTGAAAATGCCATCGTAGAAGGCTCCGCCTCTCATGACCTTTTTGAAGCAATGAAAAAAGCCATTGATAAAAACAAGGAAATTACTGATATCTATGAAGCACAAGAAGCTATTTTGATAAGCAACAACAGGCAAAGGGAGGTTTTTGATAAACTTGCCCAGCAGTTAGATTCTTTACATAGATTGCAAGAAAATATCCTCAAAGGCTTTATTCGTGAGCATATTCAATAGCCCGTATCTTCTTTTATGGCTGTGCAATATCTGATGTTGCCCTCCGAGCATGATATTGAAATGAGAAATATAGCTTTTTTAGATTCCCTTAGCAAAAATGCTTCTAATAGTTGGACTGCCTATATTTTGTCAGAACTGCCCGACTATATAGCCGAAAGCGAAAGACGCAAACGCATAGAAATTGGAAACACTGCCCCTAATTTTCAACTTACAACACACGAAGGAAAATTTTTAGCACTTAATGATTGGCGAGGTAAATACGTGCTTCTTGATTTTTGGGCTTCTTGGTGCCCGCCTTGTCGTAATGTCAATCCCAAACTGCGAGAGCTATACGCCAAATACAAAAAACACAATTTTGATATACTGAGTATATCTATTGATAAAAATCGTGAGGATTGGCTCAAAGCAATCAAACAAGACCAAATGGTGTGGTCTCACATGATAGACAAAAATAGTCAAGATCCTGAAAACGTTGCCCTGCTCTACAACATACATAGCATTCCGAATACGCTACTCTTAGATCCCGAAGGTAAAATTATAGCCAAAGACCTAAGCGTAGAAGACTTAGACCAAACGCTTAAAGCAATTTTTGAAACCCGACTTTGATAACTAATGCTAATTTCCGAAATAATATTTCTGACAGAAATGTTATTTCGGAGCTAGCAAAGTTGTCGTACACCCATCTATACTGTTTTTCCGTCTTTACGAAACTCTCTTCTGATGCCCTTGATAATCATACTTTCGGATACTTTATCTGTATTGAATCGCAATGCGGCCAGGGCGCAATAACGCAATACATTTATAATTGCACCTCCTGCCATTTCATATTTTTCAGCAATTTTTTCTAAATCTACTTCTGGTTCGAGTTTTAGTTGTCCACTAAAAGCTTGTTCCCATAAGGCATATCGTTGCTCTGGTTCTGGCATTGGAAAATAAATCATAGATTGAAAACGGCGCGAAAAAGCATCGTCCATATTAGCGCGCAAATTCGTAGCTAAGATAACCGTACCGGGAAAATCTTCAATACGTTGCAAAAGATAAGCTGTTTCTTGATTAGCATAGCGGTCTTTAGAGTCTTTTGTTTGGCTTCTTTTTCCAAAGAGTGCATCGGCTTCATCAAAAAACAAAATCCAATTTTTGTGTTCTGCTTGGTCGAAAACGCCTGCAAGGTTTTTTTCAGTCTCGCCGATATATTTGGATACAACCATAGATAAGTCTATGCGATAAACAGCAAGTCCTAAGGATTTTCCAAGCAGTGATGCGCTTAGTGTTTTACCTGTGCCGGGCGGACCGTAAAAAAGTGAGCGATAACCGGGTTTTATAAGCTTTTGCAAATTCCAATCTTGTCTCATCTGTTCACCTTGGTCTATCCAGGTCAGAATCTCATCTAAATCTTCACGTGTATCTGGCATCAAAATCAAATCCTCCCAATCAAGTGAAGTATGTAAGCGTTTGGCGGGGAAGCTTTCGCTGTACTTGGGTTCGTATTCTGCTGATTGCGTAAAATATTGCAAAAACTCATCAGAAATTTGTAGCTGCCCGCTTAATAGAGGTTCGTTCTTACCTTGATTTTCGAGCCTCAAGATATTGTGGGTATAAAAAACATGTTCATGAGTAAAGAGTGTACGCACAATTAAGCGTTCAGCCAAATCGTTACCTGCTAAAATAAAGGCCGCTGTTTCGCCCGTAGGCAAAAAACCTTTATGCTGATTGCCCTGTACGCCACCAAATTCTGTAAAACTTCGGTCGTATTGAGCATTTTTAGTAAAGAATACATCTAAAACCTGCGGGCGTAGATGAGGTAGTAATGAAAGGATAACAATAATGCGCTCTCTAAATTCTAAGCGATAATGCTTGACTACTGCGGCATAAATACTATCCGATAAATTTGGCGGTTCGTAATCAAAAATAGAGGAAGGTGCACCTTCGTTGTTAAAATAAATATCCATACGTGCTTGCAAGACTTTATTAAACCAAGTAATCTCCCTTTCTATGGTCTGCATATTAGCCAGAAAAGCGATATTTTCTATTTCAGAATAAAATGTTGATTTCATGTTTTTTTATCTGTTCGAGCTTCGGATAATTTTTTAAAATTTTAGTGCTTGTACTCAGCCATGAGCATAGCGGCGCGCTGCGAAACGCCTTCTGTAGCGATGCGTTGATTTAGCGTTTTATAATCTTCTAATATTTGCGTGCGTTGTTTAGTTAAAATAGCTTGTAATTCTATTTTCATTTGCGTTTCATTCATATCGTACTGAAGCAATTCTTTAACAGCTTCTTTCTCGAGAATCAAATTGACAAGGGATAGGTATTTAACCTTAACTACTCTTTTTACGATTTGATAGGTAATATTGTTGGCTTTATAGCAAACTATTTGAGGCACGTTAAAAAGGGCTGTTTCTAATGAGGCTGTCCCAGAGGTAACAACAGCAGCTTTAGCCTGCGAAAGGAGGTCATAAGTTTGCTCAAAAACAAGTGGTATATTTGCTTCTTTGGCAGGTTTATACATTTTTTCATCGAGATTATTGACGGCAGCGACAACAAACTGATAATCCGTAAAATGTTTTGCCATTTGCACCATTGTGGGTAACATCTCTCGTAGTTCTTGTTTTCTGCTAC
>JAFIER010000227.1 GCA_020832465.1 Bernardetiaceae bacterium
GGAGTATCGGTTTTTGTTTAATGCTGGTAGTGAGCGAATTTCGCAGTTGGACTTGCACTGGCACGATACGCCATTTCGCTCTTACGACCCACAGCTCGGACGTTTTTGGGGAGTAGATGCTTTGGCGGATTATTTTGCAAGCATCACGAGCTATCAGTATGCCTACAACAACCCCATCGGATTCAATGACCCGACGGGTTTGGCAGCGGAAGAGCCGGGCGCACCTATCACTATCGCAGGCGAAGACAATAATCCAAGTGGCGAGGGTGAAGGTGGGGCGAGTACGATGAGTCAAGGGAAAAAAGCTGATGACCCAGCGAGCAAAGCGTCCCCAGACCCTGATTGGTATATGAATGCTGATGGGCATGTGATGTGGTTTCCTGTAAGCACAAACGTTAAGAATTATGAAGGCGAGGAATACCATAACATTGGAGAGAGCTATGTAATGGAGCGCAATAATCATCTTTTTCTTTATCACCAAAATATTTTAATACATACTGTAAGTCTTGATGCAGCGGAAGAAGAGGATAAGCTCGAACTGTGGGAAATAGGTATAGCTGACTTCACCTCGCCTACCGAACCTTACGGCTTATATGAAACCTTGCGTGATAGAAAACAATTTTTAGGAAGGGTTAATAGCCCTTTAGCCTATTTTGGAATTACTACGGCACAACCTCCTATTAACCGTTATCCAAGAGGTAGCATTGAAAGACGCTTTTTTACACTTATTACAATGGCTTATAATGGAAATATTGGAAACTACAATAGCAAGACGATTGCAAGGGGAGCTGAACAAGCACTTATAAACCTTAACTCGCCAGTCTTGCATGTATCTTTAAGTAATCGTATTGACAACTTGAGAAACTCTACAAGTCCCTTAAGAGTGCAAGTATATCTTACACGACTTACTGTTGGCTCAAGATTTCTTTTCAAAACAAATCCTTTTTGGATGATTAGATATAAAAAATAACTTCATAGTTGTATGAACAAAAGAGACATAAAAAGCGGTATGTTATTTCAAATTCCCTTATTAAAGGGTTTGGGCTACGGAGCTGTGAAAGTTGTATTTTCTGAAGATATATATAGTCATGAACATAAGCATTACTGGCATACGCTACTTTATGCTTATTTGTATAAAAGTGATATAGATATTCTCTCGGAAGAAGTAAGTAAAATAGAAAACTCTGGCTTATTGCTAAATCCGCTTCTCTTAAGTGGACTTCCACGCCTCAGAGGGGAAAATAAAGTTAAACTTATTGGTAATGGTTCATTAGACGACTTATTTATTCCTGATTATAAAAATGGTAGAACTCTTATGAAACCCCGCATAGAAAATCCTCATGATATATGGTGGTATCATAAAAAGCTTAGATTTGATAAGCATATAGATGCAAGCTACGAAAAACTCAAACACTTAGAAGCTTATTTAATTATGGATTATGATTTGTGTGTTTTTCGTATAAGCATCGAGTGGATGCGCTACTTAGGTATGGATGTGGAAGATTGTTTGAAATCTAACAATTTAGATTTTTTCGAAAAGGCTGTTATTTATCGTATGAAAAATACACCACCCTACTGGGAGCAGCCCAAAGAAATCAAAGGGAGAGCTATGGAATAAAACCTCCCCATTGCCAAACCCGAAATCTTACAAGAAAATCATTACTATCCGTTTGGTATGAGTCTTGTGGGTGTGGAGGAGTTGGATTTGCAGAGTGTGCAGGGTGCTGAGGAGTATCGGTTTTTGTTTAATGGCAAAGAACGAGAGACCGCCTTGAGTTTGCATTTGTATGATTTCCACGCCCGTCAGCAAGACCCGCAGTTGGGTAGGTTTTGGGGGGTAGATGCGCACGCTGACAGTTACTATCCGTGGTCGCCTTATAATCAGGTAGGTAATAATCCGATAAATATCATTGACCCTGACGGTAAGGATTGGGATATTGTAATTGATTTTGAAAATAAAAATATCACAATTACGTTTACAGGAAAGTTAATAGACGAAACAGGCACACTTGGTAGTCAAGACTTACAATCTTATGCAGATAGAATGAACGAGGCTTTATCTACGGTATTTTCTGGGAATACTTCAAAAGATTTTACTGTAAATATAGTTTCTAATATATCTGTATTAGAGTCTAACTCAGACTTGCAAAAGACTGACCATTCTATATATATCACAGAAAATGTCCCAGGAACAGAAAAGGAGGCAGGGTTTGGATATAGTGAAATTGGAGGCTTGTTTATCTATATAAATAAATCTGTGTTAGAAAATAAGCCTGCAACTGAAGGTGAGTATGCGGGTACGGGACTTGATGCTAATGGTAATCCAACTCTTGAGCGCACGTTTACACATGAAGCAGGACACACAGCAGGCTTATACCACCCAGGCAGAGGCACTAATTGTGATTGTCAGGCTAATGTTAATTTGGGAGCACATCAAATAACAGAAGATAAATTTTCTGGGAAGAATTTAATGTATCAATCGTGGAGAAATAATAAACCTAACCCTTTAGCGGGCTATAGTTTAATTCCTGAACAGCTAAGTTCTATAGCTAAGAGAATATATGACACAAAAAAAGGATTTAATAGTCCGAATGCAAAATCTTTACAAAATATTTCAGTTAACAATCCACCTCAAAAACACAAATCAAGAAGATGAAAAACTTATTTTTTTTATTGTTTATATTATTTAATTGCACATCTTGTTGTTCACAGCCACAATTTAAATTTATTGCTGGCGATATTTCAAATAGAAACCCTAATAGCAGCGACATTATTATAGGTGCTTTTTTTATAACAAAACACCCCATAAGTCATAAAATGTTTTTAGATTTTTTAAACTCCAGTTTCATGGATTCCATTCCTAATAAGGAAGGCTTATTTCAAAAAGAGGAAAATAATATTGTATTTTTTGAAGACATATTTAAAATCTCTGATTCTAAATATGATAATGAGCCTATTCTATCTGTTACCGAAAAAGGTAAGTCATTATTTTGTAAATGGTTGGAAAGCGAAAGAGATAAATGGGTATCAAAAACCAACAAAAAACCTGATGAACTTGGCTTTTTCCGACCTCCAACTCATGACGAGCTCATACTATATAAATATAAAGTCAAGAAAGAAAACTTTTTTTGGATATGTATAAGTTTCTTAGGGCGCACATCAAATGTAGAATTTTAAAACTTATTTTCTGAATTTCCACCAAAATATATTTGCAATTTTACGATACATTGCATATATTGCGACAGGAGAAAGAAGTTTTCCTGCGGTCTGTGGGGGATTGGCAGCAGCTGGAATTGGAGCTCATCGCCGAACAAACAGGTTATGTACGGGCATCGGTAAGTAGTCAAAGTGCAACGCCAAGCT
>JAFIER010000239.1 GCA_020832465.1 Bernardetiaceae bacterium
ATCTACTATCTTATCTATCAACTGTACCTGATGATTGTCTTTGACTAAGTCTGACAACAAAACAGGAAGCGTAACCAATTGATTTTGGTCGTAAACTTTAAAACGTATCTCAGATTTTTTTACTATATTTGTGTCCATAAGGGTAAGAGGAGTGTGTTGTGGCTGTAGTATTTCACAATATAGCTCTTTTTACTCTTTATTTTTTAAAAAAGGAGACTTTTTACACAACCCCTTTTACTCGATTAAGTCCACAAAGACATTGGGCGGTCTGAAATAAGATTTCTCTGATAAATGTTATTTCTAACCTCATTTTTCCATTGACTACAAAGCCTCACGAATTTTTTGGGCTATATTTTTAAACTCCTCTTCGCTTAAGGAGAGGCGTTTGTTGGCAAAAGATAAATCTTTTTCGCTATCAATCGGAATAAGGTGAATGTGTGCATGAGGTACTTCTAATCCGATAACAGCTATACCCACGCGCTGGCATGGGATTACTTTTTTGATAGCCACGCCTATTTGTTTGGCAAAGAGATGCAGGGCTGTCCAAGTCTCGTCATCGAGGTCAAAGATATAATCCACTTCTTTTTTAGGTACGACCAAGACATGCCCCTCTTTGAGCGGTCGTATATCTAAAAATGCGTAGGCGTGCTGATTTTCAGCAATTTTATAGGAGGGTATTTCTCCTTTAATGATTTTTGTGAAAATGGTCATGATGATTTATGGTTTATCTTATCCTAAAAATATTCTGGTATCTACTACTGCCTTGTGGTCTGTACTCTTATCGATTCGTCGTGTATGAGCTTATAGATTTGGGCAGTAAAATCTTTGCTTAGTCCAAGTTTTTCAGCCCATTCAGGTCTTGATTGAAAGACTTCTATCCAACGTTCTACTTGAAAAACAGCGACGTTATTCGCTTTTTTATAGTCTCCAATTTCAGTAACGAGTTTCATGCGCATGCTCAAATCTTCTATGAGGTTTTTATCAATGCGGTCTATTTTCTCTCGCAATACAGCCAACTGGTCTATAAATTCTGGATTATCAGAAGAGCTACCTCTTATTTGTAATCCATTGAGCACTTCTCCGAGTCGTTGTGGCGTTATTTGCTGTTTGGCATCGCTCCATGCTTCATCGGGATTGCAATGGGTTTCTATCATTAGCCCTTCATAGTTCAAATCCATAGCCTTTTGGCATACGGGTGCAATAAGCTCTCTTGTACCTCCGATATGACTGGGGTCGCAAATCAGGGGCAGGTCAGGATATCGGCTTTTTAGCTCAAGTGGAATTTGCCACATAGGTTCGTTGCGGTATTTGCTTTTGCTATGCGTAGAGAACCCTCGATGTATAGCGGCTATGCGTCTAATTCCTGCATTATAAAGGCGTTCAATAGCACCCACCCAAAGCTCAAGGTCGGGGTTAATTGGGTTTTTGACCATTACAGGAATATCTATACCTTCAAGCTCATCGGCAATTTCTTGTACTGTAAAAGGATTTACAGTGCTACGTGCGCCAAGCCAAAGGACATCGACTTTATGCTCAAGGGCAATGCGTACGTGAGCGGGATTAGCCACTTCTATTGTTATGGGCATACCAAACTTTTGGCGCATTTCTACTAACCAGGGTAAAGATTCTGCCCCTACCCCCTCAAAAGAATTAGGACGGGTACGGGGCTTCCACACACCAGCGCGCAACATAGCAACTAAATTGCCTTCAGCTTTAATGCCGCCATAAGTAGCTTCTAACTGCTCTGGCGTTTCGGCACTGCAAGGACCAGCGATAAATAAAGGCTTATCGAGATTGTAAGGGAAAACACCCCATTCGTTCAGACTAATAAATTTCATTCGTTGTAAATAATCATAAAATCGAAAAATAAATTAACTGTTGTGTGTGTATATATGTGTGTATTATATGGGTGTTTAGACTCCAGTATTGACAAAACTTGAAACTTTGTCAATGCTATGGTGGCTGCTGTTATAGCAATCCCTTAGCTTTGATTTCCAAGTATTTATTGATACTATTGATAGAGAGCTCTTCGGGCTTAGTAAGTATATACTGAATATTATAGGCTTTAAGCTCACTGACCATTCTCTGTTTTTCTAAGGTAAATTTTTGTGCAATAGTGCGCTCATAAATACCCTCCAAATCCTCTGCTTGCTGATAAGCAAACTCTGAGAGTTCGCTATTTTCAAAAAATACAACAATAAGTAAATGCTGTTTGTTTAATCGCCTAAGTACGGGTAGGGATCGCTCTAAAGCAGCGAAACTTTCAAAATTACTAAACAAAAATAGCAATGAACGCCCCGTAGCTTGTCTTCGGATATGCTGGTAGAGGTGTTCGTAGTTGGCTTCGGGGAAGTCCGTCTCGATGCGATATAAGGCTTCGAGGATTTTGCGCAATTGCCCACTTTTTTGCTCTGCACGCAAAGAAAAATCTATTTCTTTTGAAAAATTGATAAGTCCTGCTCTATCGCCTTTTTGTAGGGATACATTAAGAATAACAAGTGCACTATTTATGGCATAATCGAGCAACGTAAGCCCGTTGAATGGCATGCGCATGCTTCGGCTTTTATCAATCACGACATAAATTCTTTGTGAACGCTCCTCTTGGAATTGGTTAATCATAAGTTCACCTCTTCTTGAGGTAGCTTTCCAGTTTATGCTGCGATAGTCATCACCACGTACATAGTTTTTGATTTGCTCAAACTCATAGCTGTGTCCAATTCGCCGTAGCTTACGCACACCTTGAGTGCGCATAATGCTCGACATTGCCATAAGTTCGTATTTTTTCATTTGGATAATGGACGGATAAACAGCGACCTCTCGGGTAAGATTTTTAGATTTTCGCATTTCTAAAAAACGAATCTTAAGCTGGATAAAAAAATGAATTTTACCAAACTCATACACACCTCTTTTTTTAGGGGAGATATGATACTCAATAGATTGAAGTAGCCCACCTGCTGGAAGTGTAGCTGTTATCATAAAGTCTCGCTTTTGGAGCTGAAATGGTAGCTCATCGATAATGCCTACTTGCAAAGGGTTTTTGCCGTAGTTTTTAATCAGTAGTTTAATAGGGTTCTCATCGTAAAGAGAAAGTTTGGCTGCCATTCGCCGCTCGACTTCGATAGTGTCAGAAACCTTATACAGCATGAACATATCAACAATGAATAAAACCCAAAAGACCACAAAAAGTATTTGAGCCACAATAAATAACCAAGGCAAAACAAAACTTACAGCAAAAATAAAAGCAATACTCAAAAGCAAAATATAAAAACGCTTTTGTAAATACAAACTCTTCAAAAAAATCAATGCAGACATAGAGGAGGTTAGCTTAGTGATTGA
This sequence comes from Bernardetiaceae bacterium, assembly GCA_020832465.1. Taxonomy (GTDB): domain Bacteria; phylum Bacteroidota; class Bacteroidia; order Cytophagales; family Bernardetiaceae; genus JAFIER01. Next base: position 3,337 of record JAFIER010000239.1, read on the forward strand.
AACCACAAAGTAAAGCTAAAAAGAAAAAAAACCAAAATTTTATGCCAAAGCCTTTGTAATTTTAGGTTAATTTTCATTAAAAGTAGGGATTTATGCTCGAAGACTTTTACTTTTGTAAAAATTTACATGCCACTATACATTTTTCTGTAGCGTAGGCTTTGTAGTAGTGCAGTCAGCAGACATTTAATAAAATTTTAGAACTAACAGTTCTGCCAGAACTGTTAGTTCTAAAATTCCACACCAAATACATACAGTAGTGTAAACTAAATTTATCCAAGTACTTAAGCCGATTGACTAACTTGAAGTACACCCAATAAAACTAAGTCCTTAAAACTTAAAACAGAAATAAAAAAAAATATGAAAATCATAGACCGATATATCTTCAAGCAATTTCTGACAACTTACGTTTTCGTAGTATTAGTCATGGTATCGGTTATTTGTGTAATTGACTACAGCGAAAAAAGTGATGATTTTTTGAGAAATAATGTATCTGCCAAAGAGATTTTTGTAGATTATTATTTCAATTTTGTGATTTATATCACGAATATGATTTCGCCCTTGCTTATTTTTATTGCTACTGTTTTTGTAACTTCTCGTTTGGCTGCGCGTACGGAGTTTATTGCTATGATTAGTGGCGGCATTAGCTATCGCAGGCTTATGTTGCCTTATTTATTGGTAGCTATTTTAGTGGCCTCTGGCACTTTCTACCTCAATGGCTGGGTCATTCCACAGTCTAATAAAGCCCGTGTAGAGTTTGAAGTTGCATATATCAAACGTCCATTTTCTTATGACGAGCGCAACGTGCATTTTAAAATTGCGCCGAACGTATATGCCTATATGCAAAGCTATAACAACCGCACCCATACAGGCAGAAAATTTACACTCGAAAAAATTATTGACAACCGATTGGTAGAAAAACTCTCTGCCGAAATTATTAAATGGGATAGTCTTAAAAAATCTTGGCATATAGAGGATTATATGATACATCGCTTTACTGAAGAGCGCGAGTATATCGTGCGCACTCGAGGCTTAGACACACTACTACCCATACGCCCACAAGACTTTGAAAGCAAACACAACTTACACGAAACCATGACCTTCAAGCAACTCGATAACTATATCGAAGAGCAACTCGAAAGAGGACAAACAAAGGACTTAGGTAAGTTTTATGTAGAAAAATATCAGCGTTTTGCCTCCCCTTTTGCTATTATTATTCTCACTTTTATGGGCGTTACAGTCTCCTCTAAAAAATCGAGGCAAGGCACAAGTGCACAAATAGCAATAGGCTTTATACTTGCTTTTATATTTCTTATATTTGTCATTATTGGGCGAAGTATGGGGCAAAATGGCGCAATACCACCACAGCTATCCGTATGGATTGCTAATATAATCTTTGCCGTTGTAGCAGTTTACCTCTACATACGCGCGCCTAAATAGTAAAAAATTAAAACCCTAAAATCTGGGTGCACCTCAAAACTATGTAATTCTACTCCTATGATTTCTATTCAAGATATTTGCCTTTTTTTAGAAAAGCTTGCCCCCACTCACTTGCAAGAGTCTTACGACAATGCGGGTTTGATTTATGGCAATCCTGCCCTCGAAGTAAAGCATATATTAGTTTCCTTAGATGCAACAGAAGATATTGTTTTTGAAGCAGCAAGGGAGCAAGCAAACCTTGTTGTTTCGCATCACCCCATTGTTTTCAGGGGGATTAAAAAGTTTTCTTACCAAGATTATGTAGCTCGTAGCCTTATTGCAGCTATTAAAAATGAAATAGGACTTTACGCAATTCATACAAACTTAGACAATGTATCGCATGGCGTAAATGCCAAAATTTGTGAACGCATTGGTATTCAAAATCCTAAAATATTAGTACCTAAAGTGCCATTGCCAACAAGCGAAAATGTCGGCGCAGGTATGGTAGGGCAGTTAGCTTCACCTATGCCGGTAGCAGATTTTTTAGCACACCTCAAAGCCTCTATGAAACTGCCTCTGATTAAGCATACAAGATTTAAGGCTGATGATAAAATTGAACGGGTAGCTGTTTGCGGAGGGGCGGGCAGTTTTTTACTCGCTGATGCAATGCGTGCAAAAGCTGATATTTTTATCACCGCAGATTATAAATATCACGAATTTTTTGATGCCGATGATAAAATTATTATTGCCGATATTGGACATTACGAAAGCGAAATCTATACCTGCGAACTGCTTGCCGAGCAGCTACAAACTGCTTTTCCGACGATAGCTGTGCGCATCGCAAATACTAATACGAATCCTGTACGCTATTTTATATAACTAACTCCATACTACTGGACATTCTCCATATAGAAATAACATTTCTTTGAGAAATGTTATTTCTAAGCCCATTTTTCCATAGTGTGGGGTTTGCAAACCCCATGCTATAGAAAAATGTATAGTAGTATGAACTGGTCATTTACTCTCCGTAAATTTGTGCATACACACGGTGAGCAATCTCAAAACTTCGATATTTCTCGGCTACGGCTCTGATTTTTTGATACGTCTGCTCGGGTGTTTGTAAAAGCAAATCTATCTTTTGGGCAATCTGGAGGTAGCTTTCGCTATCAAAATGACGCATAATAGCACCTATATCGTAACGCTCTATAATATCCGAATCATCAGAGATATCGGGGGTAATGACTACGGGTAGCCCTGTTGCCCAATATTCACCATCTTTGACGGGCGTGCCGTAGCGTTTGGAGGGCGCAGGCTTGAAGGGTGTTATTGCAAAATCAGCCAGTCCCATATAATCGGGAATCTCGGCATGATATACAAACTGACTATGCACAATATTGGGGTCTAAATCGCTGGCAGCGCAATAGTTTTCTATCTCCTCACGGCTATGAATCGTCAAAATCAATACCCTGAACTTCTGACCCCAGTATCCACTGCACACTTTCCAAAAATCAAAAACTTCTTTTTCCATATACGAACCGCCAAACTTACCCGCATATACACAAGTAACCTTATCCTGAAGACCAAATTTGGCTAATAGATCGGGATTTTTGCGCTTATCAGGGCTAAAAAGTGCTAAATCTACGCAAGCAGGTTTGACAAAAAAAGGTTTTTTAGAAACATCAACACCGTACTTTTCAAGGGCGTAATGACGCATACCATCGGTACAAGAAATAATAGCTTTTGCGTGGCGAGATTCGAGTTTTTCCATACGAAAAAGAAAACGAAATGCAAAGCTACTTTCAGACCAAGTATTGCTCTCGGTCATAATTTCAGCATGTGGCTCATAGCTATCAATAACGAAAGGTTTACCAGTAAGCTTCGAAATAAGATAGCCCGCCGAGCCTGAAGTAAGGCAAAAAGAATGAATATAGGCAATTTTTTTGCGCACAACAAGCGTACAAAGCCTCGATATAATTCTACTCCAGTTCATCATAGAACGTTTGCCGAAGCGGTAATAAGGATAGCGCAAGTTGATAATACCGTGCTGGGAAAGCATTTTATCAGCCGCTTGTGCCTCTTCTCGGTTCATACGAAACCGCTTTTGCTCGATAGTTAGCAGATAAATACGGCTACCCTCAGGCAGATAACCCTGCATGATTTTGAGATAAGGTAGCGTATAGGTTTGAATAAGTGCGTCTTTATAAGACCAAAAAGTAGTAACGAGGATATGCTTCAATTCTGACAAAATAATAAGTATTTGGTTTGTTGTTGCAAATATCTAATTTATTGCGCTAATTTCGTAGCTATTAAGCGTTTTTTTGTAAAAAGACCCATACTACGATACCTTGGGTGTACGTCAAGTTAGTAACAACTAAAATAATTTCAGCATTAACAGCTTTTCGAAAACTATTAGTTCAGCGCAAAATATAGAACCTTTAAGTGCTTTTTTTAGATAAATTGCATTTTTAGCCCCTAAAATAGCCTAATATCAAACACACTTATTGTCTTAATGCTATCTCATAGTAGGATATAATGCTTTTAAAGCAATAAATACAGCTTAATTATGGTTTTTTTATCAATTCAAAACATAAGTAATGTTTAATGCAAAAAAATGTAGCTTTTTGTCCGTAAATTTACTTAATTGCATTTAAAATTTTTTTGTAAAAACAAACGGTTATTAGCTGTTGTTTTTGCCTTTAAACATCACACTTTATCCCTACACATTATGTCAGAAGTAAGCGAACAACAACAAGCCATTGCCGCTGCGGCAAAAGAGATCATTTCTACTAATCCTTACGGAATTATGGATTTTCGTGGGCAAGAAATTATTATTTTGCCTAAGGTATTTCCCGCTGACTGTACGACTCCTTTTCTCTCGGAGCGCATGTCAGAAATTGCACGTGATATTGTAAAGCAGAATGGTAGTTGCAAAGCCTTAGAAATGGGGGCTGGAAGCGGCGCTGCTATTTTGACCGTAGCTAAGGAAAAAGGTGTAGAGGCACACGCTTCGGATATAAACCCTATGTCGTCTTTATGCGTACAGGCTAATGCGATGTTCTGGGGGGTAGATTGCCAAGTATATAATGGGAGTGTATTTGAAGCTATTCCAGAGCAAAAATTTGATTTAATATTTTGGAATATCCCTTTCATTCCTCACGATCCAGGTGGCGTAGAGGCAGTAGAGTTTCGAGCTGGGTTTGATCCTGGTTATAAGTTTCAACGAAATTTTTTAGAAACAGTACCCCGTTACCTCTCGTCAGAAGGACGATTATTTTTAGGCGCAGACCGCGAAATGTGCGACTTAGATGAACTTTTTGGCTTAATTGAAAATTGTGGATTCTCACATAGCATTTATAAAGAAAACCCCGAAAGCTGGAGAGGATTTGACTTTACTTACCTAATCATAGAATTAAAGCAAAAATAACCGAGTAAAGCAAACAATAACTATGCTCTATAAGTACTTGCAATCAATTTTAGAACTAACAGTTCTGCCAGAACTGTTAGTTCTAAAATTGATTGTTGAATTGCACATAAATTATCTACTTACCCAAAACCCAAAATTATGTCAGAAAAATTATCTTCAGGAAAAGAAGTTTTTAAAAATGAATATGTTTCAGTAGTCTATTACGCTGACTCAGATGTTATGAAAAATATTTGGAAAGCTGCTACGGAAGACATGGAAGAAAGTGACTACAAAAAAACAGTAGAAGACATGGCTGCTGTAGTAGCATCGTACAATCCTGTAAAAATGATTGCTGATACTCGAGACTATGCCTTTGTCGTTACGCCCGATTTGCAAGAGTGGAGTGGCGAGGCTTATTTTCGCAAATGCGTAGAGGCTGGTTTAGCGCAAATTGCTTTTATCGTACCCGAAGATATTTTTACTCAAGTATCTATCGAGCAAATGATGTCAGAGGATATTGCTTCGCAGCTCACAACCAGTTTCTTTAGCAATATCAAAGAAGCTGAGGAGTGGATTGTTTAGAAGTTTTATGACTCATTACCATATTACTATACCTTTTTCCATAGCGTGGGGTTTGCAAACCACACGCTATAGAAAAATGGGCTTAGAAATAATACTTATCAAAGATAATTGTCAGAATCAGGATTCACGGGATTCAAAGATTTTCAGGATTAAGCCAATCAAGTAAATCCTAAAAAGTGGATTTATTCAAAATCTTCATCACCCTCAAAAACTTCACCCAAATCAACTTTCAAATCAGGAAAAATATGAGCGTGAGCGATGTCATTTTCGGCAAAACTATTTTTAAGCTCGTATTTATTTTCTTCGTTTAGTACAAATTGTTGCAATACATGCTCTGATGGATATACAATCCAATATTCACGCACGCCTGCTTCTTCGTAAAGGGCGTATTTGGTTTGCATTTCTTTTTTAGCATTGCCAGGCGAGAGGATTTCTACAATCAAATCAGGTGCGCCAATAGCACCCCTTCGGTCAATTTTATTTTTATCGCAAATGACACACAAATCGGGCTGCACGACGGTATAGACCTCTCTATTTGCTTTTTGCGACTTTGCTTTATCTAA